>JAFDYE010000340.1 GCA_018267585.1 Bacteroidota bacterium
AGGGATGGGCAGCAGCTTTACGCTGGTCCTCCCGAGGAACAAGCTGGTCTCGAAAGAGAACGGCGGCGGGTGTGATCGTCCGAGCATTATTCATGAGCTGGTAGAAGAGTGCCCTGGCGACGAGGACAGGGCGGCGGACAACAGGTCGCGGGTTATCGACAAGGTCATTTCGGGGTTGCCGACGATGGTCGTCGTGGATGACGACGCGGAGATGAGAAGCTATGTTAAGGAGATCTTCGTGGAGCAGTTCAATATCTATGAAACGGAGAATGGGGAGTCTGCATTTGCCGTGATCAGCAAGGAGCTGCCCGATATAGTCGTCAGCGACGTCGTAATGGGCAAAATGGATGGTATCGAGCTGTGCCGCAAGGTGAAGGAGAATGCGCACCTGGCGCATATCCCGATAATCCTGTTGACGGGAAGCTCGTCTGAAAAGTCAAAGCTGATGGGTTTGGAGGGCGGGGCCGAGGACTATGTCAGCAAGCCGTTCAGCAAGGAATTGATCGTTGCCCGGGTCCAGAATATCCTGAGGTCGAGGAACCGGCTGCAGCAATATTTTTTCAATACGATCACGCTGAGGCCGACCTCCAGCATCGAGGCCGATCACAAGGATTTTTTGGAAAGGTGTATCGGGATCGTGGAACAGCATATGGACAACCCGGAATTCTCTGTCCAGGTCTTTTGCCAGGAGATAGGGATGAGCCATCCTACTCTTTACAAACGTATCAAGGCCATTTCGGGGTTGACGGTAAATGTATTCATACGATATCTGCGACTGAGGAAGGCGGCGGAATTGTTGATCAACACGAGCAGGACGGTTGTGGAGGTCACCTATACAACGGGTTTTAATGATCTTAAATATTTCAGGGAGCAATTCTCCAAGCTGTTTGGCATGACGCCTTCGGAATATATCAGGCGGTACAGGAAGCCGTTGGGCAATAAGATCGTGAAAAGGGGGGAGTGATGTATTATTTTGGGCTGCAGCTGAGGAGTTTTCGCGTGCCTGAGCGGAGGTCAAAGCGGGTCAGGGTGTAGGTGGAGTAGGTGGTGTCGCCTTCGGTGATCTTTATATTGGTGTTGGTGGGGAGGTTGTAGAAGGTCTGGGTCTTGCCGGTGACGGGCCATGTTATTTCGGCTTTATCGATGGTGGCGGCAGCACCGGTGCCGATGTGCTGGGCGAGGGGGTTGGAGCCGAAGCTGCCGCCGGTGTTGACGTCTTTATAGACAGAGCGGAGGATGTTGTGGTCTTTGAAGGTGAGCCTGATGCGTGCGCCGATGGCGGCTTTGTTGGAGGCGTTGCCGGTGAGGACGAGGTTGACCCAGTGATTTGTATTTTGGCTGGTGTTGAGGTAGAGGGAATTTTCGAAGGCGTCGCCGGTGTAGGCGCCGCCCATTTTGATGTATATGTCTTCGTTGCCGTCGTTGTCGAGGTCCGCGAAGGAGACGGCGTGGCCTTTTTGGAGGTTGCCGACGCGTGCGGAGATAGTGACGTCGAGGAAGTGGTCGCCATTCACGTTTTTGAACAGCTTGTTCGGGACGGCGGAAGACAGCTGCGGGTTGCCGGTGCCGAGGTAGAAGTCGGGGTAGCCGTCGTTGTCGATGTCGCCAAAGTTGGAGCCCATGGCGAAGGCTGTGCTGTTGAGGCCGGTCTTCGAGCTGACGTCCTCGAAGGTTCCGTCGTGTCTGTTGCGGAACAAAAAGACTTTCCCGGTATTTCCGAGCGGCTGCTGCAGGGCTTCGGCGGCGGCATAATAGGAGAGGGACCGGGTGAACTCGTAGCCGCATACGAGGATGTCGGGCCAGCCGTCGTTGTCGTAGTCCCAGAACCAGGCCGGGAAGGTGCGGCTGAGGTTGTGGGTCAGTCCGGCGGACTCGCTGACGTCTTCGAATTTGACGGGGCCGCCTTTTGCCGTGGTGTTCTTTAGCAGGATCTTATTGCCGTTGAGGGTGGAGAGGAAGATATCGGTCCTCCCGTCGTTGTCGTAGTCGGCGGAGGTGACGCCTTTTACGAATTTGACGATTGCGCAGTTGGCGGCTGCTGCCATTTCCGTGAAGGTTCCATTCTTATTATTGATGAATAACTGGCAGGGGTGCGGCTCTTCGCCCGGGGTCGTTTCGTTGCCGATGAAGACGTCGAGCCAGCCGTCGTTGTTGAAGTCGGCCCAGGTGGCGGTCTGGGAAGGATGGAAGGAGAGCAGGCCGCTGGCTTTTGTGACGTCGGTGAAGGTCCCGTCGCCGTTGTTGCGCAGCAGGGAATTGGGGTTCTTTCCAAATCTTCCTTTCCAGCCTCCTCTGAGGACGAAGATGTCTTTATAGCCGTCGTTGTTGTAGTCTGTTTGCATGATATGGAGTCCGCCGGTGAGGTAGCCGAGGCCGGAGGAGTCGGAGACGTCGGTGAAGCTGCCGTCGCGGTTATTGCGATAGTATCGCATCGGTTCGGTAAGGGACCAGCTGCTCATGACGATATCGGGGTAGCCGTCGTTGTTGAAGTCGTCGACGATGGTTCCGCCGGCGATGCATTTATAGTTGACGCCGATGTTCATGGCGACGTTGACGAATGGGGAGACCGTTCTTGCTGTGTCGTCGTCTTTGACCTTCAGGAGGAATTGGGGCGGGACTTTGGAGGGGTAGCCGTCGGTGCTCATGTAGGCGATGTTGAGGAGCCATTGGGATTCGAGGTCGGAGGGGTTTTTCCTGAGGATGGATTGGTATAATTCGATGGCTTTTTCGGCGCCGGTCCTGTCGCTGTGGATGCCTGTTCCGGCGATGGGGAAGATGCAGGATTCCGCGGCGTGGTTGTTGATGCAGTTGGTGCGGTCGCCGAGGCGGAGCCAGGCGAGGGCGAGGTCTTTTGTGACGTGTTGTCTTTGATCCGCCTCGGCGTGGGGGAGTTGGTTCAGCAGGGCTTCGTAGATATCTATTGCTTTCTGTTCCTGGCCGAGTTGCTGGAAGGCGTTGGCTTTTTTTATGAGTGCGGGGGTCAGGGTATAGGGGTTGGACGTGCTTTTGATGATGGAGTCGCAGTATTCGATGGTTGCTTCGGGGGAGAAGGGGTTGTTGGGGTTGTGGTCTTCTTTCGCAGCAGCTTTCAGCAGGTCGATCATTTCCTGGTTGGGCAGGGGTTTGCTGTTGCAGGCGATGAGGAAGAGGAGTGGAAGAAGGAGGTAGCGCATTTTTCTATTTTTTTCGGGGGGTGAGGCGGAATGCGCGAAGGCTGTCGTCGTTGGCTGCGGTCAGGATGATCTTTTCGCCGTCGGTCTGGTGGATCAGCGCCATGTCTTTTATATCGCCGTTGAGCAGGAGGCCGGTGGCGGCGGGGGGGATGGAGGTGAATTGTTTGTTGGGGCCTCCTTTCAGGAAGCAGCCGTAGGAGGCGTCGTATCTGCCGGTGATGACATCGGTCTGGTAGTCGTTGCCTGCGAGCAGGAGGTCTTTGTATCCGTCGTTGTCGAGGTCGTCGCAGATGATGGCGTTGACGGGAGCGAATTGTGCCTGGACGGGGAGGGGGTGTTTGATGAATTTTCCGTTGCCGGTATTTTCGAGCCAGCAGCTGCTGGTCTCGTCGCAGTAGAAATTTGTCGTTTGGGTTTTGGTCTTATTGGGGAAAATGTCTGCGAAGCCGGCCTTTGCATAGTCCTCGTAGAGGAGGAAGCGTTTTTTTACGGCGGGTACCTGCATCGCCAGCTGGCTTCTGCTATAGGCCGGATAAGAGCGTCTTGTGCCGTCGGGGTCCATTATATAATAGAACAGGACGGGGTCGATGACGCCATTGGCGTCGATGTCGGCTGCGAAGAGCTCCATCGGCGTGGTCGGGGTGGTGTGGTAGTCGCAGTTGTTGCCTAAGTTACCGGCGACGAGGTCGGGGTCGCCGTCGCCATCGACGTCTGCGGCGATCAGGCTTCTCCACATGCCGTGCATGTTGGGTGGGCTTGCTTGGGCCGTGGTTTCATGGAGTCGGCCGTGGTCGTTGGTAAAGAACCGTATGGGCATCCATTCGCCTGCCAGGACCAGGTCGGGCTGTTTGTCGTTGTTGAGGTCTGTCCAGACGGCTGCGGTTATCATGCCGGGTCTTTCGAGGTCGGGGCAGACGGCTTTTGTGACGTCGGTGAAGTGACCTTTGTCGTTCCTCAGGATATAGCTGTGCGGTGGAAGGGGATATTCTTTCGACACGCGGCCTCCGATGAAGAGGTCGGGGTCTCCGTCACCGTCCATGTCGGCGACGGCGACGCAGCCTGCGATGGTTCGAACGCTGTCGGGGATGGCGTTGTTGCTGAGGGCGAAGCCGCCTTTACCGTTGTTGATATAGAGGCGGGGTTTATAGTGGGGGGAGCCGTCTTCGTATTGATAGCCGCCGCCCGTGACCAGGAGGTCGGAATCGCCGTCGCCGTCGGCGTCGAACAGGATACAGGCCATGTCCTCTTCCATCTTGATGCTGTCGGTAAGGTTTCTGGCTTTGAAGCGCTGGTCTTTTTGTTGGGTGAACAGCTGGCCGGAGAAATTGAAGGCGCCGCCGATGAAGAAGTCGGTGCGGCCGTCGTTGTCGATATCGCCGGTGGTAATGAAGGGGCCCAGCTGGGAGTATTTGTGGGGGAGGAGGCGCTGCAGCGCAAAGTCGTTAAACGGGTTTTCGTGGTGCCTGTAGGCGAGGTTGGCGGCGGAGCTGATCTCGGTGAACAGGGGGGGCGGATCGGGGAGGGTTTGCGGAGGGGTTTTTGCGGCGTTCTGCCAGGAGAGGGTTATGAGGGTATCTGCGGGGATGTTGTTCAGGGTTTGTTGTTTGTCGTCGGGCCAGGTTATGATGAGGGAATCGACGGTGCGGTTATTGCCGAGGCCAAAGAGCAGCTGTTGGTCGACGGAGGAGAAGTAGCCGCGAACGGGGTTCTGCTCCTGCATTTGGGTGTGTCCGCCGGCGTATAGCCGGACTTTTGCGCCGAAGGCTTTTGGGTTGCCGGTGTCGCCTTTGAGGTTCAGGCGCAGGAAATGGTTTTTTGCGTTCGTTTGGACAGTATTGTTGATAAAGACGAAGGCTTCTTTGTCGATGTTGTTGACAACGAGGTCGAGGTCGCCGTCGTTGTCGAGGTCTGCATAGGCGGCGCCGTTGGACATGGATGGCTGGTCGATGCCGGCCGGCGCCGAGGCGTTGACGAAGGAGTAGTTGCCTTTATTGAGGTAGAGGTAGTTGGAGAGGTTGACGTGGTCGAGCTCTGCGAGTCTTTTTCTGATAAGTGCTTCCTGTTCGGGTCGGGTCTTGTTGCTGCCGAAGATCCTGCTGCTGAATTCGAGGAAGTCGGCGTTGATGAAATCTCTTCCGATGCCGTTGGTGATGTGGATGTCTTTGTATCCGTCGTTGTCGAGGTCGGCTATCAGGACGCTCCAGCTCCAGTCGGTGGCCTCGATGCCCGAGAGTTGTCCTATCTCGCTAAAGCAGGGGATGCTGGTGTCGCCGGATCGTTTTGTTCCGTTGTTGAGCTGCAGCATATTGCGCATGAATTCCGGTTCATACCCCATGTCGCGTTCGGCCTGGTAGCGGTCGTAATTCATGAAGAAGAAGGACTCTTTTCTCCGCCGGTTGTATTCGGGGAGCATGTCGAGGGTTATGATATCGGGCAGGCCGTCGTTGTCGATGTCTGCGGCGTCGGCGCCCATGCTGGAGTAGGTCTGGTGTCTCAGGGACCGGCTGATGCAGTTGGTGAAGGTACCGTTGTGGCAGTTGAGCCAGAGGTCGTCATTGGAGACGAAGTCGTTGGCGACGTAGATATCGGGCCAGCCGTCGTTGTTGAAGTCGCTGACGGTAACGCCGAGGCCGTAGCCGTCCTCTTTTATGCCGGCCTGGAGGGTGACGTCGGTGAACACGGGGTGGTGTTTGGTGGTCGAGAAGCCGTCATTGCGGTAGAGGCGGTCGTTGGCCGGGGAGCTGCCGCTGCGGTTGCGGGGGAAGATGGCGTTGGTGTGTGTCCCTAAGAGATAGGTGGTGAGGTACATGTCGAGGTCGCCGTCCTTGTCGTAGTCGAGGAAGACGGCCTGGGTGGAGTAGCCGGAGTAGGCGAGTCCGTAGTCGTCGGCTTCTTCTTTAAAGGTGAGGTTGTGCTGGTTGACGAACAGGAGGTTTTTGGCGGGGTGGAGAAGGTCTTTTCCCAGGACGCAGACGTAGATGTCGTCGTAGCCGTCGTTGTTGATGTCGACGATGCTGACGCCGGTGGCCCAGACGCTGGTCGTGAGGCCTGCTTGTTCCGTGATGTCCTCGAATTTGTTGTCGCCTTTGTTGATATAGAGGCGGCAGCTGGTCTGGTTGGCGGTAAAGAAGATGTCTTTCAGGCCGTCGTTGTTGAAGTCGCCGATGCCGACGCCGCCGCCCATATAGCCAAATTCGTTGATAAAGGAGGTGGAGGAGTCGACGTCGTTGAGGTCGTTGCGGAAATGGATGCCGGACTTGTCGGGTTGTAATTGGGTAAATAACCCGCCTTTGCGCTGGCGGCCGCAGGCAGCGAAGAAGATCACTACCATGCAGAGCAGGCAAAGGCGGGTATGTCTAATAGTGGGTCTATCCATTTATTTTATCAGCGGGTTAGCGGAGGTCTCGCCGGCGGGGATGGGAAAGAAGGCGATCTGTCCTGGTTTAGGATCGGGTCTGAGCGAGGGATAGTAGCCTTTCTTTCTCCATCTCAGGATGTCGATGTTGTTGACCTCTTCTCCGGCCAGTTCGACGGCTCTTTCGTGCATGACGGCTTTCATGGCGTCGTCGTGGTTGGTCAGGGTGACGTGTGGCATTTTGACGCTTTTGCGGTCGCGCACCTCGTTGATATAGCCGGCTGCCACGGAGGGGGTACCGACCTCGGCTTCGCATTCGGCGAGCATGAGGAGGACTTCGTCGTAGCGCATGATGCGCTGGTTGATGCCGTCGGGGTGGAAGCCGTCGTCTGTCCAGTCTAGGATGGAGTATTTGCGGTAGACGCGTTTTTGTTTGACCCCGTTGTGGGTGCTCTGGGCGACGTTCATTCCGCTCTCGGTCAGCACCTTGCCCACCTGGGTGCTGCGGTTGGTCATGATGCTGTCGCCGGATTCATAGAAGGTGAATTTATACCGGGGGTCGCCGGGCTCGAATTCGTTGAGGATGGCGTCGGAGGGGACGACGTTGCCCCAGACGATGCCGTATTCCTGGCTGCGCATGGTGCTGCCTTCGGCCGTGGCGCCTTCGCCGGTATAGCCCCAGTTGAAGTTGTTGTCGCCTTTGTCGACGAAGACGATCTCGAAGATCGACTCGGGGTTGAATTCGTGTCCGGTGGTAAAGACCTTGTCTCCCAATTTGACGTCGCCGTCGTAGTTGTCGAGGAAGTTGTCGACCAGAGTGTATTGGCCGTAGAGCTTCAGCAGGGCGGTCTTTGCGGCGGCATAGTCGCCTTTCTGCATGTTGACCTTACCGAGCAGGAAATTGGCGGCGTCGCTGGTGGCGCGGCCGTCGGTGGAATGGCCGGCGGGCAGCTTGGCAGCGGCGTCGGTGAGGTCGGCGATGATCTGGGTGTATATGTCGGCCGCGGGTGATTTGGCCTTGTAGCCGTCGGTTGTCGTGTCGGGTGCCGTATATAGGGGTACGTCGCCCCACATCGTCACGAGTTCGAAATAGGCCCATGCTCTGAGGAACTTGGCTTCGCCGACTATCACGTCCCTGGCGGCGGGATCGTCGTTGACCGCGGGTCCTCTCGAGATTACGAGGTTCGCCCTGCTGATCATCTGGTAGGTGCCGGACCATACGCTGGACATGACGGAATTGGACGGGGCG
>JAFDYE010000341.1 GCA_018267585.1 Bacteroidota bacterium
ACCGTCGTTCAGCTGAAGTCCGGCGCCGGGTTTTTCAAAAAAGAGTCTTATACGGTCAAATTCGAGCTGGAGGGATATTCGCCCGTTGAGATGCCCCTCGAATGCAAGGTCAATGGCTGGTACTGGGGCAATATCCTTCTCGGCGGCGTCATCGGCATGCTGATCATCGACCCCGCCACGGGCGCCATGTACAAATTTGCCACATCGGATCTGCAGCAAAACCTTGTCCCAAAGTCCACCAGCAGCACAAGCCCCGAGCCCTCTCTAAAAATTTGCACCATCGACCAGATACCCTGGAGCATGCAGCATCAACTGGTCCGTATCTCCCCGCCCCCCACACACCCATAAACAAATAATAATAAGAGGCCCCGATCCGGGGCCTCTTCGTTTCGGCGTGATCCTCTCCCGCAAGTACTCCGAAATGCGCCTCAAAGATCCGGCCGCCGCCGGCCGCGCTATAGCTTCAATAGCTTCTTCCTGAACACTACCCCCGATCGCTCATCCGTCGCAACGACGAAATAATAACCCCGTGCAACCCCTCCCATCGGGACATCCGCCTCATAAGCCTCGACCCTGCCATTAACCACAGGCCGGCGATTGCGACCTGCGAACATAGACATCCTACTATGTTCAGCTGTTTACTATGCTTCATACCCTCACCATCCGACTTACTGATAAGGCGAACTATCACGGATATGGTTCCGTCCGGAAAAAATTGGGCTTCGAAAACAACAACCTGTTTGAACTCTCGAACATAACGGAAGGTAAGAATTATGATACCAGTCATGGCCAGGAACGATATGAAGACGGTCATCGACAAAACCAACACCCGAATGCAGGAAAATTCTATATTGCAGCATTGGAAAAAAGACTGCATAACGAGCCGGACCTGCTGCAACGAATTGCCCGGGGCGATGAAGCCGCCTTTGGGGAGCTGCTGGAATTCTACCGCAACCGTGTGTATTCCCATGCATTGGCTTATATGAAAAGAAGCACAGAGGCGGAGGACATGGTACAGGATATCTTTGTCCGGGTCTGGGTTTACCGGGCAAGACTGGCGGAAGTGAAGGATTTTGGCGACTACCTGTTTATTCTCAGCCGGAACCGCCTGCTTTCCGCCATGCGCCGGCGGGTCCACGAATTGGCTCAGCAGCTGCCGGAAGATATTCTCCAGGAACCGGATGACCCGGATGTACTTTTGCTGACGCAGGACCTTGCGCAGCAAATGCGAAAAGCCGTTGAGCTCCTACCTCATCAGCAGCAGGCTGTTTTCACGCTCAGCCGATTCGACCATTTGTCCCAGGACGAGATCGCGGAAAAATTAGGCATCAGCAAGCGCACGGTGAAATTCCATATGGGGGAAGCGCTGAAGTTCCTCCGTAAATACCTCCGTGAATCCGGCGCCATGCTGGTTGCGATCCTCTGGAGACTGTAAACCTGTCCAAAAAATAAATAAAAAAAATTCGCGGGTCGACCTGTACCTCGTCCGTTGTATGAAGTCTTTATTGACAGTACCTGTAACATGAACCAAGCCGCCGCACGTCGTTTACTGGATGCTTATCTCGCCGGATCGCTTAGCGAAGCTGGCAGAGACGCTTTTGTCACCTTGCTCGATGACCCCGCGCAGGCTGAATGGTTGGTGGCGGAAATGAAGGCATCTTTTGCAGATGACCGGTACCTGGGCGAAGAGCCGGACGACCGTAAGAAAAGATTGAACGGTTTGATAGCGACAGGTATCAAGGCTGCAGCAGCAGCTGGCGTGCCTCCAGCGGAGGACGCGATGCCAATAACAGAAGTAACACCCGTCATCCCGATGCATCGGGCGCCTTTCCTGCGCAGAGCCAGGCTGCGGTATGCGGCCGTGATGCTGCTGGCTCTGGGAGCGGCCGTTGTTGTATACCGGGCTTATCGTCAGCCGGGTAAAGACATTACCAGGATGCAGCCATTGGCAGGGCCGGCAGATATTCCAGCCGGGGGCAACAGAGCGGTGCTGACCCTGGCGGATGGCAGCCGGATAGTCCTCGATTCCGCCGCTGCAGGGAAAGTGGCTAGCCAGGGGGCTACGCAAATAACGAAGCTCGACAGCGGGGCACTGGCTTATCATCCCGGCGGCAGGGGAGAGCAGGCGATCGGTGTCAACACCATCAGTACGCCAAGGGGCGGTCAATACCGTGTGGTGCTGCCGGACGGAAGCGTGGTATGGCTGAATGCGGAGAGTTCGGTCACCTTCCCCACGGCGTTTGGTAAAGAACGTAGCGTATCCATGAAGGGTGAGGCGTATTTCGAAGTAAAGACAGATGCCGGTAGGCCCTTTACCGTAACAACGGCACAAGGGCAAATGATCCAGGTGCTCGGGACCTCGTTCAATGCGAATACCTACACGGATGAAAACATCCAGCGAACGACTTTGCTGGAAGGAAAGATACGCGTGTTGAAGAACGGCGATGCCAGGCTGCCGGCCGCAGGAGAACAGGTGTGCCTGAACATTGAAAAAGGAACCCAGACGGTGGTTAAAGCCGATGTAGCACAGACGATGGCGTGGAAGAACGGCATTTTCAACCTGGAAGGCGCCACGGTGCCGGAAGTGATGCGCCAGCTGGCACGCTGGTACGATATCGAGGTGGTGTATGAAAACGGTGTTCCGGATATCAGCTTTGGCGGCAAGATGGAACGCAGCCTGCCACTGTCAGGGATCGTAACGGCTTTGACAAATATGGGTGTACACCTGAGAATGGAAGCCGGCAACAAAAGACTGGTAATATTGCAATAATATCCATTTTTCCTTCCTATAGAATGGAGCAGCAGCGCTGCATCCCCTTTTTTAACAACCAAAACCACTGCAATCTATGCAAAAAATGGATTTTGCAGGACGGCAACCTATTACCCGGGACCGGCCTGCCGAACAATCACTGCTTATTATGAAATTAACAGGCTTTTTATTATTCATGGCGCTTTTCCAGGTACAAGCGTCCGGCCTTGCCCAAACCATCCGGCTCGAGGGGAAGGATATGCCATTGAAAAAAGTGTTCGCAGCCGTCGAGGCGCAGACCGGCTATATGGTCGTCTATAATCAACGGGACCTCCTCCACGCAACAACGGTTTCTGTTAATGTGCGCGATATGCCATTGACAGATTTTCTACAACTTATCATGAAAGAGCAGCCGCTGACCTTTTCCATACAGGGAAAGACGATCGTGCTTTCGCGGAAAGAGGCGACCGCATCGGCCGGCATGCCCCAGTCGCCACCTCGCGCCTCTGCAGTCATCAAGGGTAAGGTGGTCGATGAGGATGGCAAGCCGCTGGAAGGAGCTACTATTTTCAAAAAGAATACCTCTATTTCCCGGCTTTCGAATGCCGAAGGTCAGTTCACTATGAATGTCGATGAGGGCGATGTCCTCGTGATCAGCTATGTAGAGCATAAGACCAGGGAGATAAAGATCAGCGCTTCCCTCATTGCTTCCGGCATGATCTCAATAACCCTTGCTAAAACCAATTCCGAACTGGATGCGTTAAGGATCATCGCGTACGGAACCGACAGCAGGCGGGTTGGGGTCGGTGCGGTCAGTACAGTGACGTCAGCTGAGATAAGCGACCAGCCGGTGTCCAATCCGCTGGCTGCATTGTCAGGTCTTGCACCCGGTCTGAACATCGGGTTTACCTCAGGTGCTCCCGGGGCTGCCGTGAAGGTACAGATCAGGGGACAGAATTCTCTTTCACAATCCAGCTTTGGCACCAAACCTTTCGATCAGCCTTTGTTTATCGTCAACGGCGTTCCCGTCGCAGCACAGAATTTCAATATCAATGCATTGAACTCGCTGGCCGGCTCGAACTACCTGGATGCATACGGCGGCACCAGCCCTTTCAACGGGATCAATCCCGAGGACATAGAAAGCATCACCGTCCTGAGGGATGCTGCTGCCACCGCCATCTATGGAACACAGGGCGCCAATGGCGTGATCCTTATCACGACTAAAAAAGGCAAAGCCGGTAAAACAAGGTTCTCGGCGTCGGTGAATACTGCTTTTAATACCGCTGCCAGAAAACCAAAGCTTCTCAATACCGGACAATATATCGCTTACAGAAAAGAAGCGCTTGCGAATGATGGGATCGATCTTTCTACGGCTACGCCTACGGATTATCCTGATCTGCTGCTATTCGATCAAAACAAGTACACCGACTGGGTCGATTATTACCTGGGTAAGACGTCCGGCAACCTGGACGCCCATGCCAGCGCCTCCGGTGGTTCCGAGCGGACTACTTTTTTCCTGTCCGGCGGCTATACCCATTCGAACTACAGCTTCCCCGGTGATTTCGACTACAACCGGGTCACGCTTCACTCCAATATCCATCATGGTTCGACCGATGGCAAACTGACCATCGATTTTGGATTCGACTATGCCTATGAGCGCAACTATTCCTCTGCGTCTCCTTACGCCATCACAGGTATCATGACGCCGCCCGATTTCCCGGACCTGGTGGATGCTGCTACGGGTAAGCTCAACTGGACCTATAAAGGCTTCAATACGGGCGCGTACGAACAGTATGCCGCCAATATCCGGCAGCCCAATGTGCTGCAGGCGTACAATATGACCAATTCGCTGGCAGCTGGATATGCGATCACCAGGGAATTGAAGCTGAACATCAACGTAGGATACAGCCGTATCACCAGCGATGAAGCGCAGCAGCAGCCCGCCAGCTCCCTCAACCCGGCTAATAATCCTGTTTCAACGGCCACTTTTGGCAAGAGCACTTTTGAAACCATCAATATCGAGCCACAGCTGAACTACCAACACAGCTTTGGCCGCGGTGTTCTGACCGCGCTGGCGGGCGGCACCTACAGAAGGAACAATGCTACTGTCATTACCCTGCAAGGGTCCAACTATACCGATGAGGCATTGCTGGGCTCCATAGGCGCCGCCGGTTCGGTCCAGGCCACAGACTCTTACAAACCTTACCGGTATGCAGGCGCTTTCGCAAGACTGGGGTATGTTTACGATCAGAAATATATCATCCAGCTTTCCGGGAGAAGAGATGGATCCAGCAATTTCGGTCCAGGCCGGCAGTTTGGGAATTTTAGCTCTGTAGGCGCCGGGTGGATCTTCTCCGGCGAGCAGTTCTTCAAAGACGCGCTTCGGTTCATCTCGTATGGGAAACTGTCGGGCAGCTACGGCACCACCGGCACGGACGCGACCCTCCCCTATCAATACCAGCAGCTGTTTAGCGCCAGCAGTAATATCACGGGGTTCCAGGGTGTAAGACCATTGAACGTACAAAACCTCTTCAACCCTGATTATGGCTGGGACACCAAAAAGTCGTGGAATATCGGCCTTGATCTGGGGTTTG
>JAFDYE010000342.1 GCA_018267585.1 Bacteroidota bacterium
AGCTCCAAATTGTCATATTAATAGCCATTGCGATCTCAATTGCTGTGCTTATCAGTTTTATGACTGATCTGACCACCTACGAGACCATCGCCAGCGCGCGTCAGAAGACCGGGAAGACCGTGACCATCATCGCACATCTGGACAATACCCAACCGATCGAATACAATCCGGCGAAGGATCCCAACTATGTCAGCTTCCATATCAGTGATACCCTGGGCAACAAGGCCAGGGTAGTGTATCATTTCGAGAAGCCTTATGACCTTGAAAAGGCCGAACGTATCACGCTGAAGGGGAAGATGACGGGTGATGTATTCGATATCTCGCGGAAGGACGGCATCCTGCTGAAGTGTCCTTCCAAGTATAAGGACGATCCCAAGGCTGCTGCGCAGGCTTTGAGTCAAAATTAATACCCTATCATGGAATACGTAGGTGAACATCTTTTGCCCGGGCATATAGGGCATTTTTTCGCTTTACTGTCTTTTGCAGCCGCTTTTGTCGCCACCATCTCCTATTTCAAGGCCACCAATGCGGGATCGATCGAGGAGGAAAAGAGCTGGAGGAGGATGGCGAGGATCGGTTTTGGCATTAATGTACTGGCTGCCTATTCTGTCCTGGCGACCATTATCTATATCATCAGGGCGCGTCTTTTCGAATACAATTTTGCGTGGGAGCATTCGAGCAGGTCGTTGTCGTCCTCTTACCTGCTGGCCTGTATCTGGGAGGCCCAGGAGGGGAGCTTTTTGCTTTGGGATCTCTGGGTCTGTATCCTCGGGCTGATCCTGATGCGGAAGGCGGGCAAGTGGGAGAACCCGGTGATGACGGTGATGAGCTTTACGCAGCTGTGTATTGCGACGATGTTCATGGGGCTGTATATGTTCGGGAACAAGGTGGGCTTCAATCCTTTCATCCTCGTTCGTCAAACGGATATGGGCATGCGGGCTCCGATATTCAGCCGTCCGGACTACCTGAGCTTTCCGCAGATGCAGGATGGCCAGGGGCTGAATGCGCTGCTGCAGAACTACTGGATGGTGATCCATCCGCCGATATTATTCCTCGGCTTTTCGTCGACGGTCGTGCCATTCGCCTACTCTATCGCGGGGCTGTGGAAAAAACAGTATGGCGACTGGACCCGTGTGGCGTTGCCCTGGACCTTGTTCTCCGCCTGTGTGCTGGGAACGGGGATCATGATGGGGGCTGCCTGGGCCTATGAGGCGCTGAGCTTTAGCGGCTACTGGAACTGGGACCCTGTGGAGAATGCGTCGCTGGTGCCCTGGCTGGTGCTGGTCGCCGGGCTGCACACGCAGGTTGTATACAACGCTACGGGGCATTCTCTCCGGGCTACGCATTTCTTTTTTATCACGCAGTTCATGCTGGTATTATATGAAACATTTCTGACCAGGAGCGGGATCCTGGGGGATCTGTCGGTGCATGCTTTTGTGGAGTCGGGGCTGAATATGCAGCTGGGGCTGTTCGTGGTCGTGTTCCTGGTGCCTGCCTATGTATTGTTCATTGCGAGGTATAAGAAGATACCGCATATCGTCAAAGAGGAGGGTACGGATAGCCGTGAGTTCTGGATGTTCATCGGGGCGCTGGTGCTGTTCCTGTCTGCGATGTTCATCATCGTATCGACGTCGCTGCCGATCTACAACAAGTTTACAGACAAGAAATTGAGCACGGGGGATGACCCGACCTTCGCCTACAACAGGATAGAGATCTTTATTGCGATACTGCTGGGAATTTTTACGGCTGTCACGCAGTACCTGAAATACAAGGGCACGACGCGGGATCATTTCCTGAAGAAGGTCTGGCTGCCTACGGTGGTGGCGCTGGTGGTATCGATACTTTTCAGCGTGTTTGGCGGGATCCACTACGATAAATACGGGGCGGGGTTCCTGGCGGCGATACACCTGGGGCTGTTTGCGGGTTTGTATGCGGTCATTGCCAATGCGGCTTATATCTGGACCGGTTTTCACGGCAAGATGAAGGCGGCGGGTTCGGCGGTGGCGCACGTCGGCTTTGGGCTGATGCTGGTGGGCATACTGTTATCTTCGGCGAAGAAGGAGGTCTTGTCGATCAATACGACGGGCATCAATATTCCTTTCGCTCCGGAGACGCACCAGGACCCGTTGGAAAACCTGACGCTGCTGAAGGGCATGCGGACGGATATGGGAAAATACTGGGCGACCTATGTGCGGAACGATTCTATCGGCAACCGCAACCAGAACACCTACTATCAGGTGCATTTCGAGCGGAAGGATGGTTCGGAGAGCTTCGATCTCTATCCGTTCTTTATCAAGAACACCAAGGGTATGGAGGGTGGTTCGCCCAACCCGGATAACAAGCACTACTGGAACAGGGATATCTTCACCTATATCAACGCCTACAGCCGGGATGATATAGCGGATACGGCGGCGTTCAGGCCGACGCTGATGGCGTTGAAGGATACGGTCTTTTATTCGAAGGGTTTTGCGATACTGGACTCGGTCATTGTCAATCCGGATAACGGGAAGTATCATTTTGGTCCCGGGGATACGGCGCTGATGGCGAAGGTGGTGGTGATCGGGCAGGACAGCACCCGTCATGTGGCTTATCCTGTCTTTTACCTGAAGAACTCGATGCCTCAGTATGTGAACGATACGGTTTTTTCGCAGGATCTGGCGTTTAGGTTCAACCGCGTTGCAGCGGACCGGAAGATCGAGCTGGGAGTAAAGGAGTCTTCGAATATGGTGCCGTTCATTGCCCTGAAGGTGGTGGAGTTCCCGCAGATCAACGTGCTGTGGATCGGCACGATCATCATGGTCATCGGGTTTATAATGAGCCTGGTGTGGAGGAGGAGGCAGGCGCGGCTGTCGAAGGCTCCGTAAGGACCGGGTGATGCGGGCGGGCCGGGGCGGCTCCTGCTGGATAGGGTTGCCGGGCGATGAGGCTCCTGCTGGATAGGGCTGCCGCGGGATGGGGCTCCTTCAGGATAGGGCTGCCGGAGGATGGGACTCCCTCAGGATAGGGCTGCCGTGGGATGGGACTCCCGTGGGTTTGGGCGGGTGCGGAATCCGGCCGCACGGGGCAGGAATTTGTTAAAACTGGGTTACCTCAACCCGCAGGGGTGTATTAATTAGAAAGGTTTTTTTACCTTGTACACCGTATGCCCTCTTTTTTACATAAATATTTGACTGTCATTGTGTTGTGTTACCTGTGCGGAGGGGTGTACGCGCAGCCGGCGGATACGTTGGCCCGTCGTCCGGCGGGTGGGAACGTTGGGCAGGTCGACACGGGGGATATTCCGGCGAATATTCCGCGGCCGGTGCTTGGTCCGAACGATACGATACCGGTGCCTGCGAAGGTCTATGACGGGGAGCTGGTGCCGGCGCATACTGAGGAATATACGTGGGTGCATGCGCCGATGCCGCCGGCGATGCGGAGGCGGTATGAGGAGTGGACGCGGCTGCGGAATGCGGTCTATGTGTGCTATCCGTATGCGCGTAAGGCGGGGATCATCGTGAACGATATCAATTCGAAGCTCGCGTTGCTGAATAGCGAAGGCGAGCGAAAAGCGTATATACAGAGCCGGGAGAAGGAGCTGAAGAAGGAATTTACGGCTCCGCTGGAGCAGCTGTCGATCTACCAGGGGAAGATACTGATGAAGCTGATCAACCGGCAAACGGGCAATAACTGTTACAATATCATCAAGGAGTATAAGGGTGGATTTACCGCCCGTTTTTACCAGACCGTGGCGTTCTTTTTCAGCAGCAGTCTAAAGCAGCCTTATGACGCCAAGGGGGACGATCAGGCCATCGAGGTGATCGTCCAGGAGGTGGAGAGGATGTATCACGGGTAGGTTCCCCGAGGCCGGGGAACCGGCGATTTTTCATAGTATATAATATTTTTTTGCGGTGGACTTCGCCTCGGTGTGGAGGGGGAGTTCGCTGATCATTTGTTTGAGGTCGCGTTCGATCGTGAAGCAGATGGCGGTCATGGGTGTGTCCGTGGGTTTGTTCTCGAAGGGGTCCTGGAGGTGGATGGCCATTTTTTCGATGAGGAAGAAGACGGCGGAGATCGCGATGACGACGGGTACGCTCATAAAGCCGAAGAAGTCGACTACGGCGAACGGGAGGAGCAGGAAGAAAAAGAGGAGGGAGAAGTGGATATAGAGGCTGTAGGTGGCCGGGAAGATGGTGTTCTTTATCCGCTCGCATTTGCCCATGGAGTCGCACAATTTGGAGAGGGTACGGTCGAGCTCGACCTGCTGGTAAGAGCTGATGAGGCCGTTGTTGAGGGCTTTCCGGAGGTCGTAGGCATGGAGATCGAGGAGGGACATGGGGGTGTTGTTAAAATTCTTTACGAACTGGATGTCGCCCCGGCTGACGTATTTTTCGATGCCGAAGATCGCGTCCTGGCCCCGGAGGCTGCGGCTGAGGCTGTAGCACCAGGCGATCTGGCGGCGGATTAAACGGGACTTGAAAAAATGGACCTGTTCGTTGTGGGGGGTGTCGGGGTCGGCGTCGTGGTCGAAGGGAGAGCCGTCGCGGTTGTGGTCAAAGCGGTGCCCGTCGCGGCTGTGACCGGGGGACTGGATGAACGTATTGATCTGGCGGGCCAGGGAGCGGCTGTCGTTGACGATGGCGCCCCAGATGGTGCGGGCTTCCCACCAGCGGTCGTAGGCCTGGTTGGAGCGGAAGGCCAGCAGGAGGGAAATGACGGTGCCCATGATCATGGGTATGGCCAGGGGAATGGCCAGGTGGGTAAAGTGGAAGACCTTGTAGAGGATGGCTACGCCGATGGTATAGCCGCTGACGAGGATGAGTTCGGTCCTGATCTTTCCGATGATGTATTTGAACGGGATATTCTTTTTCAGTAGCATATTATGCGGGCATTTTTGTTTTGTATAATAAGGTGGTCAGCGTTCCGTGTTCGGGCATTGGGGGTTTCTCCACTTGTATGACCGGCGTATTGCATTTGTGCAGGACGGGCAGCAGCGGCGTGGATTGGGGGAGGCGATGCCGGTAGGGGTGGTCTTCCAGCAGGTAGATGGATCCGATGCTGCGCGACGCTATATAGTGCCGGAGGTAGAGCCGGGTGTTGCTCCACAGGAACTCGAATGAAAGCAGCTGCAGGGCCGGGGTGTATTTTCTCCGCAGCATTTCGAGGGCTTCGGTGAACTGTTCCGGGACCATGTCATAGGGTTTGCGCTGCTGTATGAAGAGCAGGTCGGCGATGCCGGTGGGCATGTGGAGGGCATGGACGACATAGATATTGCAGGGATCGCCCGCGTGTTTGCCGCAAATCTCGTGTATGGGATACAGTGAGGCGAGGGTGAGATCTGTCGGTAGTAAGATGTTCTTCATGTTATTCTTTTGGTGCAAGATGGCGCGCGGGGGCAAGAAAGGGGTTAGAGCGGGGTTGGAGCCTGGTAAAAATGTGGTAAGAAAATGGAAAGAATGGCCGGAGGGGTCCTACAGTGGGAATTTGACGATCACTTCGGTGCCGGTGTTCTCTTTGGAGCTGATGGTGATGCTGCCTTTGTAGAGGCGGATGATGTTCTGTGCCAGGGGAAGGCCGATGCCGTAGCCGATCGTCTTTTTGACGTTGGAGGCGCGGAAGAAGGGGTCGAAGACGTGTTTGATCTGGCTTTCGGGGATGCCGATGCCCTGGTCGGTGATGATGAAGATGATATTGGCGGCGCTGGCTGCTATGGCGAAGGTGACGGGTTTGCCCTCGGAATATTTGCAGGCGTTGAGGAGGATGTTGGAGATGGCGAGTTCGAATAACTGGGCGTTGCCTTTTAGGGGCAGGCTCTGCGGGGAGCGGAGGCTTTTGTCGAGGCGGATCTCGCACCGGGGATAGACGTTGCGGGCTACGCCCA
>JAFDYE010000343.1 GCA_018267585.1 Bacteroidota bacterium
CGGTATCAGTATGTCAGCGGCTGTAACCTCCGCACCGAAATGGGGAAGATGTATGGTTCTTATACGATGGAGAACCTCAACAACAAAATGTCCTTCGAAGTGAATATTCCCATTTTCGAGATGATCGTTCCATTCAAGATGAACTGACCCCCTTGGGAATCCTGTCTCAGCCGGTCGGATCGGGGGTTCCTCCGGTCGTACGATTTAACATTTCGGCGTGCAACGGTTGGCTAAATTGCCGTGTCATTTGTTCATATACCCCCTCCAATGAAAAAGATACCAGGTCTCCTGCTCATATTGTTGCCGGCGATCTTTGCCGGCTGCCAGAAAAGCGCTCCCTCCAATCTTTCTGAGATCAACGCCCATGTCATCGATGGCGGTGATCCTGCTGTCGATGGAAAGGGGATCTATATCCGGCTCGACGCCAGCCATGAGAACGTGGTTCCCATCAATCTCCCTGCAGAATACCAGCAAAAGGGCATCAATTCGCCGGTGGCGCTGAAGATCGTCAATACGGGGGGGACAAAGCGGCTTGGTGTCGGGTCTGACAGCCGCATTGTCTACATCGTTTCGATCCGGAAGCTCTAGTCTTTCCGGGCCCGGGTTTGCACCTTTATATCGGTCTGTTCGCGACTAGAACCGCCTGGATTCAAAATCATAGTTCACATCGTCTTCCCTGGACATGCCCGTGCGGTACAGCGCGTAGCCCATGATGGCGAAGAAGATCACGCCCAGGATATAATAGCCTGCCTGACCCAGGTTCCTGGTCAGGAATTCGCCTGCGTCCAACCTGGCCAGGAAAGTCTTTGCGCCCTGTGAAGCGCTGAGAAAGGCGAACAGAACGCCCATCAGCGAGCCACCCGCCACCAGCCCTGTCGCAAACAGATTGCCCTTTTCGAGGTCTTCTTCTCCTTCTTTGCCGGCTGCGTCTCCCCTTCTCTTCTTTATTTGATTGACCACTCCGCGGATAGCGCCCCCGCAGAATATGGGCAGGGTCGTAGACAAGGGAAGGTATACGCCGATGGCGAAGCTCAGCGCCCTGACGCCGCAAAGTTCCATGACCAGCGCGAGGAAGGCGCCGGCCAGGACGAAGTTCCAGTCCAGGTTCCCGGAAAGGATGCCTTTTACGAGGGTGGCCATCAGGGTTGCCTGCGGAGCGTTATAGGTGCTGCCGATCGCATGGTGGATGCCTTTCGCCAGCAGCTCGGGGCTGGGTCTGTCGAGGAATTTTACTGTAAAGCCGATGGCGATCGCCGAGACGATGACGCCGACGAAGAGGGCCAGCTGCTGATATTTTGGCGTAGACCCGACCAGGTAGCCCGTCTTGAGGTCCTGCGAGGTCGCCCCCGCATTGGCTGCCGCGATGCAGA
>JAFDYE010000344.1 GCA_018267585.1 Bacteroidota bacterium
ACCGTCGACGTATTTGAGCGGCATAAGGTTTGAGGTGGGAGAATTGGCTTCTAACTGGCCATTAAACAATGGAATAGGCAACAATAAAACTCGCCATTTGCCGTTGGAGGAGGATTAAAACCGATGATCCTGCAAAATTGTCGGCAGCCGTTCCGCTGAAAACATGCAATTGATTGATAACCATAATTAAAGCAGCCTATATCGCAAATCTACATTTCTAACAGGTTCTTTACGGGAGGGGTCCGCGGGGGTAGAAATACTTCGTTCTGACGGTCCTTTTGAAGGGAAGAGTCTGCTGGCGCCAGCAAAAAAGCTTCCGCCGGGGAAACCAAATTGTCAAAATTTTCGTGTCGGGGGTGGAGATTATCCACTCCGTTGACGGGATCCGGGAAGGGGTCGCCCACCGGAAGGGGGGTACCAACCGGGAAGGGGTTACGCACCGGCAGAACGGGTCCTTCTCATATCCCCGGACAGAACACGGAGACCAGACAAAAAAATTTATTTGCGTAGAAAGAAAATTAAAAAAAGCTCATGAAAAGATTTTACCAGGGATTAGCTGCTTTAGTGGTTCTAGTAATGACCGGCAGAGAGGCGATCGGACAAACGGCTAACAGCATCAATGTCACCACAACGGCCGTGCCTTTCCTGCGAATATCCCCGGATGCGCGGGCCGGCGGTATGGGCGATCTGGGGCTGGCGACGTCTCCGGATGCGTCCAGCGGATTCTACAATCTTTCCAAGACACCGTTCGCAAAAAAGGACATCGGCATCGGACTGACCTATACTCCGTGGTTGAAGGACCTTGGTCTGAACGACGTGTATCTGCTGGCGGCCAGCGGTTATAAGAAGCTGGACGAGAACCAGGCGCTGTCGCTGGGGATCCGGTATTTCAGCCTGGGTAATATCCAGTTCGAGGATTTCAACGGGAACGCGCTGGGCGAGGGACACCCCAGAGAATTCAGTTTTGATCTGGGCTATTCGCGTAAATTGAGCGACAAATTAGGCATTGCGCTGGCCGGCCGCTATATTTATTCCAACCTGGCCAGCGGGTATGCGGCCAGTGGGGCCACCTATCAGCCGGGGAAGACCTTTGCCGCCGACATCTCGCTTTTTTATAATGGCGTGACGGAAGAGAACGGCGGGTGGAATTTTGGTCTTGCGCTGACGAACTTGGGCGGCAAGATCGGCTATACCAATTCCGCGACCGAAAAGGACTATATCCCTGCCGACTTCGGGCTGGGCGCTGCGTACACGGCGGTGTTCAATGAGGACAACAAGCTGACGATCGGGCTGGATATGCACAAGCTGTTGGTCCCGGTGCCCCCGACGCCGTCGAACACGGGCAACGCGCAGCAGGATGCGATCAACGACTCGACGAATCTTTCGAACTACCATAGCAAGAGCTTTGTGGGAAGCTGGTTCAGCAGTTTTAGCGGGGAAAATCAGTTCAAGAGCCTGCAGTTCTCGCTGGGGGCTGAGTACGCGTATCAGGATCAGTTCTTCTTCCGCGCGGGCTACTATTATGAGGACCCGACGAAGGGGGACCGCAAGTATTTCAGCGTGGGTGTGGGGTTGAAGTATAATGTGATGGGGCTGAATTTCTCGTACCTGGTGCCTTCGGGCAGCGGGACGAACAGGAATCCGTTGTCGAATACGCTCAGGTTCGGGTTGACGTTCGACCTGGACAGCAATAGTGACAATAATACGTCGACCTCGACGAATTAGGGGTGATACCTATAATATTAATAAGGTCCCGGGGAGGTTTCCCCGGGATTTTTTTGTCTTATTTTTGGCGCTAAAGGGTCCAGGGGGACGAGCCGCAAATTTTTATTTATGGGATACAGAATCGGTTTTGGAGTCGACTTTCATCAGCTGGCCGAGGGGCGCGAGCTCTGGTTGGGAGGGGTACATATACCCAATAACAGAGGGGGATTGGGGCATAGTGACGCGGACGTGCTGCTGCATGCTATCTGCGATGCACTGCTGGGGGCCCTGAACCTGGGGGATATCGGGGTGCATTTCCCGAATACGGACGCCGCCTATAAGGATATCGACAGCAAGATATTATTGGAGAAGAGCTATGCGCTGGTGCGGGAGAAGGGATGGCGGGTGGTGAATATCGACAGCACCGTCTGTCTGGAGGCGCCGAAGATCATGAAGTACGCGGGGGCGATGCGCGAGGCGATGGCCGCGCGGCTGGGTATCGGGACCGAGGATATTTCGATCAAGGCTACGACGACCGAGCAGATGGGGTTTGTCGGCCGCGGGGAAGGGTTGACGGCGTATGCGACGGTGTTGTTGGAGAAGGCCGGATAGATAATGTCGTGGATGACCGGGGAATGGGGGAGCGGTGGTGGGAGGCACGCGACAAACCCCTACCTTTGCGCCATGTCAGCACAGCCGAAGTACCCGGGGGAACGCGAAGGGTAGGCACAAGGAGGAGCGTGTCGAAGCAGCTCCGACGAAGTTCGGCATCAGACAATTATAAAAATCATTAACTCCTGATGAAGATTACCGTTAAGATCATTAATCAATCCTCAAATTCTCTCCCTGAATATGCGACGGAAGGGTCTGCCGGAATGGACATCCGCGCACACCTGCCCGGCCCGCTGGTACTAAAGCCCATGGAAAGACAGCTGATCCCTACCGGCCTGTTCATGGAACTGCCCATAGGTTATGAGGCCCAGGTCCGGCCCCGCAGCGGTCTGGCTATCAAGCAGGGGATCACCTGTCTGAACACGCCGGGCACGATCGACTCCGACTACCGGGGCGAGATCAAGGTAATACTGATCAATCTTTCGGGAGAAGAGCAGGTCCTCCATCCCGGGGACCGGATCGCACAGATGGTGATCAGTCCCGTGGTTCAGATCGGCTGGTCGGCCGTAACCGAGATCGGTGTCACCGCCCGGAATGCCGGTGGATTCGGTCATACGGGGTCGAAGTAGAGGATCGGACCGGTGGATCGGGGAGGTCGATCGGACTGGTTGGTCGGACCGGTTGATCGGGCTGGTGGTTCGGACCGGTTGATCGGGGAGGTGCCTCGGGCTTTTCGATCGGACGCCGGGTCGTAGTAGCGGACCGGTAGAAATAATTATCAACTAACCCAAATGAAGCATGTTTAGATTTCTGGCAGGTCTTGCCCTTATTGGATTGTTGGCAGGTGGGACGGCGGGCTGCCGCTCAACAAAAAAGATAAGAAAGGTTATCACGACGCCCAGCGTCCATAAAGACACGACGCATATAGCGGTTGAACCTGTACGTGACGCGCACGCCGACTCCCTGCTGGTTATCCATCAGACGCTCGAGAAGCTGGGCCACAACCATATCGACTTCAATACCTTTAACGCCAAACTGAGGGTCCATTACGAGGGTGGGGACGGGAAGGACTATGAGTTCAACGCCTTTCTCCGCATACGGAAGGACAGTATGATCTGGGTCTCGGTGAATGCCGCACTCGGCATCGAGGCGTTCAGGCTGCTGATCACGCCTGACAGCGTGAGGATACTGGACAAGCTGAAGAAGGTGGTGAGGCTGCGGTCCGTGAACTATCTGCAGGAGGAGGTGCACCTGCCGGTGGACTTCAGGACGCTGCAGGACCTGCTGATCGGTAACCCTATTTTCCTCGATACGGCGCGGATCGCCTTATACAAGAACGAGGACAAGGGTGGGATCTCGCTGTTCAGCACGGGATCGATCTTCCGCAATTTTTTGACGCTGTCGGCCGATGGAACGCCGCAGCACAGCAAATTGGACGATACCGATCCGCTGCGGTCCCGTACCGGTGACATGACCTATGGGGAATACGACAATTCATCGGCGGTGCCTTTCTCGACCTACCGGAAGGTGTCGGTGGCGGAGAAGTCGAAGGTGGATATCGAGATCAATTATAAGCAGTTCAAGTTTAACGAACCTTTAAGTTTTCCATTTACGATCCCAAAAAATTATAAGCGTCGATAAACGTTATATATACTCTCGTAGTCATTATTGCGTTTACGACAGGAACCGCTGGAGCCGGTTCGTCAAAAGGACCGACATTAGCTATTTGCGAGGATCGGGTTTTTTCGGGACCCGATCGGATGGAGAAAG
>JAFDYE010000345.1 GCA_018267585.1 Bacteroidota bacterium
AAAACGGAAATATAGCACCGCAAGACCCGCAAATACACCCATGACCGCCAGAAGCCCCCATCTGAAGCGGGGCCACAGGGTCTTGCGATCCTCCGTCTCTACGATCTTTTGCAGCGTAAGCACCGCCATCAGACAGAACAGCAGCGTGGGCACCACCAGGATCATGCTGGGCGCACGGAACTTATTGTACATCGGCAGCCACTGCAGCAGCCAACTATTGAAAGGCTTGAAGTAACCGCCCCAGCTCATGACGATCGTGAGCGCGGCAACACCCAGTATCCACCATTTGTGACGGTCGTCGAGCAGGAAGAGGCCAAGAATCGTAAGCAGGACGATGATGGCGCCGACATAAGGAGGCCCCGACATCAGCTCGCCTACCCCACCCCAATAATAACGGGGTCCTTCTTCCCCAATCTGCGCGGTCAGCTGAGCAGGCATCTTCTGCATGGCCTTTACCGAGGCAGAGCGCTCCGCGGATAGCTGCGGGATATCGGTGCTCCCGCCATAGATATTGGGGACCAGCATGACCAGGGGCTCCAGCCTGTACATGCTGAAGTCGAAAGCTGCCTGTTCAGACAGACCATTGGAAGATGCGCCGGCGGAAGGGCCGCCCGTCTGATCACCAGAGAGCTCGCTGCCTCCCCGGACGCTCTCTTTCGAACTGTCAAGGGTGGTAAAAAGCACTACCGCATTGCTGAGGATGCCGATGACCGACGCACCGATGACGATCGTCAGGGTACGGGCCAGATGAATGCCGTCCCTGGCGCGCAGCCACCGTATGGCATAACCCAGCAACAACCCCGCAACGATGATCATCGTGTAGTAGACGATCTGCATGTGGCTGGTCTGGATCATAAGGGCCGTGAATAAGGCGGTAAGCGCCATCCCCGTCCAGTATTTTCGTTCGCAGACAAGGATAACGGCGCCGATAACACCGGGCATCAGCGCTATCGCCTGCATCTTCGTATCATGGCCGACGGAGACGATCACCGGATTATAGGTCGCATAGGCATAGGCCAGCGCGCCAATGAGGCCGATCCACGGGTTTGTTCGCAGGACCATCGCCAGAAAGTAAAAGCAGATGCAGGCCAGGAAGAAAAAGCTGGCCGGTTTTATCAGGAAGAAGGTCAGCAGTCCAAAGAAGAGCTCGGGAATATTCACAGACTGGGTGTCCATGGCGATCTGAAAGGCGGGCATTCCGCTGAACATGCTATTGGTCCACAAGGGAAAATGGCCATGCGTTTCTTTATACTGGAAAGAGTTGCGGGCCATGGCCTGCCACTGGAGGACGTCCTCCTGGAAGAGAACCTTGTTATCGAATGCTGGTTTACAATAGACAACCGCCACCACCAGAAATGCGAGGATGGCGACGATGTGGGGAACGGCCCTTTTCAATAAATCCCTGAGTATTTTTTTCATTCCGGTTAATGCAAGGTCTACCACTGACGCTGGCCAAATAACCTTTTGCAATTCCCGGACCATTTTTTGGCTCGAAATCTCGACTTAACCGGCAGATTTAAGATTTCCTTAATATTCCGGGTTCTCCACAGCGGGACAGGGCATCAGTTCAGGAGCGATCTTCTTTCCCCCCGGCGCATTTTAAATTATCTTTAACTTGCCGCGGGACGAAGGAAAGACTCCCG
>JAFDYE010000346.1 GCA_018267585.1 Bacteroidota bacterium
CGGCGATGACAGAAAACAGCCGGACGTATTCGATCATCCCGCCGGTATTCTTTCCGTCCTTGAAATCGCTGTATAGCCGCCATTTGTTCATGGGGAAAAGAAAATAAGTGCTGATCTTGTCATGGGGACTATGCGCATGTTTCACATCGTCGACGGTCTTTTGCGCGGCCGCTACACTGGCGCCTGGTGTCAACTGGACAAAAACGTTCCAGGACGAATTGCCCCATTCGTTCATCTGCGCTCTGAGGTTCGAATCCGAATAGTTGAAAGGCTGGATAAAATCGAACCTGAACGTCGAATTGTCCGGGGCGTCGGCCACGACGGCGCTTACCCGCACCAGCTGGTTGTCGTCGAGCTTCATGGTCCTTCCGACCGCTTCCTCATTGCCGAAATAGGCCTTTGCGGCGCTGGCCGAAAGGACGATCGAGGAAGGATCGGTTATCGCGCTGGCCGGACTGCCTTTGAGGAACTTCCAGCTGAACATGTCGAAGAAATGCCCGCTCACAGTATAGCCGGTCTTTTTGACCCTGTTCTCGCCGAAGGCCAGTAACCGCTGCTGGGGATAGGTCATTTCCACGGCGGTCTTTATCTGCGGATAACCGTGCTCGAGCGCCGGCCCCAGGGGGAAAGCCATATTCCTGTCTGTAAAGACGCTGTTCTTGAAATCCCGGTTCGCTATCACCTGGTAGATGTCCTTGTAGTTCGCATGGAACCTGTCATACGACAGCTCGTCGTGTACCCATAGAAAGATCAGAATGCTGCAGGTCATTCCAATCGCGAGGCCCAATAGATTGGTCGAGGCAAAAGCCTTGTTGCGAAAAAGGTTTCGCCAGGCTATTTTGAAATAATTCTTGAGCATAGTCGATGCGGTTGTGCGCCAGATCGTCCGGCCAAAACAGTGCCTTAATCTCTGTGTATTGATTGCCAGTGACTTATATGGGTAGCCGGTGCGGCACCTGTCCGGATACGATACATTGACTGTACGGTGCTAAAAATAGTTGGGCATTCGTTTGAAAGTTGGTATGTTTGAACATTCATTCGCCTATGCAGCTGCGCATCGATCATCAAAATAAGATACCGCTACACCTCCAGGTGGAAGAGCTGATGCGGAAATTGATCGATTCCCCCGAATTCCGCAATGGAGCATTTCTCCCGAAAGAGGTCGAGCTGGCTAACCGGTTGGGCGTATCGCGCAATACCATCCGGCAGGCGACCAATAAATTGGAATACGAAGGCCTGCTGACGCGCAAGAAAGGAGTGGGTACCACCGTCGCAAAGAAAAAGCCGCTCTCCACGGGGCTGGACCACTGGTACAGTTTTACCCGGGA
This sequence comes from Bacteroidota bacterium, assembly GCA_018267585.1. Classification (GTDB taxonomy): domain Bacteria; phylum Bacteroidota; class Bacteroidia; order Chitinophagales; family Chitinophagaceae; genus Puia. The sequence goes on from JAFDYE010000346.1 coordinate 1,329, forward strand.
AATGCAGGATCGCGGCGTGCAGGTAGAGAACCTGCAGCTGAGGACGGAATACGTCAAGGCCGAGGAAAAGGTGAGCCGCTTCTTTAACATCCGGCTCCACAAGAACGTCTTCAAGCTCTCCAAGCTGAAAGGCAGCGAAGGGGAACCCATCGTATATTTCGAAAGCTGGTTCCATCCGCGCATCGGTTTAACTCCCGAGGACGATTTCTCCCGCCCGCTGTATTCGCTGCTGGAAGAGAAATTTGGGGTACTGGTTGTACGTTCGGACGAGAATATCAGTGCCAGGCTGGCGGGGCCAATGGCCGGACTGCTCCAGGTGCCGGCGGAAGCGCCTATCTTATTCCGTGAACGATTCGTCTATGATCCGGGTGACCGCCCCATCGAATACAACATCGGGTATTATCGCGCGGACAAATTCACCTACTCGATAGACATCAAGAAGGCGTAAGACCCTTAGCCGCCAATCGCGCCACTCCCTCCGGCGCGAAAAAAAAATCCTTTCCCCACTAAGGGTAAATTATCATTTTTTTGTCCTGTTATCGAAGGGGCAGGATCCCCGTAAACGAGGCCACTTGCAAATGAAAGAACCGAAACATTCTTCCGGCAACAACCCGCTGCGGATCGCGGCGGACAAGGACGCCGATGAACAGGCGCTGCTGATGGACAACGAGACGTTCATCCGGATCATCCTGAAGGACGACCCGGAAAAGGGGTTCGCCGTCCTGTTCAAGAAGTACTACGGTCCTCTTTGCAGCCATGCCACCCGCTTCGTCTATTCGAAAGAGATAGCCCAGGATATCGTCAGCGAGGTATTCCTTAATTTCTGGAACAAACGGCTCTACCTGTCCGTCACGTCCACCTTTCGCGCGTATTTGTATACGGCGGTGCGGAACAGCTCCTACAACCATCTCCAGCAGGAGTTCGGCGAGAAGAAACAGGAGCTTGGCGACAGGCTGGCTGCCGGCTCCGGGCTGGTCGAAGAGGTCGATCCGCAGTCGATACTGCTGCTGAGCGAGCTGATGACAAAGATCGAGCGGGCCATCGAAAGCTTCCCGCCCCAGTGTCAGAAGGTATTCCTGCTGAGCCGCTATGAGGGCAGAAAGAACAGAGAGATCGCCGACGAGCTGCAGATCCGCCTGAAAACGGTCGAAGCGCATATGATGAAAGCCCTCAGCATCCTTAAGAAAACTTTATCCGATTACTTGAAATGAGCAACCATGGAAAATTCTGTCGATAAGCATATACTGTTCGAAAGCTTCTCGGGTAGGTCGACGCCTCTCCGGAAAAAGCAGATCGAAGACTGGCTGCGCGAGCCGGAGAATATCGAACGCTACTACGAATGGCTGGACGAATGGGAGAGGACCAATCCGCAGTTCATGCCGGATACGGCAACAGCGCTGGTCAATATCGCACAGGACCACCCGGTATCCTCCCAAACCATACCCACCGCCAGACGCCCCAAAACCCTGGTAAGCCTCAGATTCATCGCAGCGGCCATCGCAACTATAGCACTGATCACGGCCATTTATGCCCTGAAGAACATATTTCTCTACCGGTCGATGTCGACCGCCTATGGCGAGACCCGGTCGGTCGTCCTGCCCGACGGCAGCCTGGTGTCTATGAACGCCAACACTACGGTACGGTACAGCCGGTTCGGCTTTGGAAAGACCAACAGGGATGTCTTCCTTTCCGGTGAGGCGGACTTCACGGTGACACACAGCGGCAGCCAGCCCTTTACCGTCAATACCGACAAAGACCTGAAAGTGCTGGTGCTGGGAACCCGGTTCACCGTCTATACGAGGGGCGGGAAGGCCACGGTCGTTCTCCGGGAAGGGAAGGTACAGCTACAATACAAAGAGGAGAAAAAAGAACGGCGCATCGAGCTGCAGCCCGGCGACCTCTTCACCGCAAAAAAAGGAAGAACGACCAACGTCCGGCATATCGCCAACCCCGAGAACCTCTCGGCATGGAAAGACCACGAGTTCCTCTTCGACGCGACCTCGCTGTCCGAGCTTGCGGGAATGATCCGGGACAATTTCGGACTGTCTGTACATTTCGACAACGAGGCCCTTTCCAACCGGAGTATTTCCGGATCCTTCCATGCGGATACCGCAAACGAATTACTGGACGTCATCGCCCAATTGCTGAATATACACTATACTATCCGGGAAGGCACGGTGTACTTCTCCGAGTAAGTTATTAACGACTAAATACTATGCTGCTATTATGAAAAGATTTCATCATCAACTGTTGAAAGGACTACTGCTTTTTGCAATCCTCTCCTTTTTTCAAACCCCGAGGACTTTTGCCGGCGACGAGAGAGACTCTTCCATCCGGCTCTCGGAAGCGCTGCGGCTGATCAAGGATCACTATAAGGTAGACATCCTTTTCGAGGACAGGACGGTAGAAGGCCTGCTCGTCCCCTCGGGTCTGATCAATTTCGGCCGGACCGCCGAGGAGAATATCAGCACCCTGATCGGCCCCTTTGCGCTCAACTACAAAAAGGTAAAGGCGAGGTCTTACCTGATCATGCCCGACAAGGCCAAACAGCGGACAAGGACGGCCGGCGCCGGGACACCCGACTCCGCCGCAAAAGGCGCCGCCCCGGTGCTGGACGCCACCGCCAGCCGTGACGGACACTGGATCACGGGCACTGTTACGACGATCGAAGGACAGCTGCTGCAGGGCGCCAGCGTCAAGATCAAGGGCAGCAACCGGGGGACGAGCACCGACGTCAACGGACGTTGGCGGCTCAGCGTAGAGGACCAGGACAGGGTCCTGCTGATCTCCTATACGGGATATAGCAGCGCCGAGATCGCCATCAGCGCGCAGACGAATGACTACGTTGTTCGGTTGACCGCGGTCAGCGGCCGGCTGAATGACGTGGTCGTCATTGGCTACGGCACCTCCAGCCGCAGAAATCTGATCTCTTCCGTCTCCACGGTAAAAGGCGCCGATATCGCCAACACTCCCGTGACGAGCATCGACGCCGCGCTGCAGGGCAGGGCCTCGGGCGTACAGGTCGTCCAGAACTCGGGCTCTCCCGGCGACGAGACCTATATCCGTATCCGCGGCAACGGCTCGCTCTTCGGGGAGAACCGACCGCTGTACGTGGTCGACGGGGTTCCCATGAACAACCTCCCCGCGGCGCAGTACGGGATATCGGGCGACGGACAGCGCATCGCGTCCACCAATGACATCAACCCAAACGATATCGCCTCCATCGAGGTGCTGAAAGACGCCGCCGCCGCGGCAATCTATGGTAGCCGGGGCGCCAACGGCGTCATCCTTATCACAACCAAGAAGGGTGTGGCCGGGAAATCGAAATTCAACGCCAGCGTCTATACCGGGATGGCGGAAGTGACCAAGCGCCTGAACCTCCTCGACAACCGCCAGTATGTCGACCTGATCCGGGAAGAGCGCGTCAATGCCGGTCTTCCCGCTGACCCGCTGGTCAACTATACCGACACGAATACCAACTGGCAGAACGCCATTTTCCGCCAGGCGCCGATGACCAACGCCAACCTGTCCATATCGGGTGGCACCGGCAAGACCTCGCACTATGTTTCGCTGGGGTATTTCGACCAGACGGGAACGATCACCGGTCTCCAGCACTACCGCCGCTGGAACGGCCGGATCAATTTCGACTTCATGGCGACCGACAACCTGAAGATAGGCGTCAATATCACCGGTACGCATTCCATCAACCACCGCCTGGACAACAGCTTTTCCGGCCAGTCGGTCCTGGCCGCGGCTCTTATCGCCAACCCCAACAATCCTATCTACAATAAGAACGGTTCTTATTTCAGCGATCCCCTCCGGAGGAATACCAACCCGGTGATGCTGGCCAACAGCCTGCGGTTCGTCAGCGGCGTCGACAGCTACGTCGGGAATATCTACGGCGAGTACACGATCGTAAAGGGACTCAAACTGCGGACCAGCCTCGGCTTCGACAACCAGCAGGTCACGGACGACCGCTATCAGTCCACGCTGGTCAACAACGGATCGCCGGCTACGGGTTTCGTCTCGGTATTCAACCAATTCCTCTGGATCAACGAGAATACGCTGAGCTATACGCCCGAGCTGAATGCGAAACACCACCTGTCTTTTCTGCTGGGCCAGAGCGCGCAGGAGGCGTCGGTGCGTCGTATAGGGTTTAGCGGCTCCACCAGCTCGACCGATATCATCCAGTCCGTATCCGGCTTCACGGCATTGTCTGCTCCTACTGACTACCGTTCTGCCTGGGGCCTGGTATCCTATTTCGGCCGCGCGAGCTATAGCTATGACGACAGGTTCCTCGTCGAAGGGGTCCTGCGGACGGACGGCAGCTCCCGGTTTGGCTCGAACAAACGCTACGGCTTTTTCCCCTCGATCTCCGCTGGCTGGCGTATCAGCAACGAGGAATTTATGCGGGACGTGAAATTTGTCAACGACCTCAAGCTGCGCGGCAGCATCGGGCTTACCGGCAACAACGAAGGCCTGGGCACGGACTTCCCGTCGCTGGCGACCTACAGTACGGGTTATAACTACGGCTCTGAGGCAGGTATCGCCGCCAC
>JAFDYE010000347.1 GCA_018267585.1 Bacteroidota bacterium
CGCGTTCTTCTTCTCGATCAGGTAGCCGAAAAGCTCGTCAGAAGCATTCCCATTCAGGACCACAAACTCCGCCTGGGGATAGTGCGCCTTCAGCCACTCTTTGATCTTGTACTGCTGCTCCAGGCTCCCCCCTTCCAGGTCCCGGACACTGACAACCACTACCTTCTTGTCAGTCAGCCCGGGAAATAAATGCGCGAATTGCTTGATGGCAAAGACCGAAGACTCCGATCCGTCATAAGTTAAAATGATCTCCTCGATGGCGCTGAAACTGTACGGCGCTACGAGGACAGGGCATTCCGAACCCTCCAGCACGTCCTTTACAAAACCCGACGGAATGCCCCGGTCCGACCTGCTGAAAGAGGTCGAAGGGTCCACTATGATCAAATCCGCAAACCGGCTCTCTTCAAGAACCTCGCTCAGCGGCATCCCGCGGTCGCGATGTACCAGGTTGGACGTCTCCCGGCAGATACAGGACTCCCTGAACTGCTCGATCGTCTTCGTCACCTGCTGCTCGGTAAGATCTTTTCCTCCGTCCTCATAGGAAGCGTCTCCCGAACCCGGGATATACCCGTAGTCTTCCGGATTCACCCCTTCCAGGAACACCCCGGTCAGCTTTGACCGAGTAAGGCGGGCTATATAACAGGCAAAATCTACCGTGCTTATATTCAATTGATGCGCGTCCAGCGCCAGCATTATCTTTTCCATAGCTTATTTTCTGTAAAAATACCGTTGGGCTGCCCACCCCATCCATGAGGCCGGTCAGCGGCATCCGTGATTGTCATCAGCAACCGGCCACCGCGCGATGCTGACCACGATCAACAATAAGACTGATCGTCCTCATGCTTATGGCCCGCCCTTCCCGGTATTTTTGAATCAAAATACAACGACTATGAGCACTATGCCCGCCATTGCCCAAAAGCCACTTTTCCTCCAGATCCGGGTAAAGAACAAGCCTTCCGTCGTCCTGGTCTCACCTTTCGACCCAAAGATGACCCCCCGGCACGAACTGGAAGGGACCATAAAGTCGTTGGTTGAAAAAGCCGAACGACAGTTGTTGGCTGCCCACAGCTCGGAGGAAGCCCTACCCGTCGTAAATATCCTCCGCCAGCTGGTCCGCAAACTGGACTACTCGACCCACCGGAGAGCTATCGCCCTCTTCGCCTCCCGGGAAACAGGGGAAATAGCCTATATGGATATGGAGGTGCAGCAACGACTGGTGATCGACGAACCTTTCCGGATCCGCGACCTGGCGGACTATAAACGCAACGAAAAGGAATACCTCGTCATGGTCCTCGGCGGCGACCAGTCCAGGACCTACCTGGGACGCGATAACCAGCTGAGACTGATCAAGAACAACACCCGCCAGTCCGTGTCTTCCCACGGCTTCGTCTATCAAATGGACAACGGACTGGGCTCGGTCCTGAAAGTATATCCCCTTCCGGTCTTCATTGTCGGCCCGGCTGCCGTGATCGGCGATTTCAGGAAAATAACAAGACATCCCGAGCACGTCGCAGGCTATCTGCAAAAAGACAACATCGACTGGACGGAATGCCGTCTGCAGGAATGGCTAAAACCCGAGCTTGCCGCCTGGGATACACTCAGGCAAAGAATGGTGCGGCAGCAGATGGAAAAGGCGGAGAAAGCCGGCAAGCTGATCACCGGTCTGGACAACGTGGCCAGGGCGGCGACCAGCAGGAACAGCCAGCTGCTTCTCATACCAAAAGACAGCAGTACCGGATCCCGGTCGTTCTGCAAGGACGGGGTCATCGA
>JAFDYE010000348.1 GCA_018267585.1 Bacteroidota bacterium
CTGTGGAACCGGCAGGCGCTGCCTGAACTGAGGAAGAGGGGTTTTATTGCCGCTTTTCAGCTGGCTGATAAGATGGACCCGACCGATCCGCTGATGACTATCCGCCGGATCATCGTTGGAGGTGGATGGAGCCTGAAGACGTTCAGCAACGCAATTAATAGAGACTTCCACTAATCGTGGAGTGACCGATATGGACCGGCTGCCGGCGCAGCCGGTTTTTTCATTTTTGGCTGAGCCAGTCGCGGAACCAGTAGCCGGAGCCTTTGATGGTGCGGAGCTGGGTTTCGAAGTCGACGTGTATGAGGCCAAAGCGGGCTTTGTAGCCTTCTGCCCATTCGAAGTTGTCCATGAGGGTCCATGCGAAATAGCCTTTGATGTTGACGCCTTCTTTTTTGGCTCGGAGCAGGGCGAGCAGGTATTCCTGGTAATAGTCGATGCGGCGCTGGTCGTTGACGGAGCCGTTGACGAGCTCGTCGCGGAATGCGGCGCCCCCTTCGGTGACGATGATCTCTTTTACGCCGCCGTATAGCCAAAAACGTTTTAGTAGGCGATAGAAGCTGTCGCCGTTGATCTCCCAGCCCATATCGGTGTGGGGTACTTTGCGGGTAACCGCCCGTACTTCGGAGGCCTGTACGATAGGGATGAGCGGGTTGTGGCGGATGACGAGCGGGAAGTAGTTCTGGATGCCGATGAAGTCGAAATTGAACTGCATCCGTTCGGTATATTTCCAGCTGCGGTTGTGGATCTCGAGTTTTTCGAGGAATTTGAAGTCTTCCCGGGGATAGCCGCGGCCGAGTGCGGGCTCGATGAAGAGCCTGTTCATCAGGATGTCCATTCTTTTGGCGGCCTGGATGTCTTCGGGGGAGTTGGTATATGGAACGATCTCCGAGCAGGAGAAGCTGGTACCGATATGGGCCTGGGGTACTTTGTCTCTCAGGATCCGTCCGCCTTCGGCCTGTGCGAGCGCGGCGTGGTGGATAGCGGGGAGGAAGTTGGAGAGTCCCATTCTGCCGGGTGCGTGACGGCCGAGCATATAGCCGAGGCTGGTGAAGCCGAAGGGTTCGTTGAGCACGATCCAGTTCTTGACCTTGTCGCCGTACTCTTCCGCGCAGAAGGTGGCGAAGCGGGTGAACCATTTGAGCATGAGGTGGCTGGTCCAGCCGCCTTCTTTTTCCAGCGTGACGGGCAGGTCCCAGTGATAGAGGGTGACGTACGGGGTGAGGCCCAGTTGGAGGCATTCATCGATGACGCGGTGATAGAATGCTACGCCTTCCTTGTTGACGCGGCCAATGCCTTCCGGGAGTATGCGGGCCCAGGAGAGGGAGAAGCGGAATACGGAGAAGCCGAGGGCTTTGACGAGGAGGATATCGTCTTTATACCGATGATAAAAGTCGCACGCGATGGTTGGGCGGCCGCCTCCTTTTATTTTGCCCTGGCGGCGGGAGAAGGCGTCCCAGATGGATGGGGCTTTGCCGTAGCTGTTCCAGGCTCCTTCGTTCTGCGCTGCGGCCATGGCTACGCCCCATTGAAAATCATTTCCGAATTCCCTGGCTATCAGTTTGTGCAGGTTTTGAACCACGCGGGCAGATTTTTTTGTTCTGACCGCAAATTTTGGGTTTATCTATGTTACGGCAAGGTTACCTTATAGTTATGTTTTGGACGGAGTGGGCCGCGCGTTGGCGTGCGGGTAATTGATCTATGGGGTGGGGGAGAGGGGGAACTCGTCATTGGGACCTATCCATCGGGTGGAGAGATTGCGGCGGAACCAGGTCAGCTGTCTTTTCGCATACTGGCGCGTATTGGTTTTGATGTTGGTGATGGCGGTGTCGAGGGTGCATTTGCCGTCGAGGTATTCGAAGAGCTCGCGGTATCCGACGGTCTGCAGCGCGTTGTGTTCCCGGTAGGGGAGGAGGGATCTGACCTCTTCGAGCAGGCCGTCTTTGATCATCTGATCGACGCGGTTGTGGATGCGTTCGTGGAGCTGCTCTTTGGGGAGCCCGATGCCGATGGTTTGGATCTGAAAGGGTCGGGGTTTTGGTTCGGGGCTGCGGAAAGATAGGATAGACTGTCCCGTTGTGAGCCTTACTTCGAGGGCCCGCATCAGGCGCTGGGGGTTGAGTATCTCGCCTTTTTCGTAGAAGCCGGGGTCATATTTCTTTATCTCGTCCTGTAGCCAGCCGATGCCCTGAACCTCGTACTGCTGCTGGATGTGAAAGCGGATGGATTCGTCGGCCGGGGGGATGTCGTCGAGCCCTTCGGTGAAGGCTTTGATATAGAGTCCGGTGCCGCCGACCATGACGACGGATGGGGAGGTCTTGAATATCTCTTCGGTCCACTGGAGCGCCAGGCGTTCGAAGATGGCGGCGTTGACCTCTTCCTGTATGGAGTGTGAGTCGATGAAATAATGGGGGACGGCGCTGAGTTCCTGTGGTGATGGTTTGGCTACGCCGATGTTGAGTTCGCGGAAGCACTGGCGGGAGTCGGCGGAGATGATCTTTGTGCCGAGCTGGAGGGCCAGACGAATGGCGGCAGCCGTTTTCCCGACGGCGGTTGGGCCGACGATCACGAAGACGGTGGGATGTGGGTGGTGGGGGCTGGTGGGACTCGCGTTGGTCACAGCTCTTCTTCTCCTTCTTCGCCGCCTTCCTCTCCTTCCTGGTCCGTCTCGCCTTCTCCTTCTTCTCCTTCTTCGCCGAATCCTTCCGTACCCTTGGTAAGGTCGTATTTTTCTTCTATCTCGGTGAGCTTGTCGCCGACGATGCCTTTGGTGCCGTATTGGGAGGGTGGTATACCTTCTGATTTGATGACGGCGGGGTATTCCAGCTTGCCGCCTTCTTCTTTGGAGACGTTGATGAGCTCAACGAGGAAGCTCCAGTTCTTGACGAAGTCGTATACGTATATAAATTTCTGATTAGGGTCGAATATCTCTGAGCCGATATTGGTCTCGGCCATGAGCAGTGGCGGCGCCTTGTAAGGTTTGTCGTATTTCTCCAGCGATATCTCTCTGCCTCTCTGCCAGTTGTCGTTGCTGCGGTAGAAGGTAGCCTGGTGCTTGGTGTCGAATTCATAAGCTTTCAGGATGATCTGGTGCAGCTGTAGGAAAGTCTGCGTATGCCGAACTGCCACGTCCCTGTAAATGCTATCGTCTTCCTCAAAATATACCCGGAATTTCAATATCGCCATGACTAATATGCAATTTAGCACACAAGATACATAAATTCGTTAATTCTTCTAATCGACGGATTTAGTGCGAGGGGGCAGCCCTGTCGCATTATTTTACCGGGGAGAGGTTGAGCTCCCTGGCCTTGTTCATCATGAACTCGTATGCGGCGTCGTAGCTGTTGGAGATGACGCCGTCGAGGATCGCTTCGCGGATGGCGTTCTTGAGCTCGCCGACCATGCGACCCGGCGGCAGTCCGAATTTTTCCATGATCATCTCACCGGTGATGGGTGGCTGCCAGTTGCGGATACGGTCTTTCTCTTCGACTTCTTTGAGGCGTTGGCGGACGAGCTCGAAATTTTCGAGGTAGCGCCGGACCTTTTGCCTGTTCTTCGAAGTGATATCGGCTTCGCATAGGGTCATAAGCGAGTCGATGTCGTCGCCGGTGTCGAAGAGCAGGCGACGGATGGCCGAGTCCGTGATATTCTCTTTTGTGAGGCTGATGGGTCTGAGATGGTATTCGACCATCTTGCGGACGAAGCGCATTTTTTCGTTGAGCGGCAGCTTGAGCTTTGTAAAGATCTTCGGGACCATCCGGCCGCCGACGACCTCGTGTCCGTGGAAGGTCCAGCCGTGGTCTTTTTCAAATTTCTTTGTCGGGGGCTTGCCGATGTCGTGGAGGATGGCCGCCCAGCGCAGCCACAGGTCCTGCGTGTGTAC
>JAFDYE010000349.1 GCA_018267585.1 Bacteroidota bacterium
CTATCGCCGATCGTCGCCCGGATATAATCTTCCGTTGACTTTATGGTCTCGCCGGGCAGAACGCGGCAGTTCAAGATCGCCCTGGCCGTCGACGGGATGATATTGTCCTTGACGCCGGCATCCAGGGCTTTCTTTATCATCGGATCGATTTACGAGCCGAAATATAGAGCAAACCGGCGAGGCTGTAAAACCGAACACTGACTGTATCGAAACCGGACGGTTCTGCCGGGATAAAATACGCCAACTAATTGATTAGGAGTTACGCAGAAAACCGGCATTTTCCTGGGTGCGGTCCCGTTGCACAACAAACACCGCATATGTTCAGGAACTATATCAAGACCGCCTGGCGCAACCTTCGTAAGAACAGGGTCTACTCCATCATCAATATACTGGGACTGGCCATCGGAATGGCAGCCTGTATCGTGATCATGCTCTTCGTCTTTTATGAAAAGAGCTTTGACCGGATGCACGCCAAGAACATCTACCGCCTCAACGAAGTGCAGAAATTCCCCGGAATGGTAGCCTCCCAGAAAGTAGCCCTGTCGATGTTCCCCATGGGGCCGACTATAAAAGCGGAGTTCCCGGAGGTGCTTGACTTTACGCGTATCCGCTGGGACACCAAATATCAGCTGACCAATAAAGAGAAAAGGATCTTCCTGCCACAGGTGTTCGACGTCGACACGGCCTTCCTCCGGATGTTCGACTTCCCCATGCTGAAAGGCGACCGGGCGACTGCGCTGCTGAAGCCCAACAGCATCGCCGTGACGCAATCGTCGGCCCGCAAGCTCTTCGGCGACGAAGACCCCATCGGGAAGACGATCACCCACTTTTCGTCGGACACCGTCCTGTACACCGTCACCGGGGTACTTGCCGATGTGCCGGAGAACTCACAGCTACAGTTCGATGCGCTCATCTCCTTCAATACCTTTATCAAGCCTGACTGGATGGATCGCTGGGGCGGCAACTGGCTGAACACCTATTTCGAGCTGGCGCCCAACACCAACATCGCCGCAATGGAAAAGAAATTCCCGGCCTATCTAAAGCGCCATATGGAGAGCGGAGGAGACGGCTGGAAGTTCTATGAGCTCTTTCTCCTTCCTCTGAAAGACGTCCACGCGGGCGCCGCGGACATCGGCCTCGACTATGTCAACTACCGGAAGTTCGACAGGAGCTATACCAATATCTTCACGGTGATCGCGCTGATCGTTCTCTCTATCGCGGGCATCAATTTTATGAATCTCAGCACAGCCCGTTCGGCCGAGCGGGCGCGGGAGGTGGGCATCCGTAAATCCGTCGGTGCGCTGCGTATGCAGCTGGGCGTTCAGTTCCTGAGTGAGACGATACTGCTCTCGCTGCTTTCGCTGATACTGGCCCTCGGGCTCGTCGCGCTGGTCCTTCCATCAGTGAACGCGCTGAGCCAGCGTTCGCTGGAGACGATCCTCTTCCAGCAGAAATGGATACCCCTCGTCGTGCTGGACGGCACCATCCTGGTCGGCTTTTTGTCGGGGCTGTATCCCGCCGTCTATCTTTCTTCGTTTCAGCCCGTGAAAGTCCTGAAGGGGCTGCCGCAGATCGGGAAGAACAAGGGCTTTTTGCGGAACGTCCTGGTCGTCGGGCAGTTCAGCAGTGCGATCTTTCTTATCATCGCTACCGTTTTTGTCTTCCGGCAGCTGACCTTTATGCGGGACAAGGATCCGGGCTTTAGCCGCGACCAGGTGCTGAACATCCGGCTCGACCGGGTAACGGCGCAGAAATATACGCTGCTCAAAGAGCAGCTCAGCGCAAGCTCGCTGGTCCGGAGCGTGACAGGCGCCCAGGACGAGCTGGGCAGCCATCTCGATCAGTCCGGCATACAGTTCAAGGGCGACGGGCCGCTGCGCCAGCTGACCTCGACCAGGCTGATCGTAGACCCCGACTATCTCCGTCTCTACCAGATACCGCTGGTTGCAGGCCGGGATTTTTCAAATGAGCAGCAGGCCAATGGCCGCGAATACATCATCAATGAGGCGCTGGCGAGCGAGCTGCTGAAAGACATGCCGGGTCGCCCGATATCCTATTTGCTGGGCCGCAACTTTGGCTTTGACTCGGCCGGTTATATCGTCGGGATCGCGAAAAACTTCAACTTCAATTCCCTGCACTATAAGATCGAGACCATGTTCCTGATGAACCAGAAGGACTGGGGTTACTCGACGCTGTCGGTCAAACTGAGCGCCGGGAAGACGCGCGAGGCGGTAGCCTTTGTCGAGTCGGTCTGGAGGAGGAATTTTCCCGAGAACCCGCTGGAATACCAGTTCCTCGACGAGCACTTTACCGAAGTATACCGCGCGGACATGCAGGTATCCCGCATGGTGGGCATACTGGCGGCACTGGCGATCTTTATCTCCTGTCTCGGGCTCTTTGGCCTGGCTTCCTATTCGGCCGAACGCCGCATCCGAGAGATCGGCATCCGGAAGGTCATGGGCGCCTCTATCCGAAGCATCGTCCTTTTGCTCTCCCGCCACTTTATCCGCCTCGTGCTGGTCGCCAACCTGATCGCCTGGCCGCTGGCCTTCTGGGCGATCCACCGCTGGCTCGAGGATTACGCCTATCGCGTCGCCATCAGCTGGTGGGTCTTTGCAGCCGCAGGCGTCGCGGCCCTGCTGATCGCGCTGGTGACCGTCAGTCTCCTGGCGATAAGGGCTGCGCTTGCCAACCCGGTGAAGAGCCTGAGGACGGAATAACTTAGTCCGGGTGTCAGGGCGGCGAACAGCAGGAGCCAGAATTTGAGGTTGGACACAGAAGCACTTTTTATGTGGGAGTGAATTGGCTGAGGTTGTAGATGCCCAGCTGTTTCTCTATGTCGGCAACTTTGGCGACCATCGTCTCAAAGCCATCCTGGCCAAAATGTTTTCGCTCGTTGTTCTCAAATTCTTCACCCAGCGAATCGTATTCGTGACGGGAGACTAATTTCCGGAAGGCAGGGAAGAGGACGGTATCTTCGCGGGACTCGTGCGGCCGGTACATCGTATTGAAGGAGGTGAGCAGACCGGCCAGTTTCTGCATATCGGCGTCGCCGAGGGCAGGGTTTTTCGTCAGCTGCAGCAGCTGGTCGGTGATGCGACGGCCGGCATTGTGCTGAAGGAGCAGGGTGTCTACAAGATCGGTCAACTGACCAGCCTTCTTCATACGGGGAAAGAGATAGTCTTCCTCCTGCTTCTCATGATAGTCTTCGACAAAGCTGCGGATAATACCGGCGGAAGCGTTCAACGCCGCCAGATCGGGAGGCATGCCAGAGGCGATCGCCTGGCGGCCATGGTCATAGATCAGCAGTATCCGGTTGAGCAGCCCGTGTTCCTGCATCAGGTCCTCCGGCGGCGAGACCTCTTTTTCTTCTCCTTTCCCGCCGGAACACGCGGTCAGAAGGGACGCGCCGGCCAGGCCGGCAAGACCCGCCTGCAGGCCCTGCCTGACGAAATGCCGGCGACCATTGGCGCCGGTTGATTGGTTTGGTTTCATACCCGGATCGCCGCAAACGGCATACCATGCCAACAGCGGATTGTGGTATATTTGGGGATGAGCACGGAACTCCCCGTAAAAGACAAATCCGGCGGGCGGACAGTCATTAAGATATCTCCATTCAAATCGGCCATCCGGCATACCGATCCTCACCGGCACAACGGCTATTTCGAGCTGATCTACCTGACCGCGGGAGAAGGAGTGCACGTGATCGACGGACGCCGTTATTCCGTACAGCCGCCGGTACTCTTCGTGATCCGCAGGGACCAGGTGCACTGCTGGGAGCTCTCGGCTCCCGGACATGGTTATGTGCTGATCGTCCGCCGGGAGTTCGTGGACGGTCTCACCGACGGCCGCCTCCGGTCGATGTTTGCTTCCATAAGCGCCCACAATTGCCTGCTGCTGGAGCCCAGCGCGACGGTCGACCGGCTTTGGGAAGTACTATTGGACGAGCTGGGACCCGCAAAAGATGAGGTCCCGGAATTATCGGAATGGGCACTAAAGACCCTGCTGGGAAAGATGATCGAGGTGGCGGCTCCGGGTCCGAAACAGATGCGGGAGACCGGCGGTCTTTATGACTCGTTTATGCATTTGCTGGGCGACGGACACGCGATCAAGCGGACGGTGTCCCACTACGCCAACCTGCTGCACACAACGCCGCAAAATCTGAATAACGCCTGCCGGAAGGCCGCAGACCGGTCCGCAACGGAAGTGCTCGGCGAATTCCTGATGGTCGAAGCCCGGCGCCTGCTCTTGTACACCAACGGCACCGTCGCAGAGATATCCTTCGCCCTGGATTTCAAAGACCCTTCACATTTTGTGAAATATTTCAAGAGAGCGACGGGCAGGACACCGCAGGCTTTCCGGAAGGAATGATCGGAGCTGCCGGCATTCGACCATCCGAAACACCATAAAATTGTCAAATCGACCATAAAAGCTGCCAATCGCATCGCATTTTTGATAAAAATGAGCAAACCCGTGATCAAATATTTCTTACTAGCCGGTTTTATAGCCCTCGCTGCCTGCAACTCCGGAAATTCAACCAATTCCGAACTGCAGGGCCGCGTCGACAGTCTTCAGAAAAAGCTCGACGACGCCTATCGGCCCGGACTCGGCGAGTTCATGTCGGGTATCCAGGTGCACCATGCCAAGCTCTGGTTCGCCGGCGAAGCGGGCAACTGGAAGCTCGCGGACTTCGAGGTTGGCGAAATAAAGGAGTCGCTCGATGACATTGAGAAATATTGCACCGACCGGCCGGAGACCATCTCCCTGCCGATGATCCGCGAGCCTCTCGATAGTGTAAGCGCTGCTGTCGGCGCCGCCAATGAGGCCGCATTCAAAAAAGCTTTTGTAGTGCTGACGAACACCTGTAACAACTGCCACCGGGCTACAAAGCACGAGTTCAACGTGATAAAAGTGCCGGATACCCCGCCGTTCACCAACCAGGTCTTTTCCAAACAATGACTATGACAGCCAATAATACAAGCCGCCGGTCGCTGGCTCTTCTTTTGCTGCGCTGGGTGCCCGGCTTTGTCTTCCTTACGGAAGGCCTGCAGAAGTTGCTGTTTCCCGAACTGCTGGGTACGGGGAGGTTCGGGAAATTAGGCTTTGCCCATCCCGGATTCTGGGCCGATTGGACCGGGAGTTTCGAGATCGGTTGTGGATTGCTTCTGCTCGTCGGCCTGCTGACCAGATGGGCGACCGTGCCGCTGCTGATCATCATGGGCGTCGCCTTCATAACGACGAAATGGCCCGAGCTGATGGAAAAAGGATTTTGGGTCTTTGCGCACGACTACCGGACGGATTTTGCGATGACGCTGACACTGGTGGCCGTTCTCTTGTTGGGCGCAGGCGGCTGGTCGTTGGACGCTAAAAGAGGGAGGGCATGACCCGATGGCTGAAAAAAAAGAATTACGGCAGCTGTTCAGGCTCTTCCTTCGCCTGGGACTGACCGCCTTTGGCGGACCGGCGGCGCATATCGCGATGATGCAGCGCGAAGTGGTGGACAAGCGGCGCTGGATGGACCACGAACATTTTCTGGACCTCATCGGCGCGACCAACCTGATACCGGGACCGAACAGCACCGAAATGGCGATCCATATCGGCCAGGAGCGCGGAGGATGGCGGGGACTCTTGATCGCCGGAGCCTGCTTCATTTGCCCCGCAGTCGTCATCACGGGGATCATTGCCTGGCTGTATCAGCAGTATGGCCGCCTCCCGGAAGTGGCGGCTTTTATATTCGGGATCAAACCGGCCATTATCGCCGTGATATTGGCGGCGGCGCTGCCGCTGGCAAAGCGCGCGCTAAAGGGAGCCTTCCTGTGCGTGGTCGCCGTCCTGGCCCTTGCCGCAGGTCTGTTGGGACTGAACGAGATTTATGTCATGTTCGGGGCGGGACTGCTGGCCCTGATCCGGATAGCCGGACAGCGGCAGGATGGCGCGCTGAAGGGATTTTTCCCGGTGCTGCTGCAGGCGCCCGCCATCGTCGTCTCGAATGCACGGATATTCTTTTCCTTTTTAAAGGTTGGCGCCATCCTCTACGGCAGCGGCTATGTGCTGTTTGCCTTTCTCGACAGCGAGCTGGTAGCCAAAGGACTGCTTTCAAGGAAGGTGCTGATCGACGCCATTGCGGTGGGACAGTTCACGCCGGGGCCTGTGTTTTCCTCTGTAACGTTCATCGGCTGGCAGATGGGCGGCTGGAAGTCAGCGGCGATCGCCACGCTGGCGATATTCCTGCCGTCGTTCATATTCGTGGCGCTGTCTCACCCGCTGATACCGCGGATGCGCAGGTCTAAATTATTTTCTTCTTTTCTGGACGGGGTGAACGCTGCATCGGTGGCCATAATTCTGACGGTCTGTATCGAATTTGGCCGGGCGACGATCACGGACTGGCGGGCGGTGGTCATCGCGCTGCTCAGCGGAGTAGTGGTATTCGGCTTTCCGAAGGTGAACAGCGCTTTCGTTATCCTGGGAGGGTCGGTACTGGGCTATTTGCTCCTGCTGATCTAACGGTCCTGACTATAGTAAGATCTTCCTCGCCATACTCCAGCCTTTGCCATCACTAAGATATACTACGTAGACACCATTGGGTACCCGGGAAGCGCCCAGGCTGAGGGTGCCGGCGGCCTGCTCGAAGGTCTCCTGCTGCAGCACCTGTCCGTTCAGCGCGATCAGTCTTGCGGTTACCGGCCCGGATACCGGCTGCGCGAACAGGACGTTGATGGTCTTGCCAGTAGCCACAACGGTCGTCTTTGCCGTCGTCGCACCGGCCACCAATACGATATGGCTGCACTGTGCCTGGCCGTCGAGGTCAACCTGGCGGAGGCGATACCATATTTCGGTTCCGCTGGCCATTGCATCCGTAAAATGATAGCTGTTCTCCCGGGCGCCTGTACCTGCTGCTACCGTGCCGATCGTCGTCCAGTCAGATCCGTCAAGGCTTCGTTCCACTTCGAAATGACTGTTATTCGTCTCGGTGGCCGTTGTCCAGTCCAGCGTCACGTCCCCGGCATTGCGAACAGCGGTAAAGGATACATAGGTAACAGGCAGGGTCATCGGCGTGCTGCTGAAGCCGGCAGGAGATGTACCGGTGCTGCCGCTCGCGTAACCAAATCCGGAGATCGTTACGTCGGTGTTGCCGCTGTATTTTTTGACGCCGCCGATCGTGATGATCTCTGTAGCAGACGGGTGAGTGGTGCTCAGCAAGCCGCCGCTCTGGATCATAATAGCGGAGGCAATATCGAGTGTAAGCACAGAATTCTTGTCCACTTCGAGCGTTCCCCCGATGTTGATGTATACATTGTTGAGCGAAGCAGAGATGTCCAGCCATACCGTATAGCCGGAAGGAATGACGATCGAGTCTCCGGACGCCGGGAGACGGCCGAGGCTCCAGGTGCTGGTCGAAGACCAGTTCGTTCCATTTGTTTTGGCCTGGTTGAGGGTCCTTGCCTGCGAAAAAGCGGTAAAAGGAAGGGCCAGCAGCATCAGAGCGTAGAATTTCTTGTTCATGGTACTAATCAGATTTTTCCTGATCAGTAAAAAACAAGGGGCATACCAATAGCTTGCGGAGTCATGCCAGTCCGGCGCGCAATAGATAGCTAACTAATAATCAAGGAAAAAGACAAGATATTCCCAGGCGGTCACAATTTTCTCGAAGCGGATTTTTTTGGAAATCATTCCAATTGCCGGAATTGGATATCATATTGGGAAAATAGTCGATACGTTGCTGGTATCTTTACACGCCGGCTTAGGCCCTTGTCCTTTCGGGTTCGACCGAAGTCCAGATATAGATCAGCACTCCAAGGGACATAGCGGCAGTAATAAGGAACGCCGGCGCAGCTCCATACCGGGTCCATATCCATCCTGTCAGCGTGCTCGCAAGCAAGGTACAGACGCTTTGGATGCCCGTAAAGGCGCCGATAGCCGTCGCAGTATCTTTCCTGTCCGTGATATTGCTGATCCATGCCTTTGTAATACCTTCGGTAGCGGCAGCGTAGAGACCGTACAGGAAGAGCAGCAGCAGATACCAGCCCAGGGTACCCTTGACAGCCATGCCGGCATAGACGATGGAAAAGAGCAGGAGCCCGGGCAGCAGAACTTTCTTGAGACCGATGCGGTCGCCCAACCCGCCCAGCGGGAAGGCGAAAAGCGCATAAACGAAATTGTAGAATATATAGGTCCCGATCGTAGCCGTATCTCTCAAACCGGACTGCTTCATCCTGAGCAGCAAAAAAACGTCCGAGCTGTTGGCAAGAGTGAATATCCACAGTCCGATGACCAGCCTTCGGTATTGGACAGGGCTTTTTGGCAGATACCGAAGAAAGGAGAACAGCCCGCCGGCGGAAGGCTTGCCTGCAACCGTCCTTTTGTTTTCTTTCAGAATAAGACTGCAAGCTATCGCCAGCAAACCGGGGATGAATGCAATAAGGAACAGCCACCGATAGCGACCGGGATTATGATACAGCCACAGAAGGGCGAAGGCGGGGCCAAGCACGGCACCTGTCGTATCCATGGCGCGGTGAAACCCGAATACTCTTCCCTTGGTCTCCTTTGTAGATTCGTCAGACAGCAGCGCATCCCTTGCCGCGGTGCGGATGCCTTTTCCCAGCCGGTCGATGGTACGCGCGAGGAATATCCACAGGGGGTAAACGAAGGCTGCCAGCATGGGCTTGGACAGCGCGCTAAGCCCATATCCGATGCGGATAAAAGGCGTGCGCCTGCCGAGCTGGTCCGATAATTTGCCGAAATAACCCTTGCTCAGACCGGCCGTGGCTTCGGCCAGGCCTTCCAGTATCCCGATCAGCAGCGCGGAGAAGCCGATGCTCCGCAGGTAGATCGGCATGACGGGATAAAGCATTTCGCTGGCCACATCGGTCAGGAGACTGATGATCGAGAGTATCCGGATGGTGCGGGTCAGGTATCTCATTACAAATGCTGGCTATCGCAGATATACGGATCACCGTTGGATGATCCGGTCATAAAAACCGCCAAAATTATTTTGTCTTACGCCTTCTTCCCGGAAGAACTTGCCGGGAAAACCAAGGTCGATGGCGCTGACCTCATCCAGTCGCTGCATCTCCTCCCCGGGCAGTACGAGATCGGTCATCTGCAGGTTCTCCTGCAGCTGTTCGAGACGCGTGGCGCCAGCAATGGGAATGCACTCAAATCCCTGCTGGCGGGTCCACTGCAGCGCGACATGACCGGGTTTTACGCCAAGTCGCTCCGCCACGGCCATTACCTCCCGGGTTATGCGCTCGCTGTTGGGATCGCGGCGGTTGCTCTGGGGCTTGATTCGCCCCTGGCCGCCCGTCAGATATTTGCCTGTCAGCGCTCCTCCCGCCAGCGGCGCCCAGGGCGTCACGGTCATGCCATAGTGCCTGGCCATAGGCATCAGCTCACGTTCGGGCGTCCGCTGCAACAGGCTGTACTCCACCTGCAAAGCCACGAACCGGCTCCAGCCCATCAGCTCTGCCATCGTATTCCCCTTGCTTACGATCCAGGCCGGCGTGTCGCTGATAGCAGCATAGTTGACCTTGCCCTGACGAATGAGATCGTCGAGGCCGCGCAGGACCTCGTCGATGGGGGTGAGGTCATCCCAGATGTGCAAATACAATATGTCGATATATTCGGTCTGCAGCCGCCGGAGGCTTTGTTCGACGCTGCGCATCATATTCTTCCGGTTGTTGCCGCTCGCATTCGGGTTGGTGGTGTTATCCTTCAGCGAGTATTTGGTAGCTATGACGAAATAGTCGCGATCCCTCGGACCGATGAACTCGCCGATGATCTTTTCGCTGCTCCCTGATTTATAGATATTGGCCGTGTCGAGAAAGTTGCCGCCCGCACCGGCAAAGGCCTCCATAATCTCAAAGCTGGCCGCCTTGTCGGCGCCCCAGCCGTTCTCGGTGCCGAAGCCCATGGTCCCAAGACAAAGTTCAGATACTTTAAGTCCGCTGCGTCCCAGTAATTTGTATTTCATAATAGATCGATGAGGGTGAGACCTAAAGTTACGTCAATTGAATCTTCGTCTGAACTCCGACGGTGAAACTGTCGTTTTTGTCTTGAACAGCTTGCAGAACGACTGCGAATGCTCAAAGCCCAGCTCATATGCCACTTCGCTGACCGTCAGACTGGTGGTGGACAGCTTTTCTTTGGCCTTATCGATCAGCCGGGTATGGATATACTGTTGCGCATTTTGTCCGATCAGTGACCGCAGCATATCGCTGAGATAGCTAGGCGAGAGGTTTACCTGGCTGGCCAGGTACTGAACCGTAGGCAGACCCCTGGTCGCCCCCAGGTCCTGGTCGAAATACCTGCCCAGCAGGTCGTCCAGTTGCTGCAGCACGCCGTTGCTGACGGCTTTTCGCGTAATGAACTGCCGCTTGCAGAAACGATTCGCATAGTTCAGCAGCAGCTCGATCTGCGAGATCACCACGTCCTGGCTGAACTCGTCGATCCGGCTGTTCAGCTCTTCCCCGATCATCCGGAAGATCGCGACCACCGTCTCCATTTCGGTCTCGGAAAGATGCAGGGCCTCATTGACCGAGTAGGAAAAAAATCCGTATTGCCTGATCTTTTTGGACAAGGGATGGCCGAGCAGGAAGTCGGGATGTATCAGCAGCGTATACAGCGAACACTCTGCCGCAGAGCTTTCGCCCCCGATGCTGCTCCCGATCAATTGGCCGGGGGATGCAAACAATAGGCCTCCTTCGTCAAAATCGTAGTAGTGCTGGCCATACTTCAGCCTGCCGCTCAATTTGGGCCGGTACGAGACCTTATAGAAGTTCAGGACGTGCGAGCCGGACGGGGCTTTGACGTCTGCAAGACCAGGATCATGGCTGCCGACCAGGCTGATCAGGGGGTGCCGCGGCTTTGGCAGGCCAAATGCCCGGTGGGCATCCGATATGGACTCAAATACATGGGGTTTGGGCTCTTCTTTTTTCATTGCCGGACAAAGTTCGATATATTATTTTGATTCGCCCTGGGCCGATTCGGCGACGGCCTGCCATTCTTCCCAGATCTTCAGGCGTTCGGCGTACGCCGCCCGCACCCAGGGCAGATTGTGACTGCCGAGAAAGAACCGCAGCGGGGGAGTGGGGGCGTCGACGATCTTGAATAAAGCATCGGGCGTCGCTTCCGGATCACCCCTTTCGCTGCTCCTGAGCCGGTCGACGAACCGGGCTTTAAGATCGGTATAGACGTCCATCCCTTCCGAAAATCTCAATGACGCCTGGCTTCCGAATTCGGTGGCGTAGGCTCCGGGCTCGATGATCGTAACCCTGATCCCAAATGAGGCGACCTCGGCGGCAAGGCTTTCGTGGATCGCTTCGAACGCCCACTTGGAGGAGCAGTAGTAGCCGATGACCGGCATCGTCACATGACCGAGTCCGCTGGATACCCCAAGGATCTGGCCGCCGCCCTGTTGCCGCAGCAGCGGAAGGACCGCCCGGATGACCGAAAGCGTTCCGAAGATATTGGTCTCGTATAGCTGACGGACTTCTTCCGGCTTGCCCTCCTCGATGGTGCCGACCAGCGAATAGCCGGCATTGTTGACGACCACATCCAGTCTTCCAAAATATTCAAAGGCGCGGGTCACCGCCGCCTCAACCTGTTCGGGCTTCGTCACATCGAGTTCCAGGGTTAAAAGAGCCGCGCCGTATTGCTGCTTCAGATCCGAAAGACTTTCCAGGCTCCGGGCCGTTGCAGCAACCTTGTCGCCGCGTTTTAGCGCCGCGGCCGTCCAGACGCGCCCGAATCCCCTGGAAGCTCCCGTAATAAACCAGACCTTTTGATTGTTCATGCTAATAGTTTTTTTATTAGGTCAAAGGTCGGCCGACTCCCGCCGGCCGCTGTTGCCTAACCGGGGAGTCTTGTAGCCAAATCGCCGCTTTTAGTCGCCAAAAAGAAAATTTTGCAAATATTTCCGGGAATTATATAACGGGAGTCTGGGGAAAGTTGATAGCTTTGTAACTGTTCAGATGAAAAAGGTCTTTGTCTCCATATTAGCCATCGTCTATCTCTCCACTTCAATGGGGGCGACGGTCCGCCTGCACTATTGCATGGGCCGGCTGGTCTCCTGGGGACTGACAGATCATTCCGGGAACAGCTGCAGTTTTTGCGGGATGCAGAAGATGCACAGTTCCGGGGAGGGCGTCCAGGCGATGAAGAGCTGCTGCCACGACGAAAGCATGCAGTTCAGGAATGACAAGGACCAGAAGTCCGCGCAGGAAATGCTCCGGGTAATGAAGGCCGCGCCGGCCGTCTCCGAACTGCCTCAACCTGAATGGGTAGACGCGGCGATATTCTCTCCCGTCAGGGATCTGCCTGTTTCCAACGGCCCGCCGCTGAAGGCTTCGGTGCCCGTATACCTTCGCAACCGTAATTTCCGTATTTGATCTTTTGCTGCTCTTCAGCCTGACCTCCTGTCGGGCGTTGGTATCTGCTGTACTCTTCAGCAGACGGTATCTATCTTCTTTATTGGTTAAATCATAAGAACAGGATTTTTCGTCATGGTCATTTATGGTCAGCGGAAAACATAGTTTTTATTCACTCAAATATTAAATCAACAATTATGAAAAAGATGATCGGTTTAACAATGGGATTCATGATGGCCTCAGCAGTGTTATTCGCTCAAACCAGCCCTCATAAGGCCCCCACAAAGGCGAAGATGGTGTATACCTGTCCCATGCACCCGGACGTGACCAGCGAAAAGCCGGGGAAATGCCCTAAATGCGGGATGACGCTGGTGGCGAAAAAGCCGGCTCCCGGTGCCGCAAAACCCGGCGGCGGACATATGAAAAAGGATACGTCGATGAAGTCGATGAAAATGTAACCCACAACAGCATGGTGCATAAATTAATAGAATGGTCTTTGCGCAACCGGCTGGTCGTATTGTTGGTGGCTGCGGGTCTGCTGGGCTGGGGTTTTTACTCCGTCCGGCAGAACCCCATCGACGCTATCCCTGACCTGTCGGAGAACCAGGTGATCGTATTTAGCGAATGGTCGGGCAGGAGCCCGCAGATCATGGAGGATC
>JAFDYE010000034.1 GCA_018267585.1 Bacteroidota bacterium
AACGCGGTAGCGTTTTCGTCCGCCGTCAGGCGGACCGACATTAGCCTCGGACCCGGGCTGCGTCAGCAGACCGGCTGCACGCACACCGCCGCTACACCGCACTACCCATAAATGATAAAATTGTATCTTCGGGGCCGTATGAGCGTATTAAGAGTCCATAATTCATATACCAGACAAAAAGAAGAATTCGTCCCTATTACACCCGGTCATGTGGGTATGTACGTATGCGGCCCCACGGTCAGCGGAGAAAGCCACCTGGGACACGCCCGCCCATTTATCACCTTTGATTTCATCTACCGGTACCTGCTCCATCTGGGGTATAAGGTAAGATACGTCCGCAATATCACCGACGCCGGCCACTTCGAGGAAGAGGGGCGCGAAGCCGAAGACAAGATCGCCAAAAAGGCCGTCGTGGAAAAGCTCGAGCCGATGGAGCTGGTGCAGAAATATACCAACCTCTTCCACTGGGCGATGCACCAGTTCAACAATCTCGACCCCAGCATCGAGCCTACGGCCACCGGGCATATCGTCGAACAGATCGGCATGATCCAAAAGATCATCGAAGAAGGATACGCCTATGAAGTCAATGGCTCTGTGTATTTCGACGTAAAAAAATACGCCGCGCATTACCCCTATGGGAAATTGAGCGGCAGGATACTCGACGACCTGCTGGAGACCACCCGCGACCTGGAAGGCCAGGAAGAAAAGCGCAACCGCCAGGACTTCGCTTTGTGGAAGGTAGCTCCTCCCGAACATATCATGCGCTGGCAAAGCCCCTGGGGCGAAGGCTTCCCCGGCTGGCATATCGAGTGCTCCGCGATGAGCACCAAATACCTCGGTACGGAGTTCGATATCCACGGCGGCGGGATGGACCTGCAATTCCCCCACCACGAGAGCGAGATCGCCCAGAGCACCATCTGCAACAAGCACGTCCCCGCCCGTTACTGGCTGCACAATAACATGATCACCATCAACGGGAAGAAGATGGGCAAGAGCTATAATAACCAGATCCGTCTGACGGAGATGTTCTCGGGGAATCACCCCCTTCTGCAACAGGCTTATTCGCCGATGACCATCCGCTTTTTCATTCTTCAGACCCACTACCGTAGTACGCTCGATTTCAGCAATGAAGCACTGCAGGCCGCCGAGAAAGGCCTGCGACGTCTATGGGAAGCCTATGACCTCCTGAAAAAGATGGACACCATCGACGGCTCCGGCAAGACGATCCCGGGCAAGGACGAACTTGCCGACGCCAACCCGTCGACAGCTTCCGATCCGGCCCTCGACGACCAGGTGAGAAAGCTGCTCCACGGTCTCGACGAATTTATGAGTGACGACTTCAACACCGCCAAAGTGCTGGCCAATATCTTCGAGCTGGTTCCCGTCATCAATTCGCTGAAAGGCGGACAGATCCGCCGAGACGCGATCAGTACCGCTACGCTGAAGTTGATGAAGACCTACTTTACAGACTACCTCGAGAATATCCTCGGCCTGAAGGGCGAGACTGCCGGCGATGACCACAAGCTGACAGGTGTGGTCGATCTGCTCATCGACATCCGCCGCGACGCCCGCAGCCGGAAGGACTATGCGACCTCGGACAAGATCCGCAATCAGCTGCTGCAGCTGGGGATCGTTTTAAAAGACGAGAAGGATGGGGGAGTGAGCTATACATTTGCCTAAAAAACCTGACATGGAATATCTCCTCCACCTGGCGAAGGACAAAAAATTGAAGAAACTCATCGACGGACACCAGCCTCTTACCGTTGAAAGGAGAAAAGATATCCTTTTCTATCTGATAGCGTCGATCATGAGCCAGCAGCTGTCTACAAAGGTGGCGGATTCGATCAAACAGAAATTCCTTACCCTTTATGACGGGAAGATCCCGATGCCGGAAGAAGTACTGGCTACGCCTTCGCTCACCCTCCGCTCGATCGGCCTGTCCAATGCCAAGGTCAGCTATGTACAAAACGTGGCGCGCTTCGCGATCGAAAAAGGCCTTGATCCGGATGTCCTTCACGAAATGGACAATGAGGCGGTCATCGCCTATCTTACCGAAATAAAAGGAGTGGGACGGTGGACGGTAGAGATGCTGCTGATGTTTGCCCTGGGGCGCGAAGACGTTTTTGCCATCGATGACTGGGGTATACAGAATGCGATGCTTCATATCTATAAGCTGGACCGTACCGACAAGAAAGCGTTCCGTGAAGCGCTGCTCAGCATCTCGCAGAAATGGAGCCCCTATCGCACTTATGCGTGTATGCATCTGTGGAGATGGAAGGATAACAGCCCGTTGGTGAATGCTGCTGCGAAGAAGAAGGCCGCGCCAAAGAAAAAAACTGCAGCCCCGGGGAAGGCCGCTCCAAAAAAGAAGGCCGGTCCAAACAAGAAGGCTGCTCCGATTAAGAAGGTCGCTCCAGAGAAAAAGGCCGCTCCGAAGAAAAAGGTCGCTGCGAAGAAGAAATCCCCCGCCGCGAAGACTCCGGCGAAACAACGATCCATTGGCCGAAGAAAAGGATAGCTCCTAAAGTTTGACCGACAAAAAATTCGAGTTCACCGAATTTGTATAGACGCCCGCCATCGCTCTCTCGTATCACTCTATAATTAATCGTTAATCATTAAAATTATAGTTGTGAGAAAATTGAAGATCCTTACGCTAGTGAGCCTTATAGCCGGCGCCGCGCTTATGTCGGTTGGCTGTTCCAAAAGCAATAACAACAGCAGCAGCAACAAAGACAGCGTCATGTATTCCGCATGGCAGTCATTCAACATGAAGTATGAGGG
Source organism: Bacteroidota bacterium (assembly GCA_018267585.1). Lineage (GTDB taxonomy): Bacteria > Bacteroidota > Bacteroidia > Chitinophagales > Chitinophagaceae > Puia. Next base: position 2,782 of record JAFDYE010000034.1, read on the forward strand.
GCAGGACAATAACAACGATTCGGTCTATGATCAGACCGTAACCGCAAGCTCGATTACGCAAAGCATATTGGACAAGGGAAGCGTAGTCGTTTACATCGCCGATGGATCGGGTGACTACGCCAACGCGGCGGATGCCGGATTCTCTGTTACGTTTGGCCTGGGCCAGATCTATATCTCGACATTTGGCGCGATCCCCTCCGGCTGGACCTTCCGTTATGTCATTATCCCGGGAAATATATCGGTCACCAGCCAGGGTTCGGTCAGGACCTATACACCCAACCAGCTAAAAGCAATGACATACGATCAGGCCTCTGGCATCCTTGATATAAGCAATAAACCGACCCTTTAAGGGTCGGTTTACAAATCAGTTACTTTACTTCCTTTACCTCTACGTCCTCAACCAGACGGCTATTCGCGTCGACCTCAAAACGTTGTACAGTGTTGTCTGCAAGATTGCGGATGATAAAGGTCAGCCTGCCAAAGTCTTCGGGCTGTGCCAGCTTGAACTTCCTGTCAAATTTCTTGTCGGAATACTGGCTCTGGAACAGCTGGTCGCCTTCGGCATCCAGTATTACCACGCTAAAACGGCTGTTCGAGATATTGTTATAAACGACATTGAAGAGACAGCTGCCGTCTTTGTCGGCGATATACTTCAGGTCGGCGGTATTAGCACTCGTTTTGCCGGTCTCACCCTTCTTGCCTTCATTACCGTTGTTTGCGCGGCTCACGAGGCTTGCACCAGCAAGGGTAAGGGTGAACAGAGAACATACAGCTGCTTTGCGGATGTTTACGATGGTAGATTGCATAAAATGAGTTTTTAAGAAATTATTTAATTTATTGACGGTGCGCCTGGCGGCTTCTGCTGCCTAGAACTTCCTGACCGACACCTCCTGTGTCATCCGGCTGCTGACGTTCACTTCAAAAGTTTTAATCACGTCGGCGTCCTTGCCGTTACGAATGATGAACACGAGCCGGTCCCTGTCGGCTCTGGGAAGACGGAACTGTTTGTAAAAAGCTTTATCGGAGAATAAATTCTGGTATAGCTGCGTACCATCCTGATCTTTTACGATCACCTGGAACTTATTGCCTTCGGGATTGGTATAAGAGACATTGAAAACGATCATATCTTCCTGCAGACCAAGATATTTTACGGTAGCATTCTCGGATTGACCAGCCCCCGCAGCGGTCGATTGGGCGGATACCGTTGCAGCAGCCAGAACAAAACAAACTCCGAACATCATCTTGCCAAAAACAGCGGTGGATAGCGACTTCATATAATGGGTTTTTAATGACTGTTAAGGATATGGGGCAACCCGTTGTGACAAGAATCGCAAGGCAGCAGCAGAGAGCAATCGAATCAGAGATACCTGAGTGGGAGCAATCGGATCAGAAATATCCAGGTGGGAGCAATCGAATCAAAAATATCAAGGCAGTCGGAGCAATCGCGGGAGACAGCAATCAGGATGATGACAAGCCGGTCGGCGGCAAACAGTTGAAGAGGAGATTCTGACTAATTAGGTCGGGAGGCTGGAGTCAATCGCCGGCAACAATCGAATGGCAGGCTGATCGGGGAGAGATATATTTACAAGAGCAAATATATGTCGGAAATCGATTAATTGCAATAGTTCAATATGAAATTAACGTTAAGTATAACATATTTTTTATAAAATCATGTGTAATGGACTGACATATTCGAGGATTATGCGGACAGAGGGGTACCGGGTACCGGATCTTCATTCAATATCTTCCATAAAAGATCCTTTAGCTCCGTCAGCCCCTGCTGCGTGACCGAAGAAATGAAGAGGTGAGGAATGGAGGTTGGCAGCTCTTTGCCGATCTCTGCCCTTAGCTCATTATCCAGCATATCGCTCTTGCTGATAGCGATCACGAACCGTTTGTGCAACAGTTCGGGATTGTACTTCTCCAGCTCATTCACCAGTATTTTGAACTCCTCCGCATGGTTGCTGCTGTCTGCGGGGATCATGAAGAGCAGAACGGGATTCCTTTCGATATGCCTTAGGAAACGGTGTCCCAGCCCCTTTCCTTCCGCCGCCCCCTCGATGATACCCGGAAGGTCCGCCATACAGAATGAAAGGCCGTCCCGGTATCCGACCATTCCCAGCTGAGGAGTAAGGGTCGTAAAAGCATAGTCCGCAATTTTTGGCTTGGCGGCCGTGATCACAGAAAGCAGAGTGGACTTGCCGGCATTGGGAAAGCCTACAAGTCCGACGTCCGCCAGCACTTTCAGCTCCAGCACTTTCCACCCTTCC
>JAFDYE010000350.1 GCA_018267585.1 Bacteroidota bacterium
ACAGCAGATCGACGTTGCCTTTAGGTTCAGGAATACCGGGGCGACCCCGCTGGTCATCGGCCAGGTAAGACCCAGCTGTGGCTGCACGGTAGCCGAACAGCCCCGCGAGCCCATCGCCCCTGGCGGCGAGGGTCAGATCAGGGCCGTGTTCAACAGCGAAGGACGCACCGGGATCAATCACAAGACCCTGTTCGTGACCGCCAACACGAAGGACAGGCAGGAATTTTCCCTGCAATTCGTGGTGCAGGTGGAAAAAGCAGACAAGAAATCATAAATATCAATTCAAACAATACAACAATGACGAATTCTCTATTATTTGTTTTCCTGCAGTCGGCTCCGGGCGGAGGAGGTTCTTTTCAGCTGATCCTGCTGGGTGGGATGATCCTGGTGTTCTGGTTGTTCATGATCCGTCCCCAGGCCAAAAAAGCCAAGTTGGCCAAGAAATTCCAGGAAGAGATGCAAAAAGGTGACAGGATCGTTACGATCGCGGGCATACACGGTACGGTCAATAAGATCAATGACGACGATACGCTCGAGATCGCGACCAGCCCGGGCAGCTACCTGAAGATCGAGAAAAGCGCCATTTCCATGGAATGGACGCAAAAGCTGAACAAGCCCGTTGTGGCCGAAACAGAAAAGAAATAACCTTCACTCAGAGCCCGGTCCGACCGGGCTTTTTACATTAGAACGACTATGTTTCGAGTCGGATTGACGGGCGGCATCGGTTCGGGCAAAAGCACCATTGCCGCTATTTTCGAGGTCCTGGGCGTTCCTGTCAGCTATGCCGACCGCGAGGCCAGGAGGCTGATGAACGAGGACCCGCAGCTGAGGGCCGCCATTATCGAACACTTCGGACCCGGGTCCTACACCGGCCAGGATGGCCAGCCGGACCCCAACGGACAGCTGAACCGGAAATATATCGGCGGACAGGTATTCCGCGATCCCGCCAGGCTCGCGCTGATGAACTCCCTGGTCCATCCGGCCACCATCAGGGATGGCAGGGCATGGATGCACGCCCTCGAAGGCCGGTATCCCTATGCCATCCGCGAGGCGGCCATTATCTTCGAGACGAGCGCCGCCGCACACCTCGACTTTATCATCGGCGTATACGCCCCAACCACCCTCCGCATCCACCGCACGATGCAGCGCGACCATATCTCCCGCGACGAGGTCCTGCAGCGCATGAAGAACCAGATCGACGAAGACATAAAAATGCGGCTATGCGACGCAGTGATCGTGAATGACGACCAGCACGCCGTATTGCCGCAGGTTTTACAGTTACATCAAAAACTTATTTCAATTTCGCAAGCGCGTCCTTGATACGGCCCCAGGCCTTTTCAATATTGGACATGCTGTTCGCGAATGAGAACCGCACGCAGGCGGGCTCGCCGAAGGCGTCTCCCATTACAGAAGAGACGTGGGCGGTATTCAGCAGGTACATGCTGAAGTCGCCCGAGTTCGCGATCTTCGTCGTCCCGTCGGATTTACCATAATAATAAGATACATCCGGGAAAATGTAAAAGGCGCCCTGCGGCTCAAAACATTTGATGCCGGGGATGGCCTTGACAAGCTCGAGCGTCCTTTCGCGACGGGACGTAAATTCCTTCACCATATCAAATGAGGGCTCGAGGTCTGCGGTAAGGGTGACAACGGCGGATTTCTGGGCGATGGAGTTGGTGCCGCTGGTGAACTGCCCCTGCAGTTTTTCGCAGGCCTTGGCGATCTCCGGGTTGGCGGCGATATAGCCGAGGCGCCATCCCGTCATGGCAAAACCCTTGCTGAGGCCGTTGATGATGATCACCCGGTCCTTCAGGTCGGCGAACTGCGCGATGCTCTCGTGCTTTCCTACGAAGGTGATGTATTCATAGATCTCGTCGGAAAGGATGGCTACGCCCGGGTGCTTGCGGAAAACCTCCGCCAGGGCTTCCAGCTCGCTCTTGCTGTACACGGCTCCGGAGGGGTTACAGGGCGAGGAGAAGAGGAAGGCCTTTGTCTTGGGGGTGATCGCCTTCTCCAGCTGCTGAGGGGTGATCTTGTAGCCACTCTCCAGGCTGGTGTGCACTTCGACGACTTTTCCACGGGCGATCTTGACCAGCTCGGAATAGGTGACCCAGTAGGGGGTCGGGATAATGACCTCGTCGCCGTCGTCCACAAGGGCGAGGATGACATTGGCCAGGCTCTGCTTGGCGCCGGTAGAGACAACTATGTTCTCGGGCTTGTAATCCAGGTTGTTATCGCGTTTGAACTTGACGCAAACGGCCTCCCGGAGGTCCGCGTAGCCAGCTACAGGGGTATAATGGCTCCAGTTATCATCGATCGCCTTTTTGGCGGCGTCCTTGATATGGGTCGGGGTGTCGAAATCGGGCTCCCCGAGGCTCAGGTCAATAACGTCGATACCTTTCGCTCTTAATTCACGGCCGAGCTTGGCCATTTTCAAGGTTTCCGGCTCACTAAAGCGGGAAAGAATGGATGATAATTGCATAATTGATAAAATTCAGGCCCGCAAAGGTAGGAAAATCACCGGAATAGAAGATCGGCGGCTTTAAATCAATTCTAAAACCTATATTTGCCGCTCTAAAAATAACAAACGAAACTTCCAATGAGAGCACTGGTAAGTATTTTTGCTGCTTTATTGATCATCATCTCCCTCTACCAGCTGAGCTTCACCTGGTTCGTCAACAAGCACGAATCGGCGATGGAGGCTAAAGCCAAATCCCAGGTACACCGGATGTATCCTGAAACCGCTGCCCAAAAATATCCCGGCAACAAGGAAGCCCAGGCCCTGTTCCAGGATACGCTCGACAACGCGCTCAACGCCAGAAAGAAAAAATTGCTGGACAGCACCAAAGATACCAAGATCACCTGGTGGGGGACCTCCTATCAGAAAGCAAAAGAGAGCGAGCTGCTCCTCGGCCTCGACCTTCAGGGCGGTATCAGCGTAACCCTCGACGTTGCGCTCGACGGCCTGATCAAGAATCTGGCCAATAACTCCCACGATGCCTTCCTGCTCAAGGCACTCGATTCGGCCCAGCAGATGAAGACCTATCGTGCCGGCAACCTCATTGACCTTTTTGCTGAAGCTTACCATAATATCAATCCTTCCGGAAAGTTAGCCCCTCTCTTCTCCAACAGCAATCGCAATAAAATAAAATACGACGCTTCCGATGACGCCGTGGTCAGCTACCTGCACGAACAGGCCAGCGCCGCCATGAAGCAAACCTTCCAGGTACTGCAAAAACGTATCGACCAGTTCGGCGTGGCCCAGCCCTCTATCAGCCTGGACGAGAACCGCGGCATCATCTCCGTCGAGCTGGCCGGCGCCACCGACCCCGACCGCGTACGCAAATACCTGCAGTCGACCGCCAACCTCCAGTTCTGGGAAGTCTATAACGTAGGCGAGCTGCAGACTTCGCTGGTCAACGCAGACAAGGCCCTCCAGAACTACCTCAACGGCGTAAAGACCGACAGCGCTACCGGAAAGGTCGATACCGCCAAAAAAGATACGACTGCGAATCTGGCCAACCAGAATCCCCTTTTCCACCTGATGCAGATCATGCAGCCGCAGCAGGATTCCAAGGGACAGACGCAGTTCCCTTCGGCGATCGCCCTCGCCCGTATCAGCGATACCGGTACGATCAATACCTATCTCAACACTCCCATCGTCCGCAACAGCTTCCCCCAGGACCTGAAATTCCTCTGGGGTAAGCAGAACGTCGACGACAACGGCAAGCCGCTGCCCGTGCTGGACCTCTACGCTATCCGGACCATTCCGGGTACGGAAAAGGCCAAGATCGAAGGAGAGGCCATCGAGAACGCTACCCAGGACTTCGATCCCAATACGAGCGAAGTGATCGTAGAGATGAGCATGAACAAACAGGGCTCCAAGGCCTGGGCCGACATGACCACCAAGAATACCGGCAAGCCCATCGCCATCGTCCTCGATGATATCGTCTACTCTGCGCCATTCGTCAACGAGCCCATCACCGGCGGACAGTCCCGTATCACGATGGGAAGGGGACGCAACTCGCAGCAAAGCATTACGGAAGCGCAGGACCTTGCCAATATCTTAAAATCCGGTAAGTTGGACGCACCCGCCAAGATCGTATCGGACTACACCGTCGGTCCCAGCATTGGCGGCGCAGCGGTACACGGCGGCGCGATGGCGTTCCTGATCTCCTTCCTGGTGATCTTCTCCCTGATGCTGATCTACTATAACACGGGGGGCTGGGTGGCCAATATCGCGCTCATCCTGAACCTGCTGTTCACAATCGGCGTACTCAGCGCGCTGCACGCCACCCTGACGGCTCCCGGTATCGCGGGTCTCGTACTGACCATCGGTATGGCGGTTGACACCAACGTAATTATCTTCGAGCGTATAAAAGAAGAGCTCAGCCGCGGCAAGACCTATCCGCTGGCGGTAAGGGACGGCTACAGACGAAGCCTCGCGCCCGTACTCGACGCGCACGTCACTACCCTGCTGACGGCTATCATCCTCTTCTACTTCGGCCTCGGTCCCGTCCTCGGCTTCGCCACCACGCAGATCCTGGGTATCCTGCTGTCCCTGTTCTGCGGTATCCTGGTGTCCCGCCTGGTCACGGACTTCTATACCAACAAGAACCGCCACTTCAACTATTTTACCCCCCTCTCCCGCCGCATCTTCAAACATGCTGCGTTCAAATTCATCGAATACCGCAGGGTTGCCTACGGCATCTCTGTCGTTGTATTGCTGCTGGGTATCGGAGCGCTGATCCACGGCTTTAAAGAAGGCGTCGAGTTCAGCGGAGGCCGCAGCTATGTGATCAACTTTCACAAGCCGGTAGCTTCGGAGGTCGAAGCCATCCGGACATCACTCGAAAAGGTACAGCCGGGTACTACCCCTCAGATCAAGACCTATGGCGGTAACGAGCAGTTAGAGATCACCACCGACTACCTGATCAAGAGCAATGGCAATAACGTCGACTCGTCGGTGCTTGCCAGCACCTACAATGGCGTGAAGGCTTACCTGCCCGAAGGCGTCACCTATAATGAATTTGTCACGACAAGATACCTCGGGCAGACCAAGAAGGTTGAGCCGACGATCTCCGATGACCTGAAAGCCGGCGCCGTAAAAGCAACCGCCTTCGCGATCATCATCATCTTTATCTATATCTTCATCCGGTTCCGCGACTGGCGCTATTCCCTGGGTACGATCATCGCCCTGCTGCACGACGTATTCGTGACGCTGGCGGTGTTCTCCTTCCTGCGTGACCTGGTGCCCTTTACGCTGGAGATCGACCAGCATTTCATCGCAGCCGTGCTGACCGTCATCGGCTTCTCGATGAACGATACCGTCATCGTGTTCGACCGTATCCGTGAGAACAGTCACCTGATGAAGGGCGCAACCAATGGCGAG
>JAFDYE010000351.1 GCA_018267585.1 Bacteroidota bacterium
AGACCCTCCACGGCGTCGACACGGTCTTCTCCCGCGCAGGCATACCCATTGATATCACGATAGTCCGCGAGAACATCGAAGACACCTATGGGGGCATCGAGCATATGCTCACACAGGATGTGGCCCTGAGCCGCCGCTTCATCACCCGGCCGGGCAGCCTGCAGGTGATAAAATACGCCTTCGAAATGGCCAAAAAGAACGGCGCCCGCCGCATCACCTGCGGACACAAGGCAAATATCATGAAGCTGACCGACGGCCTCTTTCTCGAGTGCTTCCAGGAGGTCGCGAAAGAATATCCCGGGCTGAAGGCCGACGACATCATCGTCGACGACCTGGCCATGAAACTGGTGGTAAGACCCCAGGAATTCGACGTGGTGGTGCTGACCAATCTCCAGGGCGATATCATCTCCGACCTGTGCGCCGGCCTCGTCGGAGGCCTCGGATTCGCGCCTTCAGCCAACATAGGCGACCATATCTCTATTTTCGAAGCCGTCCACGGCACCGCTCCCGACATAGCCGGCAAGAACATCGCCAACCCGACGGCGCTGCTGCTCAGCGGCATCTCGATGCTGCGCCACCTCGGCCTCATGGAGAACGCCGCCGTCATCGAGAACGCCCTGCTGTATACGCTCGAACAAGGCGTCCATACAGGCGATTTCGGCGACAGGAGCACGCCCTCCCTGAATACTGCCGCCTTCGCAGCGGCGATCATTGCGAACTTCGGAAAAACACCCCAGCACATGGCCAAACCGCTGCTGCCAAATATGCCCGTCACCACGACCGAGTTCAAGCTGTCCCGCAACGAAATGATGGTTTCCGAAGAGACCCAGAACGAATTTATCGTCGGAGTAGACCTCTTTATCGAGAGCTCCGAACAGCCCGAATACATCGCCAGAAAATGTCAGCGCCACGCAGGGGTCAAATTCAACCTCATCAATATCAGCAACCGCGGCACGCAGGTGTGGCCCACGGGCTCCGTCTATACCAATCTGGTGAACCAGTATAATGTCCGATTTGAAAGCATCGACGGCAGCCCGCTCAACCAGCAGGACGTGCTTGGCCTCTACGTCAGCCTCAGCGGGGACTTCAAGATCTGCTCTTCGGAGCTGCTGAACATGTGGGGGAATAAAAAAGCTTACTCGCTGGCCCAGGGACAGTAACGTTCATGCGGGATTAGCAAAAGATTAAATGATGATCGAACGGAGGCTGGCCGTCCCGTTCCTTATTATTTGGCATGGAATTAGTGGAACTTACCTGCTTATCGGTCAGCCTCTGACATCTGTCTCCCAAAAACTTAATCGATCCTTCTCCGTCCCTCATTTCAGTCCAACGTATATGACGCACTGTCGATACGCCTCCACTCCTATTTCTAAGCCCCAACCAAATCAATTAAATGATCAAATATGCGCGAATTATACAAATCCTGCACGGCATTGCTTTGCCTGGCCCTCTTTATCCAGATCCCTTCTCTCCTTTTCGCCCAGGCCAAACGAACGTTGACGGCTTATCCCAATACGGCTATTGATGCCTATATCAACGGATTTTACGTATCTCTTCCCGCCAGCTATGCCACCGGAAGCAGGAGTTATCCTCTATTGATATTCCTGCATGGCATCGGCGAGGTAGGAGACGGCAGCCCGTCGCAGCTGCCTGCAGTTCTGCGCAACGGTCCGCCCATGCAGATCAACCAGCAGGTGAACAATAACGTCGACGCCCATTTTCCCGACCCCGTAGTCGTCAACGGCAACAGCTATGAATTTATCGTCATCGCCCCGCAGCTCTCCACACAGCCAGACCAGAACGGGCCGGAACAGGCCATGGTGGATGATATCATCAACTATGCAAGTAGCCATTGGAGGGTCGACGCGACGAAAATATCCCTCACAGGACTAAGCATGGGAGGCGGAATAGGTATAGAATACCCCGGACAATCAGCCAGCCTGTACGGGGATAAGCTGGCCAGCTTCCTGGGGGTCGCGGTTGCTTCCTATAATGCAACGGACCGTACCAAGGAGATAGCAGCCGCCCACCTGCCGGTATGGCTGACAGTTAATTCGGGCGATCCCACGGGACCGTATTCCTATACGGTAGGATATATCGACCAGCTGAACACGCTCAATGCCACTCCCGCGCCGGTTGAAACCATATTTAACGCCAGCGGCCACGGCGGCTGGGTGGATACTTACGGTGCGCCGACAGACGGCGGCGGTGCGCATCCTGGGATAACCAATAGCAACGGTCTGAATGTCTACCAGTGGATGGCGCAGTACAAGCGCGTAGGAAATACTGTCCAGGTCGACGCCGGCACGACGCCCCTCCCGGTCACCTGGGGAGTGTACGACGCCCGGCTGAACAGGGGGGCCGTGACCGTAAGCTGGTCAACTGTGCAAGAGCAAAACAACCGGTTTTTCATCATCCAGCGCTCCGCCGACGGAAAATATTTTGCCAATCTCGATACGACAGCAGCAGCCAATGCCCCTCACGCATATTCTTATGTAGACAAAGCTCCTCTGCCGACCACCGGCTATTACCGTGTGATGCAGGTAGACCTCGATGGCAGGACCGGCTATTCGGGCATCATGAGCGTTAATTCTTCCGCCGCACAACCGCTGTCGCTGAAACCAAACCCCACCGCGGGCATCCTCTACCTCGAAATGGTCAATGCGGACCAGGGCCGGCTCGAACTTACCCTGGTGGACGCATCCGGCAGGACGCTGCGCAAGTGGACTTTTGACAAACAAACTCTTTATTGGTCGCAGGCTATTAACACCGACGGCCTGCCGGCAGGCACCTATCACCTGACCGTGAGGGGCTCAAATACCCGCACCACGCGAACGTTCGTCAAGACGGGAGAATAGAAAGCTCCACTGCACATAACAATGACCGGGGCCTGGCACAGAATTCGCATAGCTGATTTATGGCCGGAATTCCATTCCAGGCCTCTTCCTTTCCTGCTGAAGTCAGTCGAGTCCTCCCTTCCTCTGTTCTGAAGCCTGCCGACTTTTAAAAGAGATTATATGCGCAAATTGTACAAATTCTGGCGGGCATCCCTATTGTTTATTTTCTTCATTGCTAGCTCATCCCTGCTATCTGCTCAGACAAAAAGGACCCTTACAGCCGTACCCGGCACTATTGTCGACACCTGGGTCCACGGTTACTATATATCGTTGCCAGCCAACTACAGCACCAGCGGCAAGCATTATCCGTTGCTTGTATTTTTTCATGGAGAGGGAGAGATCGGCGACGGAAGCGCGTCACAGCTACCCAACGTGCTTCGGGGCGGCCCTCCGATGCAGCTCGATTATCAGGTAAATCATCACGTCGACGCGCATTTTCCCGACCCTGTCATTGTGGGCGGCAAAAGCTATGAATTTATTGTGATGGCGCCGCAGATAACAGGGCAGCCGAACCAGAATGGGCCCGAACAGGTCATGGTAGATGACGTGATCAGTTATGCGATCCGCCATTACCGGGTCGACACGACCAGGATCTCTATCACCGGACTCAGCATGGGCGGAGGCATCGCCTGCGAATACCCGGGACAGTCCGCAAAGCTTTATGGAAGACGGCTGGCGAGCCTTCTGGGATGCGCGATCGCCTCATATAATGCCTTCGACAGGGCCAAAGAGATCGCTGCCGCACATTTACCGGTATGGCTGACGGTTAACTCGGGTGACAATATAGGTCCCTATGGTTTTACCCTCGGCTATATCCATAATCTCGACAGCCTGCACGCAAGTCCCCCGCCGGAATTGACGATATTTAATGCGCCGGGGCACGGCGGATGGCTGCAAACCTACGGCGCCCCCGGCATTCCCGGGGTAAAAGACACCAACGGACTCAACGTCTATCAGTGGATGGTGCAATTCCGTCGGGTAGGCGACAGCGTTTTAATCCAGCAGGACCCGCCGACCGACACCGTGCCTCCCTCGCCGCCTACAACCCCGCCGCCGCCTACGACCCCGCCTACAACCCCGCCGCCGCCTACGACCCCGCCTCCACCGCCGCCGCCGCCAACACCGCCGCCGCCAACACAGCCTCCGCCGCCACCGCCTCCGCCGCCACCGACGACCCCACCTCCACCGCCGCCGCCACCTCCGCCTACGCCCCCT
>JAFDYE010000352.1 GCA_018267585.1 Bacteroidota bacterium
AAAAAGAGGGGGTGATCACCCCCTCGGCTTCTTATCAGATCAGGACGTTGCCTGTCATTTCCTTTGGTATCTCTAAGCCCATCATTGTCAGAATGGTAGGGGCAAGATCGCCTAGCTTTCCGGGGCGGATGGGGCCTCTGAAGTCCCTGTCGATGATGAAGAAAGGGACGGGGTTCATGGTATGGGCGGTATTGGGGCTGCCATCGGCGTTGACCATATAGTCCGCGTTCCCGTGGTCCGCCGTCAGGAATACCGTATAACCGTTGTCCAGTGCGGCTTCTACGACGCGGCGGACGCACTGGTCGACCGTTTCCGCGGCCTTGATGGCTGCTTCCCAGACACCGGTATGGCCGACCATATCGGCATTGGCGTAGTTGAGACAGATGAAGTCGGCCGTCTTATTCTGTATCTCCGGGACGATCGCGTCGGTGAGCTCGAATGCGCTCATCTCGGGTTTCAGGTCGTAGGTAGCGACCTTCGGCGAAGGCACCATGATCCTGTTCTCACCCGGGAAGGGGGTTTCCCGGCCGCCGCTGAAGAAGAAGCTGACGTGCGGGTATTTTTCAGTTTCTGCGATGCGGATCTGCTTAAGTCCATTGCCGGAGATGATCTCGCCGAGGGTATTTTTCAGATCGTCGTTCTCGAAGATGACGTTGACGCCCTTGAATTTTGCATCGTACTGGGTCATCGTCGTATAGTTTATGGCAAGTTTTTTCATCTTCTGTTCGGGTACATCCATCTGTGTCAGCACTTCGGTGATCTCTCGGCAGCGGTCAGTGCGGAAGTTGAAGCAGATGGCATAGTCTCCGTCCTTTATCGTGGCCAGGGGCTGCTGGTCCGAGCCGACGACGACGGTCGGCTTTATGAACTCGTCGGTCACACCGGCGGCATAGGAAGATTCGACGGCGGCCAGGGCGTCAGTAGCCTTTGGAGCGGCGCCTGTGACGAGGGCGTCGTAGGCGAGTTTTACGCGCTCCCACCGTCGGTCCCGGTCCATGGCGTAATACCGCCCGCTCACGGAGGCGATCTTGCCTGTGGTGGCGTTAAGGTGCTGCTGGAGGTCTTTGACATAGCCGAGACCGCTCTTCGGGTCCGTATCGCGACCATCGGTAAAGGCGTGTATAAAGACATTGGTCAGGCCTTCTTTCAGGCAGGTGTCGACGATGGCCTTGAGGTGGCTCGTATGAGAGTGGACGCCGCCATCGCTGACCAGGCCGAGCAGATGGAGGGGTTTGCCGTCTTTAATTGCACCGCGGATGGCCGCAAGCAGGGTCTTATTCTTAGCGAATGAGCCATCGCGGACGGCCACGTTGATGCGCTGCAGCTCCTGGTTGACGATGCGTCCGGCTCCAAGGTTCAGGTGGCCTACTTCTGAATTGCCCATCTGGCCTTCCGGGAGACCCACGTCTTCGCCATAGGTAACGAGGGTCGTATTAGGGTATTGGGCATACAAAGAACTGACGAAGGGGACGCGGGCATTCCGGATGGCGTCTGACGAGGCTTGTCGTCCGAGGCCCCATCCATCCATAATGACCAGGATAACTTTTTTTGCATTTGGCATAAAGACAGCTTTTTACTTGATTCTTGACGCGGCAAAGTTAGGGCTTGATCCTTTATGCGCAAAGGTGGTCTTTTGCGTGGTGAAGGACGGGCGAACCCTTAATATGCCCTTTTAGTGGAATTTTTAGCCAATCCGACAGTTTGGCATATAATTGGTATTAGGCAGGGCGACTAATATTCTATTATATGAAAAGCATACTTGGGTTAGCGGTTCTCTCGTTATCGTTGGTCCTGGTTTCTTTCCGCCCACTGTATACGCTTGATGAAATAACCGTTGCCATCCGCGCGGGTAATGCCGGCCAGCTCAGCCGGTTCCTGGACAACAGGGTAGATATCTCTCTTCCGGAAAAAAGCGACACCTACAGTAAGATACAGGCTGAAATGATCATCCGTGATTTCTTTAGCACGAATGGCGTGCAAAATTTCCTGGTCAAACGCAGGGGCACGAACGGAGGTTCGGAGTTCTGTATGGGCGTCCTGCAAACGCGCAATGGTGACTACCGGACAACGTTCTTTATCAAACAAAAGGGCGACAAACAGTATTTACAGGAGCTAAGGTTCCAGAATAACCAGTGATCAGATAAGAGAGTTCCTATTAGTGGACGAAGAGGGCCCCCGCAATACGCTGCCGGGCCCTTATTTTTTGTAGCTTTGCCTTATGCCAAATTTTTTTGACGAGCAACTGCAGCTACTTGTTCAAAATGCGTTGAAGGAAGATGTCGGTGACGGGGATCACTCTACGCTGGCCTGCATACCGCCGGAAGCCCGCGGCAAGGCCGTTCTGCATATCAAGCAGGACGGGATACTGGCGGGGATGGAAATAGCCGAAAAGATACTGAAGATGAAGGAGCCCGGTTCCCGGTTCACGGCCTACAAGCATGACGGAGACATCATGCGGGACGGCGAGGAGGCCTTCGTTGCGGAGGCGACCGTTCATACGATACTGCAGTGCGAACGGCTTATCCTCAACTGTATGCAACGGATGAGCGGCATTGCCACGCTCACCCGTCAGTACGTCGACAAGCTCCAGAAGTATAAGACCCGGGTGCTGGACACCCGCAAGACCACGCCCAATTTCCGGCTCCTCGAAAAAGACGCTGTACGCATCGGCGGCGGCATCAACCATCGGTTTGGCCTCTACGATATGATCATGCTGAAAGATAACCATATCGACTATGCAGGCAGTCTCGAGGCGGCGATCGAAAAGGCCAGCACTTACCGCAGGACGCACAAGCCGCAGTTGAAGATCGAGGTGGAGACGCGTAACCTGGATGAAGTGAGAAGGGTGCTGGCGGTCGGCAAGGTAGACCGGATCATGCTGGACAATTTTACCCCGCGTCACCTGGCCGAGGCGCTCTCCCTTATCGGAGACCGTTTGGAGACAGAAGCCAGCGGCGGCATCAATCTTAACAATATCGAGGACTACGCCCGCACGGGCGTTGACTACATCAGCGTCGGAGCGCTCATCCACCAGGCCCGCAGCCTGGATATGAGCCTGAAGGCGGTAATCTACAAATAGTATGAGTAAGAAGAAAACTGGTTCGAGCGGGATCGTCTATTCTACCGATCCCGATTTCCGGATGGAGGACAACGCTCCTGTCGAAGAGACGCTGCCCGCCAAACAGCAAAGGCTGCGGGTCAGGCTGGACACCAGGCAGCGTGCAGGCAAAGCCGTTACCCTTGTCGGGGGATTTGCGGGTAAGAAAGAAGACCTGGAAGGCCTGGGAAAAAAATTGAAGACCCACTGCGGCACTGGCGGCTCGGTCAAGGACGGAGAGATCATCGTCCAGGGTGACCAGCGGGACAGGATAACCCAGTGGCTGTTGAACAATGGCTACTCCTCGACCAAACGCATCTGATGTTCGTTCTTTATATAATTCTTTGCGTCGCCAGCGCCATTGTCACGCTGGTTTCCTTCTTTCTTTATGTGCGGGAAAGAATGGCGAACAGGATAGCGCAGGAAAGGCGCTACCTGT
>JAFDYE010000353.1 GCA_018267585.1 Bacteroidota bacterium
CTGGACAGTTTCCTAAAGGTAGTTTAGTAGTTTTTTATTTTCAAAAGGGATCGGATTAATATTTTGGAACACGTGGTTCGGGGTTTGCCTGTTTAAGGCGCCATGCCTTCTTTTCTGGTTATACCACTCGTAATACCGGTCAAGGATCATCTGAGCATGGTAGATAGAATCGAACTCATACCGGTCGATGACCTCCCGTTGCAGGTTGGAGTGGAACCCTTCAATGTAAGCATTGTCCTCGGGTGTACCCACATGCGAGAATTCCTGAAGGATGCCTTTGTCTTTCAGATAAGCCCTGACCACCTGGGCGATGAACTGTGAACCGTTGTCGTTACGGATGGACATGCCCTCAGCCCGGTATTCCAGCAACATCAGCGACAGCATCACCAGGACGTCTCCTTTGCGGATATGGCTCCGCAGTTGGTAGATCAATACCTTTCTGCTGTAGATGTCGATCACCGTCAGCAGGAGCACATTTCTGCCTGTTCCGTGGATGTAAACATACTTGATGTCCATCGCCAGGTACTGCAAGGGTCTATCCGGTTTCAGACTCCGGAACCGGATAAAATTCCGCTTGAACGGGAGAGGCCTGATCCGGGCGCCGTACAGCAGCCTGGCGTCTTTCATCAGCCGGTACACCTTCTTGTGGTTGATGATCCAGCCCAGTTCCCGGAGCTCTGCTGTCATGTTCTTATAGCCATAACAACAGAACTCCTGCCGTAGAACCGATTCGATTTGCACAACGACGATCTTGTTGTCGATCCGTTCGCCCCGAACCGTAAGGCTGTGCGTGCTGGGCTTTATGCCCTTTCTGCCGCCGGAGCGCTTGTAATAGAAACTGCTGGGAGCCAACCCGGCCCACTTCAGCAGACTTCGAACCGGTACGCTCCTCAGGGCATAGACCTTCACGAGCCCCTCAGCCTCCGCTCGTAGGCCTCGTTTTTTTTTAATAACTCCGTCTTGAATTCCAGCTCCAGCGCCTGATTGCCGATGATCTTCTTCAGACGGGCGTTTTCGTCTTGTAAGGCCTTTAGTTCCGGATCTACCTTCCGGTATTGCGGCTGCAACTTGGCTGGTCCACCTTGATTGAACTGATTCTTCCAACGCAGGAATACAGAATGGGATAAATTGTGCTTACGAAGCGTCTGGGTAACCCCGTGTTGATCGGCCTCCTGGAGGATTTGAAGCTTCTGTTCGACAGAAAAGGTTCTGTACTTTTTTGCCATAATACCCTAAATTTAAGTGACTAATTTGATTTGATCAATTAGTCCAGCTATTTAGGGGGTCAGTACACGGGGAGGTGATCGAGTGCGAGGTCTTTGTCGGTGTATTACCCTTCAGCGGTCTGATCTTCTGTACCGCCGTCGCGTCGCAGCAAACGGCAGATTTTGCCCATTGCACCAACAAGATGGTCAGCTATACCGGTGGGGTGACCCTAACCTACCTGGTGGACAATCTTCGAACTGCTGTAAAGAGATCGGACAAGAATCAGCCAGTCTTTACGGAGCTGTGTTACCAGCTATCGGATCACTACCAGACTACTTTTAGCGCTACGCGTGC
>JAFDYE010000354.1 GCA_018267585.1 Bacteroidota bacterium
ATGAAACAGCTATTCTTCCTTTTTCTGTCACTGACCCTCATGACAGCTTTCTCCGGCCGGTCACAAAGTCCATCCTGCAAACTGATCGCGCACCGCGGCGGCATCGTCGACGCCAGCTATGACGAATACGATCCCCGCGGCATACAGGCCGCTATCGACCGGGGCTACTGGATGCTGGAGGTCGACGTCCACATGTCCAAAGACAGCGTTCTGGTCATGAGCCACAACGACGACCTGAGCAGGTTCTTTCATTGTCCAAAAAAGATTTGGGATATGGACTATGCGGAGATCTCGAAGCTGGTCAACCCCAAAGGCAATTATCATGTCCTGACCTTTGATGAGCTCTGCAGGATGTGCTCGGGCAAAGTACGGCTGATGATCGATATAAAGGGTGACAGAGACCATCTTCCCCCGGTATTCTTTCAAAAGATGAAGGAGATCATGGAAAAATACCATTTGTTGTCGACGGCCTATTTTATCAACGAGGTTTCCCGGAAGTATTTTATGGGCGAGGGGAAATTCGAGTTCAGGATGACAGAGCTCGATGAGATGAAACGCCGACTGGCGGCAGGAGAACATATTGGCGATAATTATTTCCTCTTCGACGCCGGCAACCGCCTTAGCTCCGGCGCCATCAAGTGGTGCCAGCTGGCTGGCGTTACGGTAGTGCCCTCGGTAAATAAGGATCACTACCGTGGTCTCGAAGATCATTTCGTCGGGGCCAGGAGAGACATCGAATTCCTCATCGCCTGCGGCGTCACAGAGTTCCAGATCGATTCCTGGTATGACGCGTCGCTCAAACCGGCCATCCGTTAATCCTTTACAACATGAGTATTTCAGCAAAATTCAGCCTGCTGGCCATTCTCGCGCTCGTCGCCATGACCCGCGTCCATGGACAGCAAGTTAACAGGGAGACGCCGGCGCTTCGCTTTGGCCCGGCGGGCAAGTTCAAGATCATTCAGTTCACAGACACGCATTTTCAGTTCAACAGCATCCGGTCCGACAGCGTCAAGCTTTTCATCCGCGAGATCGTCGAAAAGGAAAGACCCGACCTCGTCGTCTTCACCGGCGATGTCGTCTGCTCTCCAAAGGCAACGACAAAGGAAGGCTGGCTTTCATTGATGCAGCCGCTGGTCGAGACCAGGACGCCCTGGGCCATCGTCTTCGGCAACCACGACGCCCAGTATGATATGACACGCCAGCAGATCATGACCCTTCTCGCCACTATTCCCTATAACCTTTCCATACCCGGCCCTTCAGAACTGACGGGCTGCGGCAACTATGCCCTCGAGATCAAATCGAAGGACGGCAGGAGCAATGCCGCTATCGCCTATTTGTTCGATTCGCATGAGTGGCCCTTTGACAGACGTCCTTACAGGCCGAATGAACACTCTGTATATGGCGAGTACGACTGGATCAGGATGGATCAGATACAATGGTACCGGCACACCAGCCAGGCTTTTACCCACGCCAATCACGACAAGGCGCTGCCATCGATCGCCTTCTTCCATATTCCGCTGCCCGAGTTCAGGGAGATCATCGGCAGTCCGACGACCGTCGGCTTTCAGGGTGAGACCGTCTGCTCGCCGACTGTCA
>JAFDYE010000355.1 GCA_018267585.1 Bacteroidota bacterium
AGCCTGGCCACAGATGATCAAGAGTAAACAGCATAAAACCAGAATCTTCTTTTGCGACAGGTGTTGTAAAGTTCGGTTCATGACTCTTTTAGGATATATGGATTAAAAATATTTTGACCCTGGTGCCTGGCCGGGTCCGCTCTCATAGGTCCTGCGTGTCACACAAGAACTATACCAGTTGTGGGAAAATTTTTTCCCACGTTTACACAATATGCCCGCGTACGTATTTTTCTTTCGAAACAAGTATGAGAAATTCAACAGCTTGTTCCAACCAAAGGGAGACGATCGAGTAGTTATCCTGGTTTTTACAGGATTTTCCGCAATATAAGCAGTTCTTTCTGCAAGTAATTGAATACCAGTAAAAAGATTTTGATCCGGAATGTCATTATTTTTTTTACGCGAAAGCCCGCTTTCTTGCTTATTTTACAGCCATGCTGCTGTTCAAAATACTGTTCTGGCTCGGAATCTTGACAATTGTCTATAGTTATGCGGGATATGGTCTTTTGGTATGGTTTCTGTTAAGAGCCAAAAAACTGGCCGGACGGGCCCGTCCGGAAATTGCAACACCGGCCCCTGCCGACCTTCCCTCCGTGACGCTGATCATTGCAGCCTACAACGAAGAAGATTTTATCCGTCAAAAGATCGACAATACGCTCTCACTCGACTATCCGCATGACAAATTTCGCATCATCTTTATCACCGACGGTTCGTCGGACGCAACGCCCCGGCTGGCCGGCGGATACGACAGGATCACCGTCCTGCACCGGCCCGAAAGAAAGGGAAAGGTAGCGGCCATGCACAGGGCCATGCAGCACGTAACAACGCCCATCGTCATTTTCTCGGACGCCAATACACTCTTGAATAAAGAAAGTATCTATAATATCGCCCGCCACTACCAGGACCCAAAGACCGGCGGCGTTGCAGGAGAAAAGAAGATCACGGAGACTGGCACAGGCAAAGTCGCCGGCATCGGAGAAGGTATCTACTGGAAATACGAATCGTTTCTGAAGAAGATGGACGCCGCATTGTACACCGTGGTCGGCGCCGCCGGCGAACTCTTTTCCATCCGGACAGAACTATATGAACCGGTTGGCGACAACGTCCTGCTCGACGACTTTGTCATCTCTCTGCGCGTCTGCCAGAAAGGTTATCGCGTACACTACGAACCCGGAGCCTACGCCATGGAGACACCGTCCGCCTCCCTGAAAGAGGAAAGAAAAAGAAAGATACGCATCAGCGCCGGAGCATTCCAGTCGATGGGCATCCTGATCGACCTGCTCAATCTATTCAAATACCCCATCCTCTCATTTCAGTATATCTCCCACCGCGTGTTGCGATGGACGGCCTGCCCACTGCTCCTGCCGGTGGTCTTTATCGCCAACCTGATTCTGGTGATCGAAGGAGGAGGTGTGCTGTATCAACTGGTGATGGCCGGACAGATCCTGTTCTATGTCGCCGCCATGGCGGGTTGGCTGCTGGCAAACCGCAACGTTAAATCCAAACTGCTGTATGTACCCTACTATTTCTTCTTCCTGAACTTTTCGCTATACCAGGGATTTTTCCGTCACCTCAAAGGCCGGCAGTCCGTCCTGTGGGACAAGGCCAGGAGAGAAACCCCTACCCCCGCGCAGTAGCGGGCTCGACCACCCGGCGATCAGCGGACCCGCCCCGCAGTCACCTTTTCCACCGCCGCCGAGATAGCCGCAACGCTGTTCTCCCAGGTATGGCCTCGCGCAAATTCCATACGCCGCAAAGCCTTCTCCGCGCCGTTCTCACGCAGGGCCCGCGCAATCAGGTCGGCGTATTCGGCACTCGTCGTCCCCATATAGACGTGTTCGCGAAACATACTCATAGTCTTCGTCGCCGTCGCAACCACGGGCTTGCCCATGGCCAGATACTCATCGATCTTCCGGGGATAGTTGCCCTCGGTCATGCCATTGATGCTCTGCGGATTCATGGCGACGTCGAAATGCGCCAGATAGGAGGGCAGCTGGTCTTCCTTCTTCAGCCCGAGGAAATGCACGTTGGGTAGCCGGTGCAACTCGCTCGTGGCAAAGGCTTCGTCCTCCTTTCCGACAAAGACAAAGCTCCATTCCGGGTGCCTTGCGCAGAGCTCGACCAGCAGCGGCAGGTCCAGCCTATAACTCAGGATCGCACCGATATAGCCGATGATTGGCCGTTTGATCGTCGCAAGGTCAGCAGGTAGCTCAGGTATGCCGCGGGAGGGATCGAACAGGGAAAGGTCGCAGCCCTGCCCGACATAGAATGAATTGGGATTGTGCTCCCTGGCCAGGTCGGCCAGATATTCGGAGTTAGCCGAGACCAGCGTGCTCTTTGCCATCAGCGCGGGCTCCATCCTTCGCCCGTGTTTCATGAAATAGGGCACAGCCATGAGGTTGTCCCGGCTGTAATAGATGGAGATATCCGGTTTGAGCAGCTCCGGCAGATAGAACGACCGGAACATATCGCTGTCGTTGAATAGGATGATATCCTTGAAACCCAGCGTCGCCATGGCCTCGCGGATATCCTGCGCCAGCCGCTTGTTGTTGCGGCGATTTACGGCCCTGTAAAGAAAACCCTCCGGCATCCAGTTGATGGACTCGATGAGCCTTTTGGGATAAAGGTTCCATAAATTGTCTGCGATGGGTAGTAGATTTTCCGCCGTCCTCCGAACTTGCATCCGGTGGATCATGCCGGGCTCTTTCCGCAGGCGGAGCCTCGTAATGCGGTCCACCGGCGCGTTGACGTACAAAACCCTGTTGCGCCTCGACAGTTCGAGAGCTATGTTCTTACAGTTGCTGCCGATCTTTATATCCCAGGGCTGGAGCCCCACGACAACGATGTCTCTGTTCTGTATCATGAACGAAGGTTTGGGGCTGTTACGAACGATGAATTTTGGCGCCGCCAGCCGCATTCCGCCAGGAGACATCTCCCCCGCGGCCTGGCGCGAAGTCCCGGAGCCATCGCTAACGGTTCCCCTGGGCGGGGGCCCTATTCTGGTCCGATTCCCTCCGGATGCTGATCTGCGTCAGCGCATCCTCGATATTCATCCCGATAAGAGCCTCCAGCTTTGCGGCGGTAGCCCTCAGCGCGCTGTTGAGATTCTCCTGCTTGTTCAGCTCATCCGTATAGGTCTTCGTCGAATTGTAAAAGGCCTCCAGACTGATCTCACCGTTGGAGAATTTCTGTTCATTACGGACGTGGATGATGCGCCAGTCGTTGACCAGCTGCTGGTGCTGCCCGAGAAGCGCCTTGTTCATCTTATAGTCGTTCCAGTTGAGCAGTACTTCCCGGCGGACGTTCTGCTTCTCCACATTGACCTGCTCGAGGGCATATTGATATTTGTAATAGTCCGCCTTTGCCTGCTTGGGATTATTGATGAACATACCAAAGGGGATCACCACGCCAAAGTTATACTTCGGGTACTGCGTACTGGCCTTCAAGGGGTCGTTCGCGTTGTTGTTCTTGAAGGAGAATTCGTTGACGTTGCCCTGTATGGCAATATTGTTGAGCCAGCTGGTCTTGCTCGCCTTGTACAGGTACTGGAACTGCTTGGCCAGATTGATATTGCTTTTGATCGACGGATTGTTCATGGCCATGGCCACCAACGCCTCCGCCACGCTGTCCACATTCGGATTATAGTTGCTCGCGTTCTTTTCCGACTGGCCATAGCTGCCGGCGCACAACAGCAATCCCATCAGGACAAGGGTACAAAATTTCATTCGTTTGATTTTTTCCATTATTATTGATTAGTTGAGGATCGGTTGCTTTTCCCTCTCGATCTGGCGGAGGCGGATGATCACCGCATTTAAGCCCAGAAAGATAAAGCCGTTCGGCAGCTGCCCAATCGCGACCTGGGCGTATTGTGCAAAGACAAAGCCGAAGATGAAAAGGATGGAGCACAGCAGGTATATCTTTGTCCGCTGGTCACCGCTGCGGTAATAGGTCAGCACCGCTTGCTGGAGGATGATAAAATAGGTCAGACACTGGATCAGGAGCCCGACGATCCCGTATTCAAGAACGATCGCCAGCAGCCCGATGTCAGTCGGAAAGCCCGCCAGCGGGTGCCCAG
The DNA here is from genome assembly GCA_018267585.1 of Bacteroidota bacterium. Classification (GTDB taxonomy): domain Bacteria; phylum Bacteroidota; class Bacteroidia; order Chitinophagales; family Chitinophagaceae; genus Puia. Next base: position 4,073 of record JAFDYE010000355.1, read on the forward strand.
GATTATAAGAAATATAGGCTACACCCGTAGTACCCACGCCCCCGCCGATCGGGTGGCCGTAGATATATGGCTGGATGGCATGGCGGTTCATGTCCCGAACGTTCAGGGACTCCTCCGACTTCAGGTCGAAGGTGCTCTTGAGACGGCGTATCTGGGCGTTGCCATAGCTGGGACCGAAGATGATG
>JAFDYE010000356.1 GCA_018267585.1 Bacteroidota bacterium
GCTCGGACAGAAGCTAAAGCCTCCGCTCTCAGGGAGGTTTCTTTGTTACGGCATAAAAGAATAGCTTTAAAAAAAAAGAGATGCTGCTCCATAACAAAAACGCGGTCATTTATGGCGCCGGCGGGTCGCTTGGCGGCGCGGTAGGTACGACGGCGGGCCTCAACTACAAAGTGCAAACCCCATAAAAGCGATACTCCTCTTTCCGGGTCTCCCTGATGTCCAGCTGCTTCATCGGCCCGTCAATTGCCATGGGATCTGCCTGATTGTTGCAGGGCTTTTCGGTAGATGCGTTCGATCACCTCGTCGACCAGCTCGGGATCCCTGCCGTGTATGCCGTGCGGGTACCCGGGCAGCAGCATGAAAAAGCTATCGTGGTTGTCCTTTATCAGCTGCAGGAAATTCTCGCGGCCAATGCGGCCCGCCCATTCGAACCGGGAATAGTCGGCGGACGAAAATCTCGTGCTGTCCCGGACTTTGTTGTAGGACGCCAGCACGGCCACGGGAATGTCGGGCAAGGGAGGGAGGTCTTTATATTCCCGGTATGGTCCATTTCGGAATAAGCTGGCCAGCCGCCGGAAACGGTGGCGGCTTCTCAGCGACCGCAGTGTGTCGTCGGCCAGGCTTTGCTCATAGGGCGCGACCCAGTCATTGGAGCCCTTGCCGCTGCCTGAATTGATCCTGATCTGCCGATCCTGCTCGTCGGTCAGCATAAAATCCGGTGAGTCGATAAAGATCAGTCCTGCAACCTCGGCAGGGTAGAGCGCGGTGAACATTCGGATATAGGGTCCGCCCATAGAATGCCCGACAAGGATATAAGGCGGCGCTATCTTCGACGCCCGTAAAAATTCATGCAGCCTTCGCGCCAGGTCAGCGTCCGTCGTCAGCGTGGTATCCTCGTCGGATCCGCCTTCTCCATTCCTGTCATAGCCGAGGCCGGCAGCAAACTTCTCCAGTCCGGGATACAATATCCGGAAGTCGACCGAACCCGACAGGCCCATTCCCGCTTCAAAAACCAGCACCGGCGCGCCCGGGCGTCGCGTACCAAGATTAAAGCCCGTGTAAGTCATCTTCTTTCCGTTGACGGTCACGTGCTGGCGCGCAATGGCCGGCTGGGTCCGACCCACTAGCGGCAGCAGCAGCAGAAACAATAATTTCTTAATACCTCTCATAGGAAATTGCATGATAATTTGCGTCCTCAAATTAAGCGTTAATGGACAAAGTATGATCACCGACCACGACAACCACGTCGATGGCGCTCAGCGGCAATATGGTCGAACTGTCGAATCCGATCTATTTCAATTTCGACCCGAATTTTTAAGAGCGGACCCGTTGGGATCGGCGTTGCGGTCCTTTTCGTAACTTTAACCTGTACCAAACAGGCGCCGTCATGCGAAAATTTGCCGTCTTCCTTCTCGTCATCTGTGTTGCGATCGTCATCGCCTCGCTCTATGGCATCGGCCACGACCAGGTGACCTATGGCATCAGCCCGGAATACTACACACGGTATAAGTTCATCCAGTTCAACTTAGCCGATTCCGGCGCGGCACGACACATGACGCAGCCCCGGAGCGCCGTCGTCATGACGGGCGTTAAATCTACCTGGATGATCGGTCTCGCCGCCGGCGTCGCGCTCGGCCTATTTGCCCTGGCTTTCCGCAACGCGGACCGGATGTTCCAGTCCGCCATGCAGGCGATCGGCCTGGCCCTGCTCATCACTATCGCCTGTGCTGTCATCGGCGGCCTATACGGGCACAACGTCCTCGCCCATAAAGGGGTCAGCTGGTGGATGCCGGACAATATATCCGACAAGCCGGACTATATCACCGTCGGCACAACCACCAATTTCAGCTATGCAGGAGCGATGATCGGCGCGGTGGCGGGTATCATTTTCCTATTGATCAAAAATTCGCGGTTGCGAAGACAGGCTGAGGAAGAATAAAAAGATCCCGTCCGCCTGTGATTTTTTCCCGCCGTCCTGTACTAATAATGTAGAAGCAATGGCGAATGGATAAGAAACAGGCTTTTCTCCAGGTCATAGAAAAGAACAAGGCCCTCCTTTACAAGGTGGCGGGCTTTTACACGGACAGTCCGCAGGATCGGGAAGACCTTTTCCAGGAGATCGTTTACCAGCTCTGGAAGAGTTTCGAATCCTTCAATAACGCCTCGGGCATAAGCACCTGGATGTACCGGGTCGCCATGAACACCGCCATTTACTTCCTCCGCAAAAGTCAACGACGACCGCCGGTAGTATCCATGCGGGAAGAGCTGCTGGAGATCCCCGAACCTGATGAAACCTCAATGGACCAGCGGTTCAGGACACTGCACGAACACATCAAAGGACTCAATCTCCTGGAGAAGGGCATTGTCATGCTCTATCTCGAAGGCAAAAGCTATGAGGAGATCGCGGGCCTCATCGGTATTTCGTCCAGCAACGTCGGAACGCGGCTCTCGAGGATCAGGGAGCGGCTGAAAAAACAGATCGCAAAAACTATATAGCCATGGAACTGGATGACCTGAAGGCCTCCTGGGAAGAGGTAGGCGAAAAAATAGAAAAACAATTAAAACTAAACGCAAAACTCATCGAAAAAATGACACAGCAGAATTACCGGATAAGGCTGAACAAGATCGCTTATCCCGAGATCTTTGGCAGCCTGGTCTGCCTGGGCATGGCTGGCAGACTGGTCCTTGTCTTCGACCGTTTTAACACGCCGGGTCTACGGCTGTTCGCGGCGCTTTCCGTGCTGCTGCTGATCCTTCTGCCTGTCGTCAGCCTGCAAAGCCTGCGAGGGCTGACGGGTATCGACATTGGCCGGTCCGCGTATGCAGAGGTGCTTGATCGTTTCACCGCCATGAAGGTCCGGTTCGTCCGGCTGCATCGCCTGAATGCTGTCCTGGCCTCTTTGTTAGTGGTCTCCTTTCTGCCGACCGCCGTCCGGCTTTTTGCGGTGAAAGACATCACTGGCAGCGCCTCGTTCTGGCTGGTCCAGCTGCCACTGAGCCTCGTATTCCAGGTA
>JAFDYE010000357.1 GCA_018267585.1 Bacteroidota bacterium
TATTCTGCTGTGAGCCAGCCGCCGCCGAGAATGACGTGCCCTGAAGGGAGGAGCCGGCTGTTCTTGTAGGTTATGTCGATGAGGGGGATCTTTTCGTCGCCGAGCCAGACGCGGATGCGGTCGCCGGTGGTGGCGATGCGAAAGGCGTACCAGGCGCCGGCAACGGGATGGAAGCCAAGGGGGCGGAGGGCCAGGAATTCGTCGCGGCCCATCTCACCTCTTCTGGCGAGGTAGAGGCTGTTTTGTTCGCCGCCGCGGAAACCAAAGGAATAAAAGTCTTCGCGGTCGCGGGCGTGGAAGCCGGCCCATATCTGTACCTGGGGTTGGTCTTTTGGTGCGCGCGCGCGGAAGCTGAATTCATAGTCGCGCATGGCGCTGTCACCAAAGGTAGCATAGGCGTCTTTGGTTCGGAGGATACCGTTGGCGGTGGAACATTCGCCGCGGCCGACGCTATTGAGGGGCTGTGCGGTGGTGGTCGACGGAAGCGTGCTGGCCAGGATAGGAAATAATGCGACTAGGATGACTCTTTTCATGATCTTATTTGTTGAGGCTGTCTGGAGGGCGCTGGTTTTCGGGCTGACCGAAGTATGGGTTCGGTTGCGGGCCCATGGTTATGTTCAGCTTTGCTCCCTCCATGATATCTGTGTGCAGGATATAGGATTTGGAGTAGGGGTGGCCGTTGAGTGTCATGCTCTGGATGTATTTATTGCCGGGGCCGTTGTTGGTGGTCTCGACGGTGAAGGTCTTGCCGTTGTCGAGGTGAAGGGTCGCCTTGTCGAAGAGCGGGCTGCCCATGACATAGACGCCGCTGGCGGGAAAAACGGGATAGAAGCCCAGTGCCGAGAAGACATACCAGGCCGACATCTGTCCGCAGTCTTCGTTGCCGATGACGCCGTCGGGGTTGTCGTGGTACATTTCTTTCAGGATATACCTGGTCTTTTCCGCTGTCTGCCACTGGTGGCCGGCGTAGGCGTATAGATAGGCGATATGGTGGCTTGGCTCGTTGCCGTGGGCGTATTGTCCGATGGTGCCGGTGATGTCGGCGAGCTTGTGGGTATCGGGATCGGGAGACTGTGCGGAGAAGAGGGAATCGAGTCTTTTCAGGAAGGGTTTTTCGCCACCCAGCAGGCCCATGAGGCCGTAGGGGTCCTGGGGCGTGAGCCAGAGGTATTGCCAGGCGTTGCCTTCGGCGTAGTCGCGGCTCCAGGGCGGGGTGGTCCGGAAGGGATCGAAGGGTGTGCTGAAATGGCCGGAGTCGGCGGGCAGGCCGCGGAAGAAGCCGGTTGACCTGTCGTAGTAGAGCCGGTAGTCTTTGGCGCGCCGGCGGTAGTAATCATAGTCCTTTGTGTAGCCGAGACTTTTTGCCAGCAGGGCGACGCTGCCTTCGCCGATGGCGTATTCCATGGCGCGGGCGACCGATCTCCGCTCGATGTTGGCGGGGATGGGTTTGCCGTCGCGGACGTATTGCCAGCCGAGCGTATCGGAGAGGGTTGTGCGTTTTATGGCGGCCCAGGCGGAGTCCTTGTCGAAGCCTTTCAGGCCTTTGAGGATCGCCTCGGCGATGATCTGAAGGCTGCTGATGCCGACCATGGTGCCGGTCTCGTTGCCTTCGAGGTGCCAGATCGGCAAGAGCTTTTGGTGGTGGCTGATGTCGATCATGGTGTTGATCATGTCGCCGGCGCGTTGTGGCTGGAGGATGGTCAGCAGCGGGTTTTCGGCGCGGTAGGTATCCCAGAGGGAGAAGACCGAATAGGTATTGGTGGTGCTGCCTGCGTCGTTGAACAGGGCGGGGTCGATCATGGTGTGGTATAGCGCCGTGTAGAAGATGCGGCGGGCTTTTTCGTCGCCGGTGGTGAGCTCGACCTTTGACAGTTCTTTATTCCATTTTTCTCTCGCGGCGTTGGCGGTGGCGGTGAAGTCCCAGCCGGGGAGTTCGGCTTCGATGTTCTTCAGGGCGTTCTCTGCGCTGGTGGGAGAAATGCCGACCTTGAGCTGGAGGGTGGTGGTGTTTTCCGGTAGTTCGATGAGGCCCTTTAGCGTGTCCTGGAAGGTATGGAAGTTCGAGATGGGGATGGAGGACCTGATCGCGAAGTAGATCTGCTGGTCCTTAGCCCAGCCTTTTGAGCGGCGGTAGCCTTCGAAGGTAGTGGGGTCGATCTGGCGGATCCAGGATCCGGTGGTCCGGTCGTTGATGCCTTCCTGTAAGTCGATGATGAGGTGTTTTTCGGTTCTACCGGGTTGGCTGGATCCGCCGGAGTTTGCCGGAAACTGGTATTGGTGGAAGCCGACGCGGTCGGTGGCGGTGAGTTCGGCGCGGATCTTATAGTCGTCGAGGGTGACGGCGTAGTAGCCGGGTTGCGCGGTTTCGGTGCTGTGGGAGTAGCGGGAGGCGTACCCGCTGTTCTTTATCGTTTCCGCGCCTTTGGTGGTTTTTTCGGGGCCGGTGTAGGGCATGATGAGGATGTCGCCGAGGTCGCCGATGCCGGTGCCGCTGAGGTGGGTGTGGGCGAAGCCGATGCAGACGGAGTCGCCGTAGTTGTAGCCGGAGCACCAGTCCCATCCTTTGTAGAAGTTCTCGGGGCCGAGCTGGACGGCGCCGAAGGGGGTGCTGGCGCCGACGAAGACGTGGCCGTGGCCGCCGCTGCCGATGAGGGGATCGACATAAGACACCGCATTTGGCCGGGGGAGGCGGGTGGTGTCGAATGGTTCGTGGCGCAGGAGGTGGCCTGCGTCGCCGGCGAGGGTGAGGTAGTAGTCGCCGGGAATATCGGCGTCGGGGGCGACGAAGCTGCTCGCGCCGGCGGGCGGGTTCTTTGAGAGTTTGAAGATTGCGGTGCCCTCGTCGATCTCGTCGAACATGGCGATGTAGAGCATTTGGGCGCCTGCGTCGATATCGCCTTTTATTTGCTGCCAGAAGAAGCGGCCGTGGTCGCGGGGTATCTGGTTCTGCGGGCTTTTGGAGTACATGTTGTGCCAGCTGAAACCGGGGTAGACGACGGGGACATAGTCGAGTCGGTTGTCTTTACACCATTTCACGTCTTCGACTACGCGGGCAGCGAATTTCGGGTAGCTGTCCTCGTTGTATCTACCGACGAACCAGGGCTGGACGATATCGGCCTTGCGGAGGACGTCGTGGAGGTGCGGGTCGTGCATCGCGTCGTTGTCGAGGGTACGCCAGTAGGCGGGTACGCCGAGGAGGACCGAGCAGCCGCCGTAGACGGGGTCGTTCTTTAGGAAGTCGATGATCTTCTCCGCGCCCTTCAGGCCGTAGGACCTGCCGGGGAAGCCCACGCCCCATACGGCCACCAGGGGCCTGCCGTTGTGATAGAGATAGGTCTGGTGGTTGCCGCGGGACGTGAGCCTGAGGCTGTCGACGAGGTGGCGCCAGTCCCGGATGACCGTTTCCGGGTCGGTGTCGTCGTCTTTCATCCCCGAGAGATCGTACATGACGGCGATGGCGCGTCCGTATTTGCGGGAAGCGTCGAGGCACTGCGCGAGGACCTTGTCGTTGTGCCGTAGTGCCTTGCCGCCGCGGGTGCTGCCGATGAAGCGCTGGACGAATACGCCGTCGACGCCATACTGACGCATCCATTTGAAGTGCAGGTCCGTGGTGGACGCGTCATAGCTGCTTGGCAGGAAGGCGGGTTGCCCGTCGGCAGTTGTGAACGGGGTTTTGTAGACCTGCCGGTATTCGCTGACGTCGGGCCAGAGGTCGATCTTGCAGTTGCCGGGAGCGAATTCGCCGTGTGCGACGTAGTGGTTCCAGCCGCGGCCTGCGCCGTCGTCGGGTGCGTTGAACCAGCCCTGGTAGCCGGCCATGACCAGTCCTTTATAGGATGGGAACATGGAGCCTGCGCTGTGCCTGGATTGGGCGGGCTTCGGCGGAGCGGCCGTTATGGTTGCGGGCGCGGTCAGGATGATGCATAGGGTCAGAAGGGTGAGCCAGTGGTTTTTCATCATTTCTTAAATTCCTTTTTTGTTATATCGAGATAGCGGTTCTGGTAGTCGGTTGCGGCTTCGAGTTGTGAGTCGTCGGCCCAGCTGTTCCAGGAGTCGATGAGCACGAGCCGGGTGCTGTTGTCGGCGTTCATCTTGGCGACGTTGCAGAGCTGTTTGTACATCGCACCGCTGTCGGTGCGGGGGTAGCTGGGGTTGAGTGAGGTCGGGTTGGTGATCAGCCAGTTGTAGGCAGGGCTGATATTGGGGATATAGGAGACGTGCATGCTGTCGGCGAAGTATTTCCGGGAGTATTCCCAGTTCTGGTCGATGGCCTGGGGAAGGACGTACCAGCGGTCCCATGACGAGAGCTGTGTGCTGAAACACTGGTGGTAGATGGCGTCGACGCAGCCGACGTAGCGGAACGGATAGCGGGCGGGCGGTGTCCAGCGGTCCTGCATGCCTACGATGTACATCGAGAAGCCGAGGGCGGAGAGGCGGCTCCGGTGGGTGTCGTAGATGCTCTTGTTGTTGTTGGAATAGAGCAGCTGTGCGTTCTGGATGAGCAGCAGCGTTTTACCGCCGACCTTCATATAGTTGGCGTCGTTCATATACGGGGCGGTGCGGGTGATGTCGTTGAAGAACTGGTTGAGCTTGGTAGCGTCTTTCTCGAGCGGCGCCGTGTTGGATATCCCGTAGGAGCCGTTGGAAAAGTTGTACTGCAGGGCGAATTTCATGCCGCCGGTATTGGCGTTGACGAAGCCGCGGATGAGTGCGGAATCCGACTTCCAGTTGTTGCCGTCCTTGTTGGCGCTGCGGTAGGAAAAAATAAAATAGTCGATACCCGCTGTTGCGGCCTGGGCGATGTGCTGGCTCATGACGTTGGGTGTGATCACGCCGTTGGGCATGGCGTATTTGCCGACGACGGGGACTTCGGTGATGTTGGCGTTGAAGGCGCCAAAGTTATAATAGAAGGCGCCTACGGTGTAGTCCTGGGTGACGGGTATTTCGTCGATCTTGTAATCCAGAAAGTTGTCTTTCGGGGAGGGACCTGTGCTGTATTTCTTGCAGGCGAAGAGGGTCGTGGATAAAATAACGATATATATGAGCTGTTTCATGTTTGTTATGGATGATAGGTGAGCGTTAAGGTGTATTTGAAGCCGCCGGCTGCGGAAGCTGCCTGGAGTGCCTGTATGGTCGTGCCGTACCATTTCCGGAGGTAGGAGAGGTCATAGAAGGCGTTGGGGTTGGTCCAGTTGGGCATGGTGTAGGGCGCCGCGAAGTGCAGGGGCTGGTCGGGGTCATAGTCGTCGGACCGGGTGACGCCCAGGAGCTTGAGCGCGCTTTGGTAGCCGTTGGGGTTGAGGGTCTGGATCGACTGTGTGGCCGAGTTGGGATAGGAGCCTCTGCCTGGGATATCCATGAATGTTGGGTGGGAGGTATAGCTGCTATAGCCGCCGGGGTTGGTATTGGGGGCAAAGGTAAAGAACCTTGTGCGGCGTTCGAGGCACCAGGCGTCGAAGCTCTGGTCGAGGAAGTAGGCCATCCAGGTCTGTATCCAGATCTTGTTGATGTCGGCCGCTGGAATTGAAAAGTTGACCAGGCCGGTGAAGTTGTTGAAGCCTGTGCCTGAGGTGCCGAATTTGATGCCGTTGGTGGCTTTGTAGGCCGTTGCGGAGGCTGACGGAATACCCCAGTATGCGAAATTGGCGTCTATACCTGCGGTATAGTATTGTTCGGGTGTTTTGCTGCCGCCGAAGCCGAGAATGGCGGCTTCCGCTTTCATGAAGAGGGTCTCGGCGTAGCCCAGCATGGTGATCGGGCGGGCTGGGTTGGAAATGAAGGCGGGCATCAGGTTGGAATAGGCCTTGTTGTTGAGGGCGCCGATGGGGTTGGCGATGCCGTTGAGCGTGACCCAGGTTCCGAGGGTGCCCTGCGGCGATACCGGCTGGCCGAGGTAGGGGATGGGATAGGTGACCACGCGCAGGGAGTCATCGGCGGTGCTCGTGAGCGTATCTGTTATGATATAGCGGTTGGCCGGGGGGACGGAGTCGAAGAAGACGGTCATCCGCGGGTCGTTGTAGCTGCGGAGGAAGGCCTGAAAGTTGTCGACCATTTTGGGTGGTGGGTTAGTGGACGAGGGGTTAAAAGGATAGACGTTGTTGGGCTGGACATAGCGGGACCAGTTGGGGTTGTAGTTGTTGGTCACGTTCTCGTAGGACATTTTTGCCGCGTCGGCCTCTGAGTTGATCGTGTTGGCCTCGTTGGCCATGACGTCCTGGATGTGGGCGGTGGCGGTAGCGCCGAGGTTGCGCATACAGCGGAGGGCGATCTTTAGTCTCAGCGTATTGGCGAATTTAACCCAGCTGGTGACGGAGCCGCCGGGATAGACGACATCGTAGGCCAGCCTGTCGCCGGCGGGCTTGATCCTGCTGGCAGCGTCTTTGAGGTTAGTCAGGATATAGGAGTAGGCCGAGTCTTCGCTGTCGAAGAGGATGCTGGAGAGATAGTTCGGGTCGTTGGCCTGGTTGATCGGTATTGGGCCGTAGACGCCGGTCAGGATAGAATAGGTATAGCACTTGAGGATGCGGGCGATCTGGACGCGGTTGTTGTAGGCCGAGTCGCTACCGTAGTTGATCTCTATCTGACGGAGATTCTCGAGGACGCTGACGTAGGCGGTCTGCCAGAGGCCGGCGTCGGTAACGTCGTAGCGTGAGCCGGCGGTGATCTGGTTGGAGATATCCCAGAATTTGGTTGCGTTGTAGGTGACCATCTGGTTGTTGAGGCTGCGGATGGCCGATTCGATGGTGGCTTCGGGGCTCACGCTCAGGAACTGATTTGGGTCGGTATTTGTCTTCGTAAAGTTTTTTGTGCAGGCTGCCAGCAGCAGGGCAGCCGAAAGGACGTATAGTAAGATTGATCGTTGCATGTTCTCGGTTTTAGAAATTCACTTTTAAATCAAAGCCATAGGTTGCATAGGGGAAGGAGCCGCCGGCTTCGATGCCCTGCGCGTTGCCGGAGTTGTTGGCTGCTTCGGGGTCGATGCCCTGCGGGGTATGTTTGAGCAGGGTCCAGAGATTTCTGCCGACGAAGGCGACGCGTAGTCCGTGGATGGGTACCCGGCCGAACCATTGTTGCGGGAAGGTATATCCGAAGATCAGCTGGCTGAGCTTGATGCTGGTGGCGTCGAAGGTAATGGCCGGTACGTTGTTGAGCACCATGTCGGATTCGTAGGTCGTCGGGTTCATCCAGATATTGCTTTTTGTACCGGGGATATAGTGGCCGTTCTTATCGGTGGCGAAGGTGCCGTCGGGGTTGGTTTTTGGAAAATAGGCGTTGGGGTAGGCGGCGCCTTTGGGGCGATTTGCGTCGGCGTAAGGAGTGACGGTTGATCCGACGGTCTGGCCATTGCCCATTTGTTCCTGTCCGTTTTCCCCCAGGACGAGGGTGCTAAAGAGCCACGCGTCCCTGCCGTAGAGGCTGGCCTGCGTTACGCCGGCGAAGTTGGCGCGGCCGTAGGATGCCGAATAGATCTGTCCGTGCCATTTGGCCGTGAAGAGGATCGAGAGGTCAAAGCCGGCGTAGCGGAACTCCGAACCGATGGAGCCGATCCAGTCGGGGTGGAAGTTGCCAACGATGACGTTGGGGTTGACGATGGTGCGGCCGTTAGAGCTATTCACCAGGACCGTGTCTCCGACCATATAGGGGGCGTTGCCCAGCATGGTGCCGTAGGCGTATCCTTTTTTCGCGACAACGGTAACGCCCAAGTTAGTGCCGAGGGTCAGCTGGTCGACGCCGTTGACCAGGGATACCACTTTGTTGCGGTTCATGGACCAGTTGGCGAGGAGGTTCCAGGTGAATCGTTTTGTCTTAAGGACTTTGGCGTTGAGGGAGAGTTCGATCCCCTGGTTGGTCATCTTGCCGGCGTTGATGACCCGGGAGGTAAAACCAGTTTCCGGCGATGTGCTGGCTGTGATAATCTGGTTTGTGGCGGCCGAGCGGTATACTGTTCCGGTGAATACGATGCGGTCGTGGAAAAGATTGAGGTCGAGGCCGGCTTCTGTCGAGACGGTCTGTTCCGGCTTGAGGTTCGGGTTGGTAAGGCGGTTTGTGTAGGTGATATAGGGCGTACCGAGGAAGAGTACGCTGCCGCCGTAGGTATTCAGGAGTGCGCCGAAGGGAGCGGAGTTGCCGACCTGGGCGACGGAGGCGCGCAGTTTGCCATAGCTGATAATGCTGTTCCGGGGCAGGAAGTTGGTGAAGACGAAGCTTCCGGTAGCCGATGGATAGAAGAAGGAGCAGTTGTTGACAGGGAGTGTCGAAGACCAGTCGTTGCGCGCGCTGAGGTCGAGGAACAGGAAGTCCCGGAAGCCGAGGGTAGCGTTTGCGAAGAGTGACTGCGTCTGGGTCTTCTGCGCCGCCTCGAGGACGCTGGGGACGGCGTTGCTGTTGGAGATGGAGGGCATATTGTGGACCAGCAGTGCGTTGATCGAGGCGCTGCGGATGCCGTTGTTGAAGTTGACGAGCTCGGTGCCGGCGTTGGCGGTGAGGGTAAAATCGTCTCCTATGCGGCCGTTATATGTCACGATGGCCTGGTAGTCCCAGCTGGATTGGTTCTGGTTGTAGTTGCTGTAGGATCCGTTGGGGTTTTTGAGGCCGCCGAGCTCTTTATAAATATACGAGCTGACAAAGTCCATGTCGCCGGATGCCTGCAGGCGGAAGCTGAGAGGGCGGAGGATCTGTACGTTGGCGCGGATGCCTCCGATGAGGCGGTTGTGCGTGTCCTGGTTGGTATTCTCGTTGATCGCCCAAAGGGGGTTTTCGGTGGCGTTGATGGACCCGAACGTTACTGAGTTGCCGACCGAATTGGCCCAGGGCGTGAGGTAATTGACGTTGGTGCTGCGGGGCATATAGACGTAAGCTGCCATGGGGCTGGCCGCGTCGAGGTTGCGGGGTGTCCGGTTGTTGGTGCGCTGGTTGGTATAGAGGATCCAGGAGTCCATGGTGATGAAGCTGCCGAACTTGTGAGATGCGGTGAGGCTCAGGTTGTGTTTGCGGATAAGATTCTGCTTCTCCATCACGTCATTGCTGTAGGTGTTGGTATAGGAGAGCCGGAAGGCGCCGAGGGCATCTCCCTTGCTGATGGATATATTGGAGGTATTGGAAATGCTCGTCTTATAGAGCTGACGGACGTTGTTGGGCTGGGGCGAGTAGCCGCCGGGGATGGGGTGGCCGCTGAAGTCGTTGAAGGGCTGGCCGAGCATGGGCATGCCCCAGCTGGTGCCGTTGATGCCCATGTTAACGGTTCCGGTGCCGGCAACGATCTGGTTGCCGTTGGTGATCATGCCGCCGTTGCCGCCTTCGCCGTATTCGTTCTGGTAGGCGGGGAATTCGGTGATCGTATTAAAGAGGGTGTTCTGGTTGATGGAGATGCCGAGGTTCTTGTCGCCGGCTTTGCCTTTTTTTGTGGTGACGAGGATGGCTCCGTTGGCGGCGCGGGAGCCATAGAGGGCGGCGGCGTTGGGGCCTTTCAGGACGGTGATCGATTCGATGTCGTCGGGGTTGAGGTCGGCTGCGCCGTTGCCGTAGTCGATATTGCTGTTGGAAGCATAGCTGCCGGGGGCGTCGCCGGGGTCGTTGTTGATGGGTACGCCGTCTACGACCCAGAGTGGCTGGTTGTTGCCGGTCATCGAGTTCTCGCCGCGGATGACGATGCGGGAGGAGGAGCCGGGCTGGCCGGTGGTGGTGACCTGGAGGCCGGCGACCTTGCCGGCGAGGGTGTTGGTGACGTTGACGTCCCTGGCTTCGGTCAGCTGGTCTACGTTGACGGTCTGGCTGGAGTAGCCGACAGATTTTTGTTTTCGGGTAAGGCCGAGGGCGGAGATGACGGTAACGTCGCCTAATTTATCCTGGGTCTGGACGAGACTTATGGTAAGCTCTTTTTGGTCTTTTATAGCGACCTCTTTGGTCGCGAAGCCGACGTGGGAGATGACTAATATGGCCGTTTGGGGGTCGCTGACGGTGATGGAGAAGGAGCCGTCGTCTTTGGTGAGGGCCGAGGCTTTTTCTGATCGTACTGTGAGGGAGGCGCCGGCGAGGGGTTTTCCGTTGTCTTCGGAGACGTGACCTCTTAGGGTGGTTCGTTGGGCCTGGGCGGTAAGGGTTAGGCTTGTAAGTGCTAAATAAATGATTAGCAATGGCAAGGCAAATCGCATAATCGTTGAGTTTTGGAGTGTTAGGCCGGACGGGTCCGGTATGATTTTATGCGGTGAAAGTATCCGCGGGGAGAATAAAAAATGATTAATAAAAAATTAAGGGGGGTGAATGGGGGGATTTTTTTTGGATTAAGGGGTTTGTTAGGGGGAAATTAGGGCTAGGGTGGCCGTTTTCGGCCAAATTTGGATGGCGGGTGGATTTGGCAGTTAGAGGTGGGAGGCGGGGTCGGGCCAGGATTCGACGACCTGCTGGAAGTCTTTGCCGAAGTCCTCGCCGTAGATGGTTTTGTACTGGCGGACGAAGGTGTCGAAGGCCGTCTTGGCGAGGGAGTGTTTGCCCATTAGGGCGAGTGCCTTGCATTTGATGGCGATGGCTTCCTCGTTGACGGCGTCGAAGTAGGAGATATAGTTGGCGAGTCGGACGAGGAAGTCGGGGTCGTCCTTGAGGGGGACGGTGCGGGCGAAGTGGAGGTAGGTGTCGATGATCTCGTTGGAGACGTCGGATTTGTATTCGTCGAGCCACTCGAATTCGATGTTGCTGAGGAAGCTGCCCCGCCGGGTAATGTCGGCGAGCTCGTTGATCTTTTGTTTGCTGAGCTGGCGTTTGTCCTTGACGATGGCCAGGTAGGAGTGGTAGTCGAGGTGGATAGTGGCGGGGTCGATGTCGATCTTCCAGTAGCCGGTGTCTTTGGAGAGCTGGACATGACCGAGGCGGTCGAGGAGGGTTTTGAGCTTGGCGATGTTGACAGACCGGTTGTTACGGGCGGCGGCGGTGGATTTGTCGGACCAGAGGATCTCGGTAAGCTTGTCGGAGCTGACGCCGGTACCTTTTCTGACGGAATACAATAATATTAGAAGGAACAGCTCGCGGATCAGGGGGGTGAACTGGCGGGTGATGTCTACACCGTCCTTGTCGAAGATCTGCATCTCGCCGAAGAGGTAGATCTGGTTGGTTGGGACCGGCGGGGGTTCGGGTATGGATGGTTGGGGTATTGGCGGGGGCTCCGTTGGGGTTGCTGGCTGTGATGACCCTGTCGGAGCGGCTGCCTTTGGCTGTGAAGCCGGGGAGAGTTTGTTTGTTTTGCGGCGGATGGCTATGGCTGTGATGATCAGGGTTGCCAGCCCGATACCGAGCATGTATTTGAGCCAACCTGTCTGTTTGGGGGCAGGGGTTGGCGGATAGGGGCTGTCTGCGGTGACCGGGGGGCCTGTCAGCGAATAGATGCGAAGATGGGTCCTTTTCAGGGTATCGATCAGCAGGGTGACGGCGAGGAACTTGCCCGAGGCCGGCGCAAAGAAGAGGTCGGAGGCCGAGGTGACGTCGTGGAATGAATAAGGTATCGTATCTCCGACCAGCTGGTAGGCGGGGCCGTCGAGAGAGCCTTTTATGAGCTGGAGTTGGCTGGCATAGCGCCCGTTGGGGAAGATGAGGCCGTAGTAGCTGCGGGTATGCGGATCGAGGACGAGGGAATTGGCGAAGGCGAAGTCCTTGCCGTTGGGTTTTATTTCGTAGAGTTTTTTGAATTTCTTTTGTCTTACGTCGAAGACCATCATGTCATAGATGTTCTGGGGATTGAGTATCTGTTGACCCGTCTGGCTGCCATAGCCGCCGAGGATATAGGCGGAGTCGGCGCCGGGCGTGGCGGCGAGGGCGAAGAGGTACCGGGGCACCAGGTGGTCGCCGGTAGTGCTGACCGTGTCCCATTGGTGGGTTGGAAGGTGATAGCGGAAGACGACGTTGCGATACTGGAAATGGCCATAGCCGCCGATAAGATAGATCGAGGTATCGACCGCGGAGAAGAATTTATTAAAATGCCAGAAGTCGGTGACGGGGCCTTGCTTGTGGGGCTGGTCCCAGATCCCTTTTGTAAAATCGAATCCCGTGACGAGCTGGTGGTCGATGTATATGTTATATAGTGTTGAGGTGAGGGGCGCATAGAGGGACTGGTTGCCGCGGTTGAATGGCTGGGGGCCGGTGGCATAACGAGTGCCGGAAAGCTCGCCGGAGGATACGGACCAGGTGAGGAGGGAGTCCCCGTCCGCGATATAGAGCTGTTCTGTTTGGGGGTTGAAAGCGACGCTGGCAAAGCCGTTGAGCAGGAGGTCCTGCTGTCGCCGCCAGGAGTAGTGTTCGTCGCGGATCCAGATGGGATTGAGGACCCTGCCGTCGGCGCCCGCCACCAGCTCGTGAGCGGAAAGGCTGTCCCTCTCGTCGAGGGGCCAGTTGAACTGAAGCCGGTCGCCGCGGGTGATCCGGACGTTCCTGATCTTCATTGGCGGGACGTCGGTGACCTGGAACTGTCGGTACTGGTTGGTTCCGAAGAAGAGCTTCAGGCAGCTATTTGGCGAGAGGCCTACCTTCTCCTGGACGAAGGAGTTGCTGTCATTGCGGAAGGTGATCCGATCGCGGGCGGGGTCGAAGGTTATCCGGAATTTGTTCCATCTGCGGAACATGCAGGCGCTGTCGAGGTCGAAGGCGATATGGGTGAGGTCGTCGCCGAGGACCATTTTGAAGCGCCGGTGCAGATTGGAGCGTTCGTCGTAGATGAAATCGATGTTCTTCCGGTCGTCGTCGATCATCCGGAATATATAGCCGAAGTATTCGTGGTGGCCGGGAAGGAAGCTGAGCTCGAAGGAGAGGGTGAAGCTGTCTTTGGGACACCAGGGCGTATTCGGGAAGAGGTCGAGCGAGGTTCGTCGGTCCTGGACTTCGGTGTGACTGTGAAAGCCGAGACCGTAGGATTGCGCGGAGGCGGTGCAGGAGATCAGTAAGAGTATATAGAGCAGGCCTCGAGCAATAATGGTCATAGCAGATTCGCCATTTTGGTAATTGGTGCTGGATTACGTGCAATTTAGGAGAATAATTACATATACAGGATATTTTGGGGAAGATATTAAAGGGGGGTAAGGGGTTGGGGGAGAATGGGTTATATTTACATTTCTTTAAATAACAAATGAATTGATCACCTTATCGCTGGTCGCAATAAGTTTCATAGCTACGCTGGTCCGGTCTACGTTCGGGTTTGGGGAATCGCTGGTCGCCGTACCGCTGTTCGCGCTGTTTGTTCCGTTGCAGGTGGCGGTGCCGTTGTCGGTACTTATCTCCGTGCTGGTCGCATTGATCGTGGTGATACAGGATCATCGTCATATCGAGGTATATAGCGCGAAGTGGCTTATTCTTTATGCTTTTTTGGGGATACCGATCGGACTGATGGTATTGAGCTATGGGAATGAGCAGTGGGTAAAGATCGGTCTGGGGATACTGATCGTGGGTTATAGCGGCTATTCGATCGTGTTCAGGGATCGATTGGCGCTAAGAGGCGATAGCCGGCTCATGCTTTTTATTTGTGGTTTTTTGTCGGGGATATTGGGTGGAGCGTACGGGATCAACGGTCCCCCGCTTGTGGTGTATGGTAATCTTAAGAAATGGAGCCCGAAACATTTCCGGGCGACCTTGCAGGCTTATTTTTTGCCGGCGAGCCTTTTTGGGGTTGTGGGTTATGGTATCAAGGGATTGCTGGG
Organism: Bacteroidota bacterium; assembly: GCA_018267585.1. Lineage (GTDB taxonomy): Bacteria > Bacteroidota > Bacteroidia > Chitinophagales > Chitinophagaceae > Puia. The sequence goes on from JAFDYE010000357.1 coordinate 13,674, forward strand.
GTGGACGGTTTTGGGGGATCTGCTGATCTGTCTTCCGGCGGTTGTGCCTGCTGTTTTTTTGGGGAGGTATCTGAATCACAGGCTGCATGGCGCCGATTTTTTCCGATATGTCTATTGGGGCCTGATCGTGATCGGGTTATTGCTGGTCGTGCTTACCGTGGCGGGTGTGAAGGGGTGATGTAAATTGCTAATAAAATTAGTTATTTGCTTATCTTTGTGGCATGAATCTGTTCGAGGATATCGCTCTTTTTGATGAGGGCCAGAGAAGGTTCACGGATTTTCAGTTGCCGGGGACCGATCTGCGGTTGTGGGAGCAGTTCTTTACGAAGGCTGACTCGGATCGTTATTTCAGGGTGCTCAGGGAAGTTACGCCGTGGCGGCAGCGTACGCGTAAGATGTATGATAAGGTAGTCCTGGACCCTCGGTTGACGGCCTGGTATGGAGGGGTGAACGGACTGGAGTGGACGCCTTTGTTGCTGGAGATAAAAGGGGTGGTGGAGAAGGGGGCGGGGATAGTTTTTAACCGGGTATTACTCAATTATTACCGGGATGGGAATGATTCGGTTGCGTGGCACAGCGATACGCTGCCGGCTGACGGAAGGCATCATGCTATTGCGTCGGTAACATTTGGGGATACGCGCTTATTCAAAGTAAGGCATAAGACCAGGAAGGATGTCGGGCAGTTGAGCATTCCGCTGACGCACGGGAGCTTTTTGCTGATGGGGGAGACGATGCAGGATCTGTATGAGCATCATGTGCCGAAGACCAACAGGGGTGTGGGTCCGAGGATCAATCTGACCTTCAGGATATCGGTGGAGGCAGAATAATTGCAGGGCGTATTTAAATGCAATTATATGAAAACGATATTGGTACTGTTGTTTAGCTGTCTTACGCTCGGGGTGGTGGCACAGGACGGCGGCAAAAAGAAGAAAGATCATGAACCGCGGGTTTATATTATGATGAAAAAGGGGCAGCTGCTGGAGGTGGATAGCGGTCAGCGGAGTAAGGTGATCAGCGAGAAGACTCTGACGAATGGGACGACCATTCACCGGGACGGGACCATCAATGAGTCGAATGGCAAGACCAGGAAGCTGAGGGAGGGGGAATATATTACGATGGACGGAAAGATCCGTTGGTTATCGGATATGGATGCGACGGGGAAGCCTTAGACCTTCTTTAGCTGGGCGAGTGACCACCAATTGCCGGAGTCGTCCTTAAAAAGCGCTTCTGTACCATAGAACTCTTCTTTTGGCGGTTTGGTAAATTGGACGCCTTTGGTCTTCAGCTCTTCGTATGTCGCGTAGACGTTGTTGCA
>JAFDYE010000358.1 GCA_018267585.1 Bacteroidota bacterium
ATGTCTATAATACTGGTCCTTAAGAAGTGTGGTAAGTGACAGGATATGTGATTTACAATTTGGGCCAGGTGGGTTCGCCTTTTTTCATTTTTTCGAGGTTGGATAGTTTATCCTTGTCTTTTGGGTCCAATGAAATTGCTTTTTCTTCATAAGGAAGTGCTTCGGAGCCTCTGCCCAACTTGTATAAGATATTGGCATAGGTATCGAAATTGTCAGGGTCGGGTTTGGATCCGTCGAGAGATTTGGCCGACCAGTCGAGGGCTTTTTTGAGGTCGGCAGAGTCGGTGCAGTGCAGGAAGAGATCCCAGGCTGAAGCGTTCCAGAGGTAGTTAATTGGATAGTTACCATCGGGAAAAATTTTGAGATAAGGACCGTAATTTTCAACTTTCATAATTACGTTCTTGCAGTAATTCGACCAGTCTCTCTTCCCTTCGAACCATTTGATTTTTGACCAAAGTACGATTCGGTCGGCGTATTTAGAGTTGTATTTCTTCTTTATAATATGCTGCATGCCGGACCAGTCGGGATTTTCTGTCAGGCGTTTGTCGTCTTTGTATAGGTGAGAATTAACCTCTTCTTTCTCTATGATAAAGTCAACGACGCGTCGGGCGAGATTTTTCTCCTTTGCAGTTGTGTCTACCCTGTCGCCGTGTTTGTAGAATACCATGAATGATTGATCTGCGGACGAGCTTGTAAAATTGAGAAGGAAGCGCAGGTTTTTCATTGTATATAATTCATTTTCGGGCAGCTTGAGCAGGTAGTTGTCGATGTAAGTCGTTGCCACCAAATGGGCGAATTCCTCGTCTTTCAGCATTCGGGCGCTGGTGGCGAGGTCGGCCATGTCTGCGAAGGCGACATGGCCCTTTGCAAACGCTTCTTTCTCAGTGTAGTATTGTTTTTGCGGATCGAGTGCATTGCGGGCGATAGTGATAAAACTGCCGGGTGTCTGGTAGCCAAGGGCTTTGTGGACTAATTGTCCATCGGGGCTGAAATATAGAAAAGATGGATATGCGTCGATTTTATATTCTACCATTAGGTCGTGAGCGCTTGCGTACCAGGATTTGATTTCTTCCCTATCATTTTTGGTAGAGTCCATCTGTGCTTGGATAGAGATATAGTGGTCCGAGAAGAATTTGCCGACGGAGTCGAGGGGGTAGACGTTTTTGTCCATCGCTTTGCAGGGGCCGCACCAGGTGGCGAAGCAGTCAACGAAGATGAACTTGTTTTCCTGACGGGCTTTTTCTTTTACGGCGGCCCAGTTGGGAAGGTGTTCGAAGGCGATACCGGTGGTTGTGCTGTCTTGGGCAATCAGCGCAAGAGGAAGGCAGAATGCGAGAAGGGAGAGTAATTTTTTCATGCAAGTATATTAACTTACTGTTAATACACTGCAGTGGCGTGAACCTTTCGGGGTTCTAGGGTTTTACCATTAATTTTCTTCCTTCCAGCTGAAAATGAAGGTGTTCATTTTCGAGGCCCTTCAGGACGATCGAAAGGGGCAGGTTGCGCTGGATCTTGCCCATGCCCATAAATTGCTGGTTGTCAAATTTTCCCTCGTATTGGACGTCCACGTCATACCATCGGGCCAGCTGGCGCATTGTGCTTTCGAGGGAGGCGTTGTCGAAGTGGAAATAGCCGTTCTTCCAGGCGGTGATTTCCGCCACATTTACGTGGTTAAGGGTTTTGAGGCTGCCTTTTTCGTCGAGGACTGATTGTTGGTCGGGTTTGAGGAGGGTGCTGGCGTCACCGTGAACAAAGCGGACGCTGCCTTCGACGAGGGTCGTGCGTTCCGAGCCTTCGTCGGCATAGGCCATTACGTTGAACGATGTGCCTAATACTTCAATCGTGCTGGTCTTGTCGCCCCTGTGGACGGCGACCCGGAAGGGGTGGGAGGCGTCTTTGGCGATTTCGAAATAGGCTTCGCCGGAGAGTTCGACTTCGCGGGCGGCGCCGGTGAATGATACGGGGTAGCGTATAGAGGAGGCGTTGTTGAGCCAGACCTTACTGCCGTCGGGTAGCGTCAAAGAGAATTGGCCGGCGCGGGGTGTGCTCAGGGTGTTATATAGTGATTCGGTCGACTTTTCTTGCGATGCTTTATTGTAGGCGAGTTGGCCGTCGGCCAGTTTGGTGACGTTCATGTTGCCTTGGGAGGCGACGACGCCGTTGTTGGTGTTGTCGAGGTTGATCTGTTGGCCGTTGGAGAGGGTGAGGGTTGCTCGGTTGCCGCCGGGCTGGGCTTCGGTGGTTGTGGCGAGTTGGGGTTGGGTGGCGGGTGTGGTGGGAGAGCTGGAGCGGTGTTGGGCTGCCCAGTAGGCGCCGCCGGCGATGGCGGCTACCGCAACGGCTGCGGCTAATTTGCGCCACCAGTGACGGTTGGGAGAAATGGGGACGACGGGTGTGATATCGGCGATGCCGGGGCTGGCGTTTTCGGGTGGCCAGTAGCCTTCGTCTTCCAGGCGGGAGGATACCTTATCCCATATACGGGAATCGGGGGTCTGTTGCATCTGCTGGAGGCTGTCTTTCATCCAGTCCGTCTGGTTTCTGATATCGTCGATCATTTCTTCGCGGCCGGGGGCGGCCTGCAGCCACTGCTGTAAGAATGCGTTCTCTTCGGGAGAAAGTTCTTCTTCCCTTGCGTACTTGATTACAATCCTGTCTATATCAAAAGAATGCTCCATAGCTAGTTAACACTTCTCCCTTCCGGGTCACGCGGTGGTTGAGGTTTTAACCACTCCCGCCGGATTAAGAATTCGTTAAATAAATTATTCCATTTATTTCAATAGGTGAAAGGCGGTGGCCAGCAGGAAGCCGGGTGCACCAGCGAGGAGCCATTTCAGTTTGAGTCCACTCTTTCGTAAGGTTTCCAAGGCCTTGGCCTTGTGGTTAAGAACGGTTTGACTGTTGAGCTGCATCATTGCTGCGATCTCGTGGGTAGTCTTCTGTTCGAAGAAGTAGAGGCGCAGGATGGTTTTGCGTTGGCGGGGCAGTTTTTCGATCTCCTGGAGAATGCTCTGGAAGAGGACGGCTTTGACGCGTTCGGTCTCCAGTTGTTCGTCGATGCCTGTCTCCAGGTAGGCGAGGTCGTGTTTGCTTTCGCGTTGTTTGTTCTTGAGGCGCAGGTGGTCGATGGCTTCGTTGCGTACGATGACGTAGAGCCAGCGTTTG
>JAFDYE010000359.1 GCA_018267585.1 Bacteroidota bacterium
CTGGACGATCCAGGTGGTCCTGGCCCGGTAGGGTCTGGCTGGGCCGGCAGTCCCTCTCGCCGGGCCCGGCGTGACCGCCGGGTGGCCGGAGAGGAGGAGGCTGAACGGAACCATTATTATCAGATGGTTGATGCTTGACATAGCACAGGCATTGAGCGTGAACAACGGTTGGTGGTACGGGCTAGAAGCCTACGGTCGCAGCGATCACGTAGCCGTAGAACTTGCCGGCGTTGCGATAGTCTGCGGTGGGGAAGTCGAGGTAGCTCTGGGTGACCCATTCGCCTTTCAGCAGTACGTTCCTGGTAAGGAACCAGCCGCCGGCTGCGGCAAAGCGGTTGATGGTGATGGGACTGCTTATTCCTTTCAGTTCGGCCGTTACACCGTTGTAGCGGGCGCCTAGGAAGAAGCTCTCGTTGTGGCCAAAACGGTAGACGCCGTCGACTGCGTACTGGTTGAACTGCCTGTCAGCTGTCTCGGTGGTGCCGCGGCCCTGGGCGTGTTCGAAGGTTCCGAAGAGCTCGAAGCCGCCGATCTTGGCGAAGCCGTTGAGCATGAGGGCGTCGACCTTATACCCGAAGCCGGGGTTCAGGCGGCCGGAGAATCCGTCTCCTTCGTAGGCGCTCGTTCCGCTGGCGGGAACTACATAGGGTTTTTCCATCACCATCCAGTAGCTGGAGCCGGCGCGGTCACCAAAGAACAGGTCGTTGCTGGGAGAGCTGCCGATGTGGTAGTAGGACGCGGATGCCCGGAGACGTATCAGATCGGATACCTGACGGTCGATGCCTACCTTGCCATATATGGCTGGATTCTTCCGGATATTGCCGTTCTGGGTGGTCTGGGCGACGGAATCGATGCTGGCTTTCAGCATACCATTGGTGACGCCGACCATTCCGAATACGCCTTTGTTCTGTACGTAGACCTCACCGCCGATCTCCGTTGCGAAGGCGTCGACGATATAGTTCTCGACAAAGGGGTTGTAGAAGGCGTGACCGCCGTCCGTCCTGCGGAAGTGTTGGTCGCCGTAGTTGATCTCCATCTGACCGACTTTGATCGTGGTATATTTCATGATGTCCTGCCAGATCTGTCCCTTAAATGGCAGCTTGTCGAATTGCAGGTAGCCGCCTCTTACCCAGGTCTCGTTGTGGTGACGGGTAGACAGATAGAGACTCAGGTTCAGGTGGATGCCGTCGGCCAGCAGGAAGTCGGTATACAGGTTGGCCATGGCCTGGTTGAAGCCGGGGGACAGTTTGTAGAGTCCGTTGTTAGACCCGGACTTCCCCATGTAGTTCTCGTCCTTGAGGCCCTGAAACTCCTGCGTAAAGCCTGCGCCGATGCGAATCTTTGCGCCGTCGAAAATGGCAGTGTCCTTTTTCGTTTCGAAATAATTGATCCCGGACTGGTCGTATGGCCGTTGGTTGGGGATCTTACCCTGCAGCGTCTGGGCGCGCAGGCCGACAGGCATAAGGCCTGCGAACAGTAAAGAATAAGCGATGTTTTGGAAGATGCGTTTCATACAATGTAAATTTTTAAAGATTGTTAATTTTGATCAGGTCTAGGATCTTTTTAATATCATGGTGAACGAAATGACTACGTCACTGCCGGTCTTTATCGTGCCGAGCATGAATGTCGGGGGGACGATGCTGAAATCGGGCATGCTGATCTTTCTCGAGCCTGTGACGATCAACGTGTTGTCGGCGTTAGGCTTGCACGTGGCGACGATCTCTTCTTCTTTTGTCGTGCCTGCGATGGAAAGGTTGCCGGAGCATTTTACCGTGGAAGTCCCGTTGGTTCCGGGCGCGATGGTTGCCGAGGTCAGGGTGTAGGTGATCGCCGGGTTCTTGTCGGTCTTCAGCGCCTTATAGGCATTGTTGTCCATGCCGGTGTGATC
>JAFDYE010000035.1 GCA_018267585.1 Bacteroidota bacterium
AACAACCAGTATCGCGGCCGCGACCTGTGGGAATACGGCGAACAGTTCGAAGAGCTGCTGCTGCAGGCCATCGAGCTGGGACAGGGCGGGCGCGTCTTTGTTCTTTCCATCCCCGACTGGGGCGTGAGTCCTTTTGCCGCCGCACAGGGAAGGGACCGCGCAGCGATCTCCGGCCAGATCGACTCCTTCAACAGGCTGGCCCGGCATATTACGGGCGACAAGACCGTTCCCTTTATCGACATCACAGGCCATAGCCGTGGCGAAGGCGCCGTATTCGACAGTTTCGCCGCAGACGGTCTGCACCCCGGCGCGGGACAGTACGCGTGGTGGGCCGCCCAACTGGCGCAGGCTATACAGGCAAACGCCTAATAGATACTGTTCAGTCCATCGGTATTCAGGTATACGACGTCCGGCTGTCGCACGTAGGTGTTGTTGTACCTGAACTGAATACCGGTGTTCAGCATGATCTTAAAGGAATTGTTCTGCATGGTCTTCCTTGGGAAATAGACCATTCTTAATTCAATGGTATTAAAGACCAGGTTCTCGTTACGCGTTCGCACCCCGGCTCCGATCCCGTGATAAAGCGAGGACTTTTGAAAAGTACCGGTCTCCGGCGTCAGCAGCGACAGGTCGCCAAAGGCAAAGGGCGCGAATTTGAAGCCCAGGAAACGATATCGGAGGAACAAGGTCGTCTCCGAATGAAGGGTAACACGCTGGACACCGAAAGTCGAGTCCCCGCTGAAATAGCGAAGCCCAAAGACGTTGTTGATCGTCAGCGGGTCGATACCCAGCCGGTTGAATTGCCGGGTATAGCTGAAGTTGACATACTGTCTGAGCTTTAGCGAACTAAAAGTGAATAAGGGACTATAGTAGCTCGCCCCGATCAGTACGCTGGCATCCTCGAACCGGCGCTTTCTCAGGAAGGTGCCGCTGCGCAGAAAGAACTGCGTAAAGGCCCCCCGTTTGGTGACGACGAAGCCGTTCGCGTCCACCCCGGTATACGGCCTGCTCAAATAGAGCTGCTTATACCACCCGGCGGTAAGCGCCACATTATAACCGATGGGAATATCCTCCGTCGCGCCAAAACCATAGATGTAATTCGTCTTGTAGAAGTCCTGGCGGAAAAATGTAAAGGAGGTCAGCGCCGCCGCGCGGTCGTTGAACCGGAAGTTGAAATTCTTCCCGACCTGCCTCGGAATACTGTCGAAGTCGTTCCGGAAATAGCGGAAGGCCAGGAATCTACGGTCACGGACGGCCGTATTGCTGAGAAAACGTTCAGAGCCAAGGTTCCATCCGATCCACCCGTCCTGCGTATGGTAGTCGTATTTGTAAAAAAGGCTGTCGACGTTGTGGTAGACATTGAAATTCTGAAACTTTCCAAGGGTAAGACCGCCGGCCAGGTGCGCATACGGTGCATACAAAGGGCGATCCAGCCGTATGAACCAGGCCCGTTCGTCCGGGGTACCCGGGTAGAGATCGCTGTTGATCTCGGTATAGGAAGCCGTCACGTTGACAAAGGAGCCGCCTATATTCGTCTTGCTGTAAAGGAACTGCGGACCGATATTCGGGTCACGGTTCTGTTCGCCGTTGATGCCCAACTGGACCCGCTGGCCCATCCCCAGAAAGTTGGCCTCGCTGACATTCCCGCGAAAACTGAATGGCGGGTAGCCCAGACTGCCGATCGCGCCGCCAATGCTGAACAGGTCCTTTACCACGACCACGACGTCCACGGAATCGTTAGCGGACAGAGGGGTGACCAGGATACGCGCATCCTGGATAAAGTTGAGGTTACGGATCACCCGTTCATTATCTGCTAATTTATACGCGTTAACCGGTGTATTCTCTCTGATAAACAAGTTATTACGAATAACCCAGTCCCTTGTTTTCCGGTGCAGCTGATTGAGCAGCCGCGTGCCGAAATACTGCAGCCGCCTGGAAGTATCTGTAAAGGTCTGCTCGAACCCGTAACCCCGGATAAAGATATGCCGGATGACCTTTCCTTCATAAGGCTGGAAAGGGCTTTCGCTCTTGGTATTCAGAGCGGCGGTATTGGTCACCGAATCGGGCCGTCCCTTGGTAATGGAATTACGAAAGAACTGGAAGATATTATTGTTCCGTATGCCCCGGCCCCGGTGGACAGTGCTGTCTTTGACCTGCGCGCGAACACCCAGACACAGCCAACAACAGCTGAATAACGCCACAAGCCTTATCATGGTACCCTTCCTCAAGCACTTATTGGGTCGAATGGTTTGAATGGAATTTAGACGAAGCCATCCCGGGCTTCTTCTTGAAAATCAAAGGGCTAATATAAATGTTTTTTCTTTTTTTTTTTGGTTAGCGGAATGTTATAAAAAAACCTTGCCCCGTCCGCCGCCATCCGACCGGTCGGACCGATGGTATTCTTTTTGAATACAATAGTACGATCTGATCAATCTTATTAAGAGTTAAACCACCTAAGAATGACGACGACAAATTCCTTTACCACCTGGCCCGGCATTTTGCCCGAGTCGACCATGACAGTATATCCCGGAAAATCAACCCGAAACAAGCCAGCATTGATCAAACGTCTTGAATTGCCTCCTCCGCCCGATGAAGCGACGATCAAAAAGCTCAACGAGCTGGCTGCAAAGCATCCCTTCTGCTCCTTACACAGAGTAAAGAAACACGAGACACTGTGATCTTTTTGTGGAAAATTTTCCCTTGAAATGGGGAGGGGAATTCCACAAAAACAGGGCTGTCACCGCTGTTCGACAGCCTGTATCCTCTCCGCAAATTGGTTTAAGTGAGACAGTTTAAAGATCTCCTTATCTTTTTCGTCTGCGTTGAAGTTCATAAATAGGATACTGCCGTCCTTGGCGAGCGTCAGGAGATAGTGGTCGTTGTGATAGATGTCAAAGACCACGAGGTCTCCATGATCCTTTTCCTGTAAGATATACTCTTCGGTTCCCTCGTTCATATCGATCATCACGGATTCTGTCATTAGATTTTCCATATACCCCTTTATTGTTATAATAGAAAAAGACGGGCCACCGCAATCGCCCGTCACCGTGGTCCATCCGCCACGCGGATCCCGACCGAAAATGGTACAATTCTTTTAGGATATGTGGAAATACGCTGTATGAAAACAATGTCGCAAAACAAACCCGACTCCCGGCTGGAGGAACTTTTCCTGGACGAACTGAGGGCGCTGTACGGCGCCGAACAGCATCAACTGAACGTCCTTTTGCTCCTGAAAAAAGCAGCCTCCTCGCAAAAGCTTAAAAATGTGCTGGCCAGCCATCTCGACGAGACCCGTGAGCACATCGCCCGGCTGGAGATCGTTTTTGGGAAGATAGGATATGCTGCTGAAGCTCGTGTCTCCGAGACCGTTTTGGGCATCACCCGTGCGGCGGAGGATATCATCGCCGGCACCGAAAGGGCAACCGCCACCCGCGATGCAGGGATCATAGTAGCCGCCCAGCAGCTGGAGCACTATGAGATCACCAGATACGGCAGCCTGGCGCAGCACGCCCGTACCCTCGAATATGACGAAGTGGAAGAGGTCCTGGAACAGTCCCTTTTCGAGGAAAAAGAGGCCGACGACCTCCTGACCGCCGTCGCCGAGAACTATATCAACACCGAGGCGCGCAAGGAGTAGACAGGTCCGGCCGCGGTTCACAGTCTCCGCCCCGTTCCCGGGTTCCCGGCCTCCGCCTGGTTCCGGGGTTCACGCTATAATATATCCTCCTCCCTAAAATCATATCTCTCCCGGATACGCCGCGTCACCTCCGTCAGCGGCATCCGCTGCGGTATCCTGTCCTCCCCTCTCTCCCACTGGTCCAGCTCCTCCTGTACGTGCTTCTTCTGCAACGCCGCCAGCTTTTCCAGCAGCTCAGCCGTCATCTCCTTTTTCCGGGTATATACAGCCGTTTTCCTGTCCTTTACCAATTCCTTGTCCCTGCGCATATCCTCTTCCGCCGCTGCCATCTGCTTCAGCTCCATCCCCGCCAGCGCCAGGTCATAAGGGCCCGTGCTCATGATCAGCTTGGACAATATGGGCCCCGTCTCGATCAGGATGATCAGCAGCGAGATGAGCAGGCTGGTCCAGAAAACGCTGCCTTCGCGCGCGGACAGGTCCGACAGGGCTTTGTTCCGTTCGAGAAAGCCGACGTCGCCGGTCACCTGCGTCTCATATTGCCGGTTGCGCGTCGCCCTGCCTGCGTTCGCGTCACGGATCAGGCTGTCCTGGTAGCGCTCCTGCTGCGTCAACTGCTTCAGTTCGGGCGTGTATTGCTGGAGTGCGGTCTCATACGCCGCCTGTTTTAG
>JAFDYE010000360.1 GCA_018267585.1 Bacteroidota bacterium
CCTGCTCTCCCCGCAACCCCCGCCCCCCGGCGCCCCCACCGCATCCCCTACAGACACCCCTTTATCTCCTCCAGCGTTTCGGCGAAGGCCTTCTCCCGACGAACATCTTTCTGCCAGGCCAGGCCACGCTCCATCAGGTCGATCTCGCGCACCAGCGTCGAACCGGCTACCCCCGCCTGCCGGCCAAGCACATACACAGTATCCGACATGGCTACCGCCGTCGCAATATCGTGCGACACGATGACCAGCGTCTTCAACTCGTCGGACAGGGATACCTGTAATAGCAGCTCGACGACCTTGTCCAGCACGCACACGTCGAGACCCGAAAAGGGCTCGTCCAACAGAAGATAGTCGGCCCCCTTCAGCAACTGCTGGATGATGCTCACCCGCTGCTGCTGACCACCGGACAGCTGACCCGGCCATCGGTGCAGGACATCCGTGATATCGAACTGCTCGGCGTATTGCCGGATACTGTCCTCTTCCTTGCCCGCCAGCTCATTGTTACGGCGGGCGGCGAGCATCAGCGATTGCTTCACGGTCCTCCACCCGAACTGGTAATAGTTCTGGAAAATAACGCCCATATCCCCCGGCCGCACCTCCCGCTCCTGATATACTTGTATCGAACCTTTACCCGTCTCAGCCGGCTTGCGCTGACGGATCGTAATGGAGCCCGAACTGGGTTTCTGCAGACCCGACAGCAGCCTGAACAGCTGGGTCTTGCCCATTCCACTACGGCCGACGAGCGAAACGACCTGCCCCTGTTGCAATCCCGGACGTATGATATCCTTAATGGTGAAGTTGACGTCGTGCAGGATACACTTGTCGCCATACACAAGCGATACGTCCTTGGCCTGTAATAAAGTTTCCTTAATGGTATATGCTGTCATTTGATTTATTTTTTATGGATCTGAGTATAGGGGAAAAGCCACCCGCGCAACAACCCCAGCACATAGTCAAAACAAAGTCCTATCACGAAGATCAGCGCCTGCAGAGCCAGCACGTGGGTAAGATCATTGTATTTATTATACTTGATCAGCAGCGCGCCGATACCACCTTCGCTCATATTCAGCCCTTCCACCATCGTGATCATCATCCAGGCGATGGCAAAATTCTGGCGCACCATCTCGAAGACCTGGTCGGCCTTCCCGACGATGATGACCTCATACAGACTCTGCCATCGGTTGTACCCCAGCGTCTGACACAGCTCGAACTCCTGCGCAGGGATACGAAGTATCACGGCCAGGAAGGAGGTCGTGAAGAAGGGCACGATGCCAACAACGAGTAGTGACAGCTTCAGCTGGCCCCCATCTTTTGTCAGCAGCGTGAAGATGAAGATCAGACCCGTCAGGGTCAGATAACGGCATTTCACGATGAACCCCGCGATCGAATGAAAGAAGGGAATGACAGACAGATACGAGAACAATAACGTAATTAATATCGAGTACAGCATCGCCTCCAATGTCAGCACCAGGCTCACCAGCAGGTTGTCGATCAGCAGACGGGTGGTAAGCAGCTGGCCCAACGCCTCGAGTACATGCGAAGGCTGAGGTATCAGCCCGCCAGGACTCAGCTGCCAGATGAGCAGCGTGAAAAGCGCCTGCGCAAGGACCATGATGCCGAAGGTCTGACGGCTTATTTTTTCGAATGGTTTGAACATATTTTATTTTTTTTAAGGAAGGGGGATTTCGCCCCCTTCCTTGATTATCTAGTTACCCAATACGATCTCGACCCTGCGGTTCCGCCTTCTGCCCTCTTCTGTGCCGTTGTCGGCGACGGGTTTGGAAGAGCCAAAACCCCTGGTCTCGATACGGTCGTCCTTCAGCCCCTTGCTGATCAGGTATGCCTTTACAGCGGCAGCCCTTTTCTCGGACAAGGGTTGGTTGACGGCGTCCGGGCCGTTGTCATCGGTATGACCGTACACACCTAATTTCAGGCCCTCGGCTACGACAGCAGACTCGAAGATGTCATCCAGCATCCTGAAGGACGAAGGACGGATATTGGAGGACCCGGTCTCGAACTCGATATGATACGACCGGCTGCTGACAGCCTCCGTGATCTTATCGGCGTACCTGGTCTCGATGGCCTTTCCTTCCATCAGCTCGGGGTGATTCGAGATCACGCTCAGCAGGAAGGATTTGTCCACAGCTTTTTCGTACGGCATAAAGCTGGGCATTATCGAAGGATACATCTTCACCATCAGGTTGCCGAATGTATTGTAGACGGCCTTGTAGCGGTCGACCTTGTCGTTGCCCAGGCCAAAAGTATTGGCCATGTCCGCCAGGTTGAAGACCGTTGAGCCACCCAAATTCACCTTCTGCCCCTGGATGTCCTTCTCTTCGACGCCATTGTAGTACTTCAGCCAGTAGTCGGCATTCTGCTCCTGGTAGACGCTGGCGCTCACCACGGCTGCAAATCTCCGGGCTTCTGTGAACGAACGCACCTGGTCGCCGGCCTCGGCAAGGGCGATGATCATGTTCTCGATGTCGGTACGGTGATCATAAGCCCATTTCTTGATGGCGATCGTCTGGTTGGGCATCTGGGACGCATATTGGCGGGTATTCGCGAGCGTTACCAGACCACCCTTTTTCGTGGCGACGTTGACGTCGCCAGGGGTCCAGGTAGCCACGCCGTCGACGCCTACCGTCGTA
>JAFDYE010000361.1 GCA_018267585.1 Bacteroidota bacterium
ATTACCTTTACATTTCTATGCAAGCCTGCGTCCGGCGCGGCAAATGACGGTACCTATTAAATTTAATGCCAATGCAAAATCTTTTCTCCAGCGAAGTCATTGATCCTGAGAAATTATCGTTCGATAAATTCCGGGAGGAAGTATTGAAGGACTACCGTGTCGCCTGTGAGAGCCGGGAGGCCAGCCTACTGGGTCGCAAGGAGGTATTGACCGGGAAGGCCAAGTTTGGGATCTTTGGAGACGGCAAAGAGGTGCCGCAGGTAGCGCTGGCCAAGTTCTTCAAGCCGGGGGATTTTTATGCGGGCTATTATCGCGACCAGACCCTGGCTTTTGCAACGGGCGCCGCTACGGTGGAAGAGTTCTTCTCTCAGCTGTATGCGGATCCCGATGCCAGCCACGACCCCCACAGCGCCGGAAGACAGATGAATTCTCATTTTGCGACTGCTTTTATCGACTCGGACGGGGCGACGCTCGACCTGGTGAACAGGAAGAATCTCACGGCCGGTCTGGCGCCTACTGCGGCCCAGATGCCCAAGGCGCTGGGGCTTGCCTGCGCTTCGAAGGCGTTCAGGGAGATCGCGCAGCTGCAACCCTTCACCGAGCTCTCGAGCAATGGCAACGAGGTATGTTTTTGTACCATCGGCGATGCTTCGACGAGCGAAGGACATTTCTGGGAGACGCTGAATGCTGCGGGTGTGATGCAGGTGCCGCTGGCCATTTTTGTGTGGGATGACGGCTATGGCATCTCGGTCCCCCGTGAGTATCAGACGACAAAGGGTTCTGTTTCGGAAGCGCTGAAGGGTTTTCAGAAGAAGGAGGGCACTAACGGCATCGATATCTATAAGGTCAAGGCCTGGGATTATGCGGGTATGTGCGAGGCTTTTGAGGCCGGTATCCAGAACGCCCGATTGACGCATACGCCTGTGCTATTTCACGTCGAAGAGGTAACGCAGCCGCAGGGGCATTCTACTTCGGGCAGTCATGAGCGGTACAAGAGTCCCGAGCGTCTGGAGTGGGAACGGGAGTGGGACGGCATCAGGAAGATGAAGGAGTGGATAATGGAAAATACCCTGGCCAGCGAAGAGGAGCTGAATGAGATCGAGACCGAGGCCAAGGAGTTGGTCCGTCACAGCAAGAGCCGGGCCTGGGAGAAGTACCAGGAGCCTATTCTCCTGCAGGTGAGCCGTTCGGTCGAGCATATCCGCAATATGGCCGGCGAGGCGCCTGATGAGGCGGCCTCGCTGCAGAAGCTGGCGGCTGTGCTGGCGGCGAACCGAGAGCCCGGGCGTAAGGAGGTGCTGCAGACGTTGCACAAGGCGATCGGTCTGTCGGGTAAGACGCCGGCTGCGCGGAATGCGCAGGGTTATTATGACGAACTGATCAGGGAGAATAAAGCCTTATACAATTCGCATTTGTATCATGAAGGAGCGCGCAATATCCTTCAGGTACCTGAAATAAAAGCCAGCTACCAGGAGAACTCTCCGGTGATGAATGGCTATGAGGTGCTGAACCGTTATTTCGATGCGTTGTTCACGC
>JAFDYE010000362.1 GCA_018267585.1 Bacteroidota bacterium
CGGCTGCGGCTGCGGCAGTTGAAGCATTTCCCGGAACTCGCGCTTTTGTTATTTTTTTTGCGATAAAGCATTTTTTTTCTACCCCTTTTTTTCTTTTCGTGTGTCTAGTAGGAAATGGACACCGGTTTGCAACGACTGAAATATCTGTTCCTGCGTCATCAAGCAGGGGAAGCAACGGCGGATGAGCGTCGCGAGCTGATGGAGGTCATCGGCAGCGGTAGATATGAGGCTGAGCTACAGGAACTGATCGATGAAGCTCTCGAGGGCTCGGGGGTGGATGGAGGGGACCTGTCGGGTGAGGATCGTGGGGGACCGAACGTTCCGGGGAAAGGCCCCGGGAAGGCGAATCTCCTCAGCGACGATCGTGCGGAGGAGATCTTTTCGACTATCGTGATGGCCGGTGATAAACGGTCTGCCGTTGGCCCTGTCCGCCGGATGGCTGTGTGGATCGGTTGGGGTGCGGCTGCGGCGGTGGTTATCTTGTTGATGGCGCGGCTTCCTTTTTTCGCTGTTTCGCGGAAGTCTTCGCCTGTTGTGGCCGGGTCGGTCGTGACCTATGACCGGGCGCCTGGCAGGAAGGCGGCGATGCTGACGCTGGCGGACGGGCGGCGGATCGCGCTGGACAGCGTGGGCAGCGGGACCATCGGCCAGCAGGGGAACAGCATGGTGATCAATATGAAAGGAGCCCTTGCTTACAATGCGAGTGGTCCGGGTGTTGGTGGGGCCGGTACTTCCTACAATACGCTTTCTACCAGCACGGGCAACCAGTATCGGCTGATCCTGCCTGACGGGTCGCGTATATGGCTGAATGCGGCATCTTCGATAAAATTTCCTGTCAGTTTTAGCGCCGTGGAGCGCAGTGTCGAGATCACGGGCGAGGCTTATTTCGAGATCGCGCCGGATGCCGGGCGGCCTTTTATGGTCCATTACAGGGATATGACGGTCCAGGTTCTGGGGACGTCTTTTAATGTCAATGCCTATACGGACGAGCAGTCGGTAGCCACCACCCTGGTGGATGGGGCTGTGAAGGTGATACGCGGCGGCGACCGTAGCGTGCTTACGCCGGGGCAGCAGGTACAGGTCAGCGGTAAGAACATGCGGGTGTTGAGTGACGTCAATACGTCGGAGATTGTGGCCTGGAAGAACGATGAATTCTATTTCCGGCGGGCGGATATCCAGCGTATCATGCGGCAGCTGGCGCGCTGGTATAATATAAAGGTGGATTATGAAAGCCAGGATATTAGCGAGCTTTTTTATGCCCGGATCCCCAGGAGCGCGCCTTTATCGGAAGCGTTGAAGGCCTTGTCTTTGACGGGGAAGGTGCATTTTAGAACAGGAGAAGGAACAGTGACTGTCTATCCATAAAACTCATCATAAAAAAGGAGGTAATAACTGCGGGACTGACCTGATAAATAAGAAACCGGACCCTGACGCCATCAGGATCCGGCGAAATCGGATTGATTCAACTATGTCTAAGACTGATCTCCGCTGACGCGGGGGCAGTGATTGAATAACCCAAACTATCCAAAGTTATGGTATTGATTGCTATTTGCCAAGTGTCAAGGGCAGGGGGCAACCCATTTACAAATTGCTTGAAAATGAAACTGACTGCGGCTTTATTAGTATGTACGATCTTACAGGTAAACGCCACGGGCTTCGCCCAGAAAGTATCGTTATCGGAGCGGAACGCCCCGCCGGAAAAAGTTTTTTCGCTCATCGAGCGGCAAACAGGGTATAAGTTCGTCTATACGGAGACCTTTTTGCACAAAGCGAATCCGATCACGATCCAGCTGCAGAATGCGACGCTGGACCAGGCGCTGACGGTCTGCTTTTCGAACCAGGTGTACACCTGGTCCATCCTCAACAAAATGATCATTGTCAAGGAGAAGCCGCAGGCGATGCCGCCGGTCGCGGTGCCGGAGCCGGTCCTGCCGCCTGTCGATGTCAGGGGGGTCATCCGGGATGAGAAGGGCAATCCGATTCTGGGGGCCACTGTGATGGTCAAGGGTGGATCGCAGAGCACGGCGACGACGCTGGACGGCAGCTTTGTGCTGAAGGGTGTTGGTAAAGACGCCGTCCTTGTCATTTCCTACACGGGTTACAAGACGGAGGAAGTAGCGCTGCGCGGACGCTCCGAGATCAGCCTTTCCCTGTCGATCAATCCGCGGTCACTGAATGAGATCGTCGTCATCGGTTATGGCATGGTGCGCAAGCGCGACCTGACGGGCTCGGTCTCGCAGGTAAAGCCGGCGGAGGTGACGAGCTATCCCACCAACAATATTGTGAATGCATTGCAGGGGAGGGCGACGGGTGTCGTTGTCCAGCAGAATAACGGGGCTCCCGGCGGAGGTATCAGCGTCCGTATCCGGGGCACCAATTCGATACTGGGAGGGAATGAGCCGCTGTATGTCATCGATGGTTTTCCCTATTCGGGTAATCCGGTCTTTCTGCAGAATAGCGATATCGAGTCTATCGAGATATTGAAGGATGCGTCGTCCATTGCCATTTATGGGTCGAGGGGTGCGAACGGGGTCATCATCATCACCACCAGGAGCGGGCGGTCGGGGAAGACCCTTGTCGACCTGGAAACAGGCTACAGCGTTCAGACGCCCATGAAATACATCAAGCTCATGAACGGGCAGCAATATGCGCAGTTCTACAATGAGCAGGCGACAAATGACGGTGTTGCTCCTTATTTTACGCAGCAGCAGGTGGATTCTTTTGCCAAGGGGCCGAACACCGATTGGCAGCGCCTTGTCATGCACAGCGCGCCGATGCTGACGACGAACGTGAATGTCAGCGGCGGGAATGAAAAGACCAAATTCTCGCTGTCTGCGGGCGTGTTCCGGCAGGATGGCATCATTCGCAACAGCGACTATAACCGCTATACCCTTCGGGGGACGCTGAGCCATGATATCAGCAAGGTCTTCAATATCTCCTACAACATGTATCTTACCCGGCTGGACAGCCGTCATCAGAATTCGGGATCGGGCAACCGGGGAGCTGATCTTATTTCCGGTATGCTGATGGCTCCTCCGACGCTGACGCCATATCTTCCGGATGGGTCGTTGCGGAGGCTTAACACGGCTTATTCCTTTATTTCGAATGTCATCGTCAATCCGATGGTCAATTTGTACAGGATCATGGATAATGGCAGGTCCGATCAGGTGTTTTCGAATGCGGCGCTTACCATCCGGCCTATCAAAGACCTTTCCATCCGCATCTCCGGTGGTATTCAGAATGAGAACAGCCGGTCCGATTACTATGCCGACATCGAGCCCACCACCAATTCACTGGGGAACGCGAGTATCAGCACGTCGCAGACGACGAGCCTGCTGAACGAGAATGTTGTCACCTATTCGAAGAGTCTTGGCGATCACCGTCTGTCTGTTACCGGCGGGTTTACCTACCAGGACTATGTGACGAGTTCGCTTAGCGGATCGGGAACGGGTTTTCTAAGCGACGTGATACAGACCGGCGGCCTTGGTTCGGCTACGACGCCTGGTATTCCGGGAAGCGGCTATCAGAAGTGGGCGTTGTTGTCGTGGCTTGGAAGGATCAACTACAGCTATGCGGATAAGTACCTGGCCACTGTCAGCTATCGGCGCGACGGATCATCGCGTTATTCCGAGGGTGACAAGTGGAGCAATTTCCCTTCGGCTGCGCTTGCCTGGCATATCTCAAGCGAGCCCTGGCTCAAGAGCTCGGATGTCGTGAGCGACCTGAAGATGAGGGTCAGCTATGGGGCTACGGGTAGTACGGCGGTCAATCCTTACCAGACACTGACTCAGCTGTCGTCGGGGTATACGATCTTTGGGGATGCCCTGAACACTACCTATGCGCCGAGTACGGTGTTGCCGGGCAGGCTGAAGTGGGAGACGACGGATGAATGGGACGGCGGTGTCGACGCGGGATTTTTGAATAACCGGCTGCGGCTGACGGCGGACGTCTATGTTAAAAAAACGAAGAACCTGCTGAACAAGGTGACGCTGCCTTCGTCGATGGGGTATACCACTACCTACCAGAATGTGGGAGAGATACAGAACAAGGGACTGGAGATCGGGGTAGAGTCGGATATCTTTAAGGGACCGGTGAAGTGGACGGTGTCGGGAAATATCTCCTTCAACCGGAACAAGGTTGTCAAGCTCTACCAGCACCAGGATATTTACGGGGGAACGATCTATACGGGCAGCCTGAGCGATTTTGTGAATCTGCTGCGGGAGGGCCAGCCATTTGGCGTATTCTATGGCTATAAAGAGGCCGGCTATACTTCGAAGGGAGATATCCAGTACGAGGACAGGAATAAGGACGGGAAGATCACAGCAGACGACAAGACCTATATCGGGAATCCCAATCCGAAGTACACGTATGGTTTCAATTCCGTGCTTGGCTATAAGGGGTTTGAGCTGACGGTCTTTATCCAGGGGACGCAGGGGAACGATATTTACGACCTGAACATGGCTTCTTCGCTGGACCTGGGTATGGGGCTTAATTTGACTCAGGACCAGTATAATCACCACTGGACGCCGACAAATACGAACGCGAAATATCCGAGGGTCAGCAGGAGTCTGTCGGGGAATATATCGAACCGGTTCGTAGAGGATGGTTCTTATTTACGGTTCCGCAACATTCAGCTGGCTTATAATCTGCCTGTCAGCAACTGGCATATCGGGTGGTGCAGGAATCTGCAGGTGTATGCGAGCGGGCAGAACCTGATCACGGTGACGAAGTATTCCTGGTATGATCCGGATATCAACACCTATGGTGGCAGCAGCTCGTATATGCAGGGAATTGACTATTACACTTATCCGACGTACAAGTCGGTGACGTTCGGTATCCGTTGTGGCTTTTGACCATTAAATTTTAATTTATGCGTTATCTGTATATTTTGTTGATCTTTTTGGTTGCTTCCTGCAAGAAGACGCTGGAGGAACATCCGAAGTCGATTGCGGCGGAAAATTTTTATAACAAGCCTGCGGAAGTAGAGGCGGGGCTCAATGCTATTTACACGCCGTTGCGGGATGGCGGGGGTCTGGGGGCGCTTTACCAGACGCAGCTGGAATGTTATGCCGATTATTTTTACGGACGGGGCAGCCATGCGATCCTCAGTACCTACACGGGGCTGGACAATACCAATATCAGCAGGGTAGCCGGTATGTGGAACCTCTTTTACCTGTCTATCCGGAATGCGAATATCATGGTGCAGAAGATCCCGCTGGCTTCTGCTGTTGCCGATGCCGATAAGGCGCGGTATCTGGCGGAGGCGAAGTTCCTGAGGGCGCTGAACTATTTCTACCTGGTCCGCAACTGGGCGGGGGTGCCGTTGAGGACGGAGACGAATATGGACTCGATCAACGTGAAACGCAGCACGGCGGCGGATGTCTATGCACTTGTCGTGAGCGATCTGCAATTTGCCGAGGCGAATCTTCCGGATGCGGGCAGGCTGGTGGGCGCCCCTACGAAGTGGGCTGCGAAGACCGTGCTGGCCGAGGTCTATTTGTGGCTGGGGAGGTATAGCGATGCGGATACGGAGGCGAAGGCGGTTATCGGTTCGGGTAAATTCTCGCTGGTGAAAGTGGGGGCGGTTTCGGATTTTGACAAGCTATATGGACCGGATGTAGTTTCGTCTACCGAAGAGCTATTCTACCTGAAGTTCTCCCGCACGACACCGGGTCAGGGCTGGCAGTATCCGATATATGCGTTCTATCCCAACTCCGGCTATTATCCGCCGGGGGGCTTTTACACGTTCTACAGCGATTCTGTCAATAACAAGGTGCTGCTGAACTGGGACAGGCGTGATCTCCGTTATACCTATAACTGGTATAGCCAGACTTTCGGGTTGGGGGCAACGACGGTGCTGAACAGGAAGTTTGCCGACAGGCAGGCGGTGACGGCTGCGGGTAATGACTATCCGATGTACCGGTATGCGGATCTTTTGCTATTTTACGCGGAAGCGGAATGCCGTGCCAATAACGGGCCGACGGCGGATGGAATGGAGAAGCTGAACATGGTGCACAGGAGGGCTTATGGCAAGGACCCGGGTGTGGCGGATCCGACGGTGGATTTTTTGCTGGCGGATTACAGTTCGCCCGATGCGTTCCTCGATCTTGTGCAGCGGGAGAGGGGGTATGAGGACTGCTCGGAAGGGAAACGGTGGCTGGATCTTAAGCGGATGGGCATTGTGAAGCAGGTCATACAGAATATCAAAGGCATTACGGTGGCTGATAAGCATTTGCTCTGGCCGATACCGACGACGGAATATAATTATAATAAAGCTATCGATCCGGCCAAGGATCAGAACGCCGGCTATTAATTTCAATTATGAGAAAGGTTTTATCTTTTTTATTGTTTTGTCTTGTCGGGCGTAGCGTTGCTGTTGCCCAGACGGATGTGGATATTTGTGTGTACGGCGGGACTTCCGCCGGTGTTATTGCGGCGTATACCGCTGCGAAGATGCATAAGAGCGTATTGCTGGTGGAGCCAGGGGGACGTCTTGGCGGGTTGAGCTCGGGCGGGCTGGGATATACGGACATTGGCAATAAATATGCGATCAAGGGGTTGTCGCTGGATTTCTACCGGCGGGTGGGGAAGCATTACGGGAAGTTGGAGCAGTGGGTGTTCGAGCCGAGCGTGGCGGAGGAAGTCTATAAGCAGTATATCAGCGAAGGGAGGGTGAAGGTAGTATATGGGCATAGCGTTGTTGGTGTGACGAAGGAAGGGAGTGTGATCCGGTCGGTGCGGCTCGAGCCTTCGCTTGTTGTGCGGGCGTCGATGTTTATCGACTGCAGCTATGAGGGTGATCTGATGGCTCGCGCGGGGGTGTCGTACACCGTGGGGCGTGAGGCTAACGCGGAGTATGGGGAGACGTATAACGGCGTTCAGCTTCGTGAGAAGCATCAATTCCCGGATGGCGTTGACCCTTATAAGAAGCCGGGTGATCCTTCCAGCGGGCTTTTGTGGGGGATCAGTACGGGGAGGCTTGACCCGCAGGGAACGGGAGATAAAAAGGTACAGAGCTATAATTACAGGATCTGCCTGACCAACGATGCGGCTAACCGGATCGCTATTACGCGGCCCGCGGGATATGATCCTGCGCGGTATGAGTTGTTGTTGCGGTTGTTGGCTGCCAGGCCTTCGGGTAATCTTTGGGGCTTTTTGAAATTCGATCTTTTGCCGAATCATAAGACGGATATCAACAACAACGGCGCTTTTTCGACGGATATGATCGGGATGAACTATAATTATCCGGAGGCGAGCTATGCCGAGCGCCGCCGGATCGCGCTGGCGCATACTGAATACACCAAGGGTCTTTTGTATTTTATCGGTCATGATCCGCGGATGCCGTTGCCGTTGCGGAAGCTGATGCTGGAGTGGGGATATCCCAAGGATGAGTATGTGGAGAATGGTCACTGGACCCCGCAACTATATGTGCGGGAGGCGAGGAGGATGGTGGGAGCGTATGTGATGACGCAGGCGAATTGTGAGGGGCGTGCCCTTGTGCCGGATGGGGTTGGGCTGGCGGCGTATACGATGGACTCGCATAATTGTCAGCGGATAGTGGTGAACGGGATGGTGAAGAATGAGGGGGATGTGCAGATCGGCGGATTTCCGCCGTATCCGATCGCTTACCGGGCGCTGGTGCCGAAGGCCGCGGAGTGTCGTAATTTGCTGGTGCCGGTCTGTCTATCGGCGAGTCATATTGCTTATGGGTCGATCCGGATGGAGCCTGTCTTTATGGAGTTGGGGCAGTCTTGTGCTATAGCGGCTGCGCTCGCGATCGACAAGCGCGTATCGGTACAGGAGGTGGATGCGGCGGCGATCAGGTCCACGCTTGATCGGGATCCGCTGGCGGATGGAAGCACTCCGGATATACTGGTGGATAATGATGACAGCGCTGCGGTGAAGGTGGAAGGTGACTGGACTCGTGAGAAGCGCGATTGTTACGGGTTTTCGCGATTGGTGGGCGGGGTCGCGCCTGGCGAGGTAAAGTTCAGGTTTGCGGTGGCTGATGCGGGGGATTATAAACTTTATATCTATGTCGCGAAGGTGCAGGGTGCGAGTTCTGTGACCGGGGTGACGGTTTATACGGGGGGTAAGGGAATGGATGTTGCTGTTCCGACGGGAAAGCTGCGGGTGGAGGGACAGACTTCGGGGGAATGGGTGGAGTGTGGGAAGTACCGGTTGGAGAAAGGGGAGGGGTATGTGGGGATTGGCACGAAGGGGGCTGATGGGAAGGTGGTGGCGGATGCGGTATTGTTGGTGAGGGGAAGGTAGGGGGAGGGGCGGGACGGGGAAAGAATGCGTTCTATTGGAGGTTTTCAATTTTTTGGAGTATGTTCTTTTTCTCCGTCCCGGTCCTGGCCAGCAGGTAAGCTTTTTGAAAATGGGCCACTGCCTTTTGTCGGTCGGTGTTCTTATATAGCTCTCCGAGCAGAATGAAATAGAAATGATCGTTTTCCAGCCGAAGGGCTTCGGCCTCTGGTAATGCGATCTCCCAGCCGCTTGCTTTGTACAGCGCAAAGATGCGGTTGAGCGCGACGGAAGGCGAAAAATTGATCCTCAGCAGTTGGTTGTACAGTTGCAGGATCGTGTCCCATTTCTCGAGGGAGTCTGTTTTATGACAGTGCCAATAGGCTATTTGCGCTTCAATGTGATACGAACCCATTTCTTCGCCCTGCATGGCGCGATTCAGATAGTGCACGCCCTGGTTGAGAAGTTCCATATCCCAGAGCTTTTCATTCTGCTCGTTATAGGGTATAAAGTAATCATCTATGGTTTGTCTTGCGTTGAAGCGTGATGCATGAAAACACATCAGCGCCACCAGGGCATTTGTTTTTGGCAGGTCTGTTCTTTTATTTCCGGTAAGCAACAGTCCGAGCCTCAGGCCTTCGATGCAGAGGTCTTTTCGTATTATCTCATTTTGGGTACGTGAATAGTAGCCTTCGTTAAAGAGGAGGTAAATTACGTGCAGGGTATTGTCCAGGCGGATTGGCAGCTCTTTTTCGGATGGCAGCTGAAGTGTCACCTTTGCCGTCCTCAGCTTTTCTTTTGCCCGGTAAAGCCTTTTATTGACCGTGTCCTTACTGGTAAAAAAAGCTTCTGCTATTTCTTCGATACTGAAACCGCAAAGGATCCGCAGCGCCAGGCCTACTTGCGCTTCGCCGGCGATCGCCGGCGTGCAAATGGCAAAGATCATTGCCAGGAGGCTGTCCTCTATATTTTTCGCCGAAAAATCCGGTTGCCGTGTGTCCGCGTCCTGTTCCTGCAGGCCTGGGATTGCCGGCAGTACTTTGGCTTTGAAAAGGCGGGTTCTCCTTAAATGATACAGGGTTTTTTGCCTGGCAACGGCGTACAGCCAGGCCCTTGGATTGGGAGGTATTCCCCTGGCTTTCCAGGTCTCTGCGGCTTTCAAAAAAGTATCGCTTACCATGTCTTCGGCAAGTCCGATATTTTCCAGTCCAAAACTATGGCTGATCACTGCAACCATCCTGGAAAATTCCTGCTTGAATAATTCTTTCAGATCGCCCATTTGCTGCAACATATTCCAGAGAGCGATCCTGCGTCATTGGCTGAGCAGGATCGCTATTTTGACCGGGCTTTTAATTAAACACCGGCCTGACCTCTACGCTGCCGCCACGTTCGAGCGCGGGGCAGCCGTGTGCGAAAGTTACGGCTTCGTCCATGCTTTCCGCCCGGATCACCACGAAGCTTCCCAATATCTCTCTTATCTCTACGAAGGGGCCATCCGTTACGAGGCCCCCTGTTCTGAGTACCTTTCCTGTGGGATCCAGGCGCACGCCTCCGTCTACCAGCCGCCCTTCCGCGGCTATCGCGCCTGCCCAATCGGCCCATTTCCGGCGCAGCGCTTCTACCTCGTTGTCGGACAAGCTGCCGTAGTCAAAGGCCGGCTGCCTGAATAGCAATGCAAATTCTTTCATCACGCTGATTTTGATTAAAGTTACTCGATCCCGGACATTTCAATTACGACTCGACGACGGCATGCACTCCGGGTCTGTAGGTGCCTACTGCTGCAACATTAGGAAAGGCCAGGTTCAACCGGTTATAGCTGTTGATCGCGATGACCGCCATGGTGATATCGATCAATTCTTCCTCGCTGAACTGGTCCGTGGCCTGGTCATATATTTCGTCCGGAACGATGCTTCCATTCAGTTGTGTCAGTGCTTCGGCCCAGGCGAGTGCTGCGCGTTCGCGTTCGGTGTAAAAAGGGGCTTCGCGCCAGGCGGGCAGAACATAGAGGCGTTGCTCTGTTTCGCCCTGGGCGCGCAGGTCTTTCGTATGCATGTCCAGGCAATAGGCGCATCCATTGATCTGAGACACACGATAATAGATCAATTCGAGCAGTGGCCGACCGACTGGCGACTTGGCCAGGTATTCGCCAAGGCCGGACAGCGACCTGACTGCCGGCATTCCCTTTTTGGTAACATTAATTCTTTGTGTCATTTTTTGATTTTGAAGGTTAAGAATATACCCTAAGAATGCCTGGACTCATCAAAATTGGACATGTCCCGGAATTATTTTTTAAAATAATCGGGTGTGTCTGTCCGGTTTGGGCATTTCCGGTGTGGCGGATGAAAGAGAGGGGTTAAATTCTTTTTGCCAGCTCGCCGATCTGTCGCAGCCTAAACTTTATGTCGTCGGACCAGGGGAGGCCGATGCATAGTCTCATGCAATTGTGGAATTGATCCTGGAGCGTGAACATCCTGCCCGGGGCGATGCTTATTCCTTGTTTGAGGGCCCGATCATAAAGTAGCTTTGTGTCGATGGCGGGATCGAATTCGACCCAGAGTGCGAGGCCTCCCTGGGGTCTGCTTGTTTTGGTGCCTTTCGGGAAATATTCCGCGATGGCGTGGACGTATTGCTGATAGTTCTTCTGCAGTGTCCAACGGAGGTTCCGGAGGTGTCGCTCGTATTTTCCCGTCGTCATAAAATTGCCGACCGCCTCATGGATAACGGATGTTGCCGAGAGGGAATGGGCGAGCTTCAATTTGAGAACTTTTTCTTTGTGTTTGCCGGGTGCGATCCAGCCTACGCGATAACCGGGCGCCAGGGTTTTGGATACGGAGCTGCACCATAATACGTTGCCTTCCTTGTCAAAGGACTTGCAGCATTTGGGCCGGTGGATCCCGAAATGGAGGTCTCCGTAAATATCGTCTTCGATCAATGGAATGCCGTTCCCGGACAGCAGTGAGACTATTTCCTTTTTGTGCTCGTCGGGCATGCAGCTTCCGAGGGGTGTATTGAAGTTTGGGATCAGGAGGCATATGTCGATCCTTGGTAGTAATTTCTTCAATGCATCGATCTCGATGCCGTAAGCCGGGTGGGTGGGGAGTTCCAGTATCTTGAAGCCAAGGCTCAGGGCGAGCTGAAAGATCCCGGGATAGCAGGGGCTTTCGATGGCTACCGTGTCGCCTGGCTTGCCGACAGCCATCAACGCGAAGAAGAGGGCGTTTATGCCGCCGCTGGTGGTAACGAGGTCGTTTTCGGTGAGTTTGCCGTTCCAGGTCATGGATCGTATGGCGATGGCCTTTCTTAATTTGTTGTTTCCCTGGAAGGGTTCATATCCGGTGCCTCCGGCCTGGAGCTGTCTGGTGGCCAAGATGATCTCCTTCTTCAGTTGGGGCAAAGGCAGGAGTTGTCCTGAGGGGGCGCTGATCGAAAAGAGGGTCAGGTCGGAATTGCCCATTCCGGAGTAGACTTTGGCGACCAGTTCGTCGGGTTCCTGGTTGTTGGCAACGGACGAGGGATGGCTGATATCAGGCAGGGGCAGCTTCAGGTATGGGAGTGTGCTGACGAAGTAGCCTGACTGTGGTTTGGATTCGATCAGGGATTGGGCCTCGAGTTCGAGAAATACGCGTTTAGCGGTATTCATGCTGACGTCTTTATCCTGGCAGAGCGTTCTTACGGACGGCAATTTGTCGCCAGGTTTCAGTATGCCTGTTTTTATCCGGGTGGCGATGTCATTTACTATCTCGTTGTATAGATATTCTTTCTTCATGGGCAACTGTATCCATGTAAATATACAAAACTGTGACTGTGCCTTTTTGTTTGGGCGGATTAATTTTGGGGTATTATCAATCATCCAAAACGAACGGATATGGACAAATCAAATAAGAGCGGGGGCTGGATCAACGGTTTTATCGGCGTTATCATTTTTAGCGGATCGCTGCCTGCGACGAGGGTGGCTGTCCATTATCTGAGTCCTGTGTTCCTGACGGTTGCCCGGGCGACTATTGCGGGATTGCTGGCGGCTGCGGTCTTACTGATCTTTAAAGAAAAGCGTCCGACGCGGCGGCAGTTGATTCCTTTGGGGGTGGTCGCTGTGGGGGTGGTGGTGGGTTTTCCGTTGTTGAGTGCATTGGCGCTGAGGTATGTGACGTCTGCGCATTCTATCGTTTTTGTCGGGTTATTGCCGTTGGTGACTGCCGGTTTTGGGGTGTTGCGGGGTGGGGAGCGTCCGCGTCCTGTATTCTGGCTGTTCTCGGTATTGGGAAGCTTGCTGGTGGTGGGGTATGCGGTATGGCAGGGGCTTAGTGCTGCACCGATGGGTGACGCGCTTATGCTGGGTGCTATCGTGCTATGTGGTTTGGGTTATGCGGAGGGGGCGAGGCTCTCGAGGACGCTGGGCGGCTGGCAGGTGATCTCGTGGGCGCTGGTGCTGGCTTTGCCGGTGATGTTGGTGGTGACGCTTGTCTGCTGGCCGGTATCTGTCGGTGATGTGGGTATGGGTGCGTGGGTGGGGCTTGGTTATGTGTCCCTGTTCAGTATGTTTATAGGGTTTATCTTCTGGTACCGGGGGCTGGCGCAGGGGGGTGTGGCTGCTGTGGGGCAGATACAGCTGCTGCAGCCTTTTTTTGGGTTGGGTCTTGCTGCCTCGTTGTTGCATGAGAAGGTGAGTGTGGTGATGTTGGTAATTACCGTGGGGGTTATATTGTGTGTGGCCGGGGCGAGGCGGTGGGGGAGGTGAGGGAGGTGAGGAAAGTCCAAAAGACCCCCTGTAATTGTCTAATTCGGGTATGCCGGTCGGGTCGATCGTATGGTAATTTTGTTGCGCTCTCAATTGGGCAAAACAAAATTATATGAATACTTACGAGAAATTTCTTCAGTTGCATCATGGAAAGGGGCCATTGCTTCTTGCGAATGCATGGAATGTCAAAAGTGCGCAGCTGATCGAAAAAAGCGGTTATGAAGCGATCGGTACCTCGAGCGGCGCCATTTCGGATTCATTGGGTTATGCTGATGGGGAAAAGATACCGTTCGCTGAATTGCTCTATATCCTTCAGCGTATCCGCGCCTCGACGAGTCTTCCGCTATCTGTCGATCTTGAAAGGGGATATACCGATAACCTCGGCCAGCTGAACGAGAATATTCAGAAATTGCTGGATATCGGTGTGGCGGGAATAAACCTGGAAGATACGCTGGGTGAGGAATTGTATATAAAAAAATTGGACGCGATCAAAAACTACCTTGAGAAGACGGGCCAGCGGCTCTTTGTAAACGCCAGGACGGATGGCTTTTTGTTAAAGGTCCCTTCTCCGCTGGAGACGACGCTGAAGAGAGCGAAATTATACCAGGAGGCTGGCGCCGACGGATTGTTCGTGACGGGTGTCCAGGATAAAGATGTCATTAAGCATATCACGTCCGCCACGTCGCTGCCGGTAAACGTGGTTGGTGTGCCCAGTCTCTCTTCTGTTAAGACATTGACGGAATGTGGGGTTCGCCGGATAAGTATGGCGGTTTTTCTATATAGGTCCACCTACACTCATATGGAAGGCGTGTTGAAGAGGATACTTGTGGAAGATTCGTTGGCTCCTTTGTATTAACCTGACATACGATTCGGCGAAAAACGGGACTCCGAGGTTTAACCCCTTGGCGATCCGGGATTTTCTTTTTCGGGTTTGCCCGTCTGTGTCTGTACGCCGAGTATCTTGTCAAAAGCCATTCGCATAAGCCATGCCTTTTCGGTGTCTGAAAGGTCGCCGTGGGATCTCTCGATGGTAGTCCGAAGTAGTTTCTCCACTTCCGGGCAGTCTTTGCCGTAGACATACAGTATTTTGTATCCGGCCCATTCATATATCCGGTAGCAGGCCATGTGCAGGCCCTCGTTATAAATGGGGGCGCCTAGTGAAATGGCCTGGTTGATGATCTTTTCTATCTCATCTGTTTTGCCGCAATTCATCGGCAGGGAATCTTTCTGTATGCTACAACCAATGGATTGTCCGAGAAGTTGGGCTTTTGCGGAGGCCCTGATGTTGGAAAGCAAGAGGAAATTTGCCAATAAGGCTGCAAGGATATAGGAAGATTTATGTCCGGGCATAGAGGGATGGTTGTATGCGCAATAATAAGATAATCCTGTTAACGGCGCATCCGGCGTGTAGAGTATAAGGATTGGTATTATTTATTTGACCGGTGATAAGTTATTGAATCTGAGGTCGTGTGTTGGATGGATGTCTGCTGCCCGCGGGGCGGGCCTTTTAGGGGATTGATTGTCAGGAGTTTTCTTTATCTTCAGATCAAATAATGTTCTATGCCATATATTGCCTTGCCTGAAGGTTACCCGGGTGTACGCAGTTTGTTCATGTACAGTCCGGATACTGCGAAGCCCTTGAATGACCTTGTTCAAACGCTCCTGCACGATCCCACCACGTCAACCCTTACCCCGGGGGAACGCGAATTGATCGCCGCCTATACTTCCAGACTCAACGAATGTAAATATTGCGCCACTACGCACGGCGCTATTGCGAAGTATCAATCAGGTGGGGATGGAGACCTGGTAAAGGGCGTGATGAAGGATCCCGCAACCGCAGACATCAGTCCCAAACTCAAAAAGTTGATGAGTATCGCTGCCAAGGTCCAACAGAGCGGTAGGAGCGTTACGCCGGAGGATATCGATGCAGCCCGAAAGGAAGGCGCTACCGACAAAGAGATTCACGACACGGTGCTTATTGCCGCCACTTTCTGCCTTTTCAACCGGTATGTTGATGGTTTGGGGACCTGGGCGCCGGATGATCCGGCTGTTTATGATGCCATCGGCAAACAGAGAGCCAGCGAAGGCTATCTCACCAAACCGTTCAAGATCACCCAACAAGCTTAACCATCTCCAATGCCACATATTCCATTAAACCCGAACCTGCCGGGGATTACCGGCCTGCTGGATTATCGTCTGGATACTGCGCTGCCTATCCGCCATCTTACCCAAATCCTGCTTCGCGGGGAATCGACGCTCACCGAGGGAGAGCGGGAGCTTATCGCCACGGTTGTCAGCCATGGTAATGAATGCAGATTTTGTACGGCGGCCCATACGGCGGCGGCTAATGCCTACCTGCCTGACCCGTCGGTAGCGGAACAGGTGAAAGCCGATATAGGTACTGCTGCTGTGAGTGAAAAAATGAAGGCGTTGTTGACCATCGCCAAAGCGGTAGGGAGAAGTGGGCGGCTGGTGACTCCTGAGATGATCGATGCCGCGCGGCGACAAGGGGCTACCGACCGGGAGTTGCACGATACGGTGCTCATCGCAGCGCTCTTTAGCCTTTACAATCGATATGTAGACGGCCTCGCAAGTGTTACTCCCGAAGAGCCGGAGTTCTATGACCGGCTGGGTGCTATTCTCCGGAAAAAAGGTTATCTGCCTTCCGAGGACAGGTATGCGGGGCTTGTGGAATAGCGGCTTACGCGGTATAGGTGGGGACAACGCGCATAATGGTATGAATTTCGGAAACTACTTTTTGTTTGCAAATTAGAAAGGCCCGCGGGGGCGGGCCTTGGAAAGGGATTGATCTTGTACCGAGGACGGGAATCGAACCCGTACTCACATTGCTGCGAACAGGATTTTAAGTCCGGCGCGTCTACCAGTTCCGCCACCTCGGTAACGTAGTGCAGTAAGATCTGGCCTTGAATCGTGCGACTTATCAAAGATAAGCCTAAACAAAAAATTCCACCAGTATTGAACCGATGGAATTTCTAAGAGCGGAAGACGAGGCTCGAACCCGCGACCTCAACCTTGGCAAGGTTGCGCTCTACCAACTGAGCTACTTCCGCATTGAAAATTTTATCAAAAGAACTGTACTTGTCGCCCCTTTTTTACACCCTTCCGATGCTGCAATTCTTATTGGGGGTGCGAAGATAGGGAAAGTATAATTCCTGCAAAATTTTTTTTAAACTATTTGTACTGAGGCGTGTACAGCGTGTTACCGGGGACGTTGACCTGGGGTTTGCCCTTGTAACGGTGCGTGTACAAACCATAAGAACCGCCGATAAGTAGTGCAATCATACAGAATACCTGGAGATAGAACAGGAATACGGAAGAATCGACCCAGCTGTGGGCGAAGTCCTTTAACTTGGGGTCTTTTAACTCTATAGGTTGATCTAGTTGTTGATCCATAACGAATTAATTGCTTGGCAAAGGTAGGGATTCGATTGAAAAAATCACCCTCTCCGGCCGACAATTTCGGTAAAAGTTTTCTTTCCTCTTACAAAGTATTGCCAGACAACGCTCCCCGAATACCAGCCCAATAGGGCCGCGCGTCTTTTTTTGGGGAAAACGCTTTTCTTTTGATGCAGGAGGACCCATTTGAGGAAGGCGAGGTGGGCTGTCAGGATGGCCCAGAAGTAGACTGCCTCGCCCGCAAACAATGATTTCCATGCAGATATGGAATCCAATACGAAACGGAGGGGAAGTTTCCAGAGGGCTTGTTCCGGGGGCAGGTTCTTGGCCATCATGATGAGGTTGTTCCGGAAGTTGAGCTTGACCTTGCGTTCGTTGCCTTTGGGCAGGGTCCCTCCCCCCACATGGAACACGGTCGATCGGGGGCAGCTATAGACCTTGTAGCCTGCGAGCTGTATGCGCCAGCAGAGGTCGATCTCTTCCTGGTGGGCAAAGAAATAGTTGTCCAGTCCACCGAGCTCGTGGTAGAGACGGGCCCTGACAAACATTGCGGCGCCGCTGGCCCAGAAGATCGGTTCGGCTTTGTCGTACTGGCCGTCGTCTTTTTCGCAGACGTCAAAAATGCGTCCCTTTGCGAACGGATAGCCCAGGTGGTCGAGCCATCCTCCCGCTGCACCGGCGTATTCAAAGGATTCGCGCTCTGCGTACATGCGGATCTTTGGCTGGCAGGCGCCGATAGAGGGGTTGCATTCCATCAGCTCGATGACGGGTTGGATCCAGCCGGGCGCGGGCTCGACGTCGGAATTCAACAGTACGTAGTAGTCGCTTTTTACCTGTCGTAACGCCTCATTGTAACCGCCGGCGAAACCCAGATTGTAGTCGAGCCGGATGATCCGTACGCCGGGATAGCTACCCTGAACAAAGGCGACGGAATCGTCTGTGGAAGCGTTGTCCGCAACAATGACCTCGACGCCTGCACCGGCGCTTGCCGTCACAAAGGGTAAAAATCTTTCCAGGTACTTTCGTCCGTTCCAATTGAGGATAACAACAGCTATTGTTGGCGTCATGAGCCCAAAAATAAGGGAATAGGCATAAATTCGGTCCATGATTCGGTCAATGCTTAACTGGAGGTCGCTTCTGGCCCTTGTTGGAATCGTCATTGTGAGCGCTACTATCTTTTATTCTCAGTATCTGGCGAGGAAGATTGCCGCTGATGAACGGCAGAAAGTGGAGATGTGGGTCGAGGCGAGCAAGTCTGTGCTGCGCAATCCGGGTATGGATATGACCCTGCCGAATTATATCCGTAACGGGCAGCAGTCCATCCCCATCATCGAAACCAACGAAAAGGACAGTATCACGGGGTTTATCAACCTGGATACGACGAAGGCGGCGCATGATAAGGATTATCTGTACAGGAGGCTTCGGACTTTCAGGGACGAGAACCAGCCGCTGATCATGAAGCTTTCCGATACGCCCTATATCGCCAACCGCTACTATTATGGCCATACCACGCTGCTCGATGAGGTCCGATATTATCCGCTGGTGCAGCTGTTCATTGTGGCGTTGTTCATCTTTTTTACGCTGTATTCGATCACGATCCGCAATAAGGCTACGCAGAATCAGCTGTGGGCGGGCATGGCGAAGGAGACTGCGCATCAGCTGGGGACCCCTGTTTCCTCGCTGGAGGGATGGGTGGAGATGCTGAAGGAAAGCGATCTGGATCCGAAAACGGTGGTGGAGATAAAGAAGGATGTGGACAGGCTGAAGCTGGTCTCTGACCGATTTGGAAAGATCGGGAGCAAGCCGCAGCTGGAGGAGAAGGACCTGGTTGTGCAGGTCAGGAATATGATGGAGTATATCCGGAAGAGGGCGGCGGGGAAGGTACAGTTCAGCCTGCAGGTGCCGGGGCGGCCGGGTGAGGGGATCGGGGACCGCGACGGGGGTCGAGTTGTTGAGGGGGTGGGGTCTGGTGACGGGGGGCGGATCGGTATGGGGGGTGACGCGCTGTATGCCCGGATCTCTGGGCCGCTGTTCGACTGGGTGATCGAGAATCTGCTGAAGAATGCGCTGGATGCTATGGAAGGGAAGGGGAATATCTCGGTGACGATACAGGAGAACGAGAAGGAGATATTGATCGATGTTGCGGACACGGGAAAGGGGATCGCCGCCCGGAATCTGCAGAAGGTTTTTAAGCCCGGGTTTACGACCAAGAAGCGGGGGTGGGGACTGGGGCTTAGCTTGTCGAAGCGGATCATCGAGCAGTATCATAAAGGACAACTGTATGTCCGCTATTCTGAGCCCGGGAAGGGGACGACGTTCAGGATCGTGCTGAAAAAATAGACACCGATAGGAGGGTGGAAGATCGATATGTGCGTGGAGAATACCGGAGTGGACCTGAAAAAATTGTATGGTCTTTTGAAATATTGAATTGAAAACCGTAGTTTTGCAGCCACTTCAAAATTTCGTACCGGGAAGCCGGTCGGGATGCGTGGGTGGCGAAATTGGTAGACGCACTACTTTGAGGTGGTAGCGCCGCGAGGCGTGTGAGTTCGAATCTCATCCCGCGCACAGAATAACGGTCTGACAATCAGACCGTTTTCGTTTTTAAAAAATTACAGTGACCGAAACAGTGACCAACAGGTGGCTAAGTTTGGAAAATTTCGTCCTCCGCGCCTTTACAAAGGCGCCCGGTGGTGGATTGAGTATCAATTCCGCGTGCCCCCCTGTGTCAGTCACATACACAAGTCGACCTGGAAGAAGTTCCGCGTCTTCGAAGATATCAAC
>JAFDYE010000363.1 GCA_018267585.1 Bacteroidota bacterium
ATACAGCTTTGTACATATGCGCGGGCGCTCCTTTTTTGGTTTGAGTTGGAGAACCGGGCTCCGTCCGGTTCCGGCCGCAAGATACGTCACACGCGTATATAAATCTTCTTCATATCCAATATTTTGCCCACCGTCCAGCAAACCATCATGTAGACCAGCGCGAACAGCAGCGAGCCGAATGGCCCTGGGAACACGGCCTGGAAGACGGTGCGGTTGATCCATTCGGCGCTGTTCTCTCCGTTGCCGGCCGGAATGGTGAACAGCACTACGATGAGCAGCTCGGAAACGAGGTAGACAAAGAGAGGATTCTTTCCAAAGACGGTAAAGAAAGACGCCCCGCGCGTCTGCTGTCTGAACTCGACGAAATAGATCAGGAAAGATAGTATTATCAGGTCGAGGCCGACGGTCAGGAGCACAAAGCTGCTGGTCCAAAGCTTTTTGTTGATCGGGAAGACGAGGTTCCAGGCGCAGGCTACGGCGATCAGCGCGGCCCCCCAGAGCAGCAACTGGGTGAGGCCCTCGTAGGTCTTGCCCTTTCGGCTGATAAAGACGCCGGTATAGTAGCCGGCGATGACATTGACGATGGCCGGCAGGGTGCTCAGCGCTCCTTCGGGATCGAATGCCAGCCCTTCTCCGTGATACATATGGTTCTCGCCCAGCAGCCATTTGTCGATGCGGTAGCCGGCATTGCCGGTCATGCTGTAGGGATCGGCCCCCGGCACCGGGAAGAACAGCAGGGCCGCCCAGTACCCGATCAGCAGTATCCAGACAGCTGTGTACACCGTCCTCGGGGAAGTGTAATAGATAAGCAGCGCGGCGATGCCGTAGCAAAGGCCTATTCGCTGGAGCACGCCAAAGACGCGGGTATAGGAAAAGGAATTGCCCACCCAGTGTCCGTTCTCCTGGTGGACGAAGGGGAACCAGTACATCAGGAATCCCAGGAGAAAAATGATAAGGGTCCTTTTGAATATCTTACCGAGCACCGCCGCCTGAGACATCGTCTCAAATTTCTTCATCGCAAAGCTCATGGCGTTGCCGACGGCAAACAGGAAAGACGGAAAGACCAGGTCGGTCGGCGTAAATCCATGCCAGGCCGCGTGCCTCAAGGGCGAATAGGTAAAGGTCTCGCTCCCGGGCGTATTGACGATGATCATGAAACAGACGGTCATGCCCCGGAAAATGTCGAGCGCGAGCGAACGCGAAGATGCAGTGTTTTGAGTCATGTGTTGGGAAACAAAGCACTGAAAATAAGGTTTTTTTGCGTAGCAAAGAACTATTTTCCACTTTTCGCCAACCTTTTGCCGCCATCGGCCGACTTATGAGCCGGAGGCGCCGGCGGGTTTATGAGCCGGTTGTAACGGCCGGCGCGGCTCGTTGATTTTCCGACTCATTGAACTTAATGATCGCGCGGGAATATTTCTTTTTCTTTAGCAAACGCCCGGCCTTTTCGTCACCTTTGATATTGGCTTCCAGGTTATCACCGGTAAGGCGGGTCAGCGGCCCGGCGCCTTTTTGAATGTATAGAAGGAAAGCTTCGTCTATTACGTCTTCGGCCAGCGCGGCGTATGCCGTAAGCGAGCCCTTTATTGCCGGGAACAGCCAGCAGCTGTCGGCCGGAATACCGGTATATTCGTATACATCGGGCCTGTCGATCCTTGAAATGGCGAGTGTCTGGGAAGGGTAGATCTTTTTGATGCGGCCCGAATCCGAGCGCTTTACGGAGTGGTCGGTGTAAACCAGGTATCGGGTCAGGGAATCGGCGTCGATCCTGGCTACGACCTCCAGCGTCGAACTGTCCTTCATCAGCACTTTGAATTTGTGTTTCTGGCTGACCGTTCCATAGACCCGGTAGTTGTGGAACATGGCGTTCATGGCCATGAAGTTCTGAAAGCTATAGTCCGGTTTGGGGGTATAGCTGTAGTTGGGCATGGACATGTGTTGGGCACGGGCGAAAAGGGGAAGGGTACAGAGGAATAAAAAGATGTTTTTGAACATGTGAACGCAATGTTGAATTTTAAAGATACAAATTTCCATCATTTATGACTATTGAGGCCATGAGCCGGAGATCGTCACCGGCTGATTAGCGAAAGGCCAGTTGCCCTGTACGAGTGATATCTGCACCGTCCCGAAAGAGCCGCCCTGTCCATTGAAAGTCACCTGCCATACCCGCGTATAGTCATTGGGATCCTGTACATTCATAGGTCCGGAATTGAAAGGCAGCGTACACCCTCCTGTGATATAGCCGATGGTCCCGCCAGTGTAGTAATCATATGGCGCATTGAAGTTGAAGGAGAATACCAGCTGAGCGCCGTTGGAGGCCACCCTTCCGGAGGTATAGCTCTGGATATCCCCCGGGGAGAACTGGAAGTCGCACAGGGGAAGGCAGGAGCCCTGCTGGTTGGCGTTGTCCTGGCCGTGGGCATACAGATAGGACCAGGCCTGCGCGTCGGCATCCTGTTGGTTGGAGGCATAGAACATGTAGGGTTGAACAGTATAATTGACGACGGAGCCCTGCTGGTTCGGGTCGTTGCATTGCCTGGTAAAAGGCCCGCTAACCTGGTTGCTGTAGCTCAGGCTGGTCGAAAGGCTATAGGTCCCGTGCAGGTCGACCGGAATATTCTGGGGCAGGGGAAGGCCGTTAGTCTCGATCGTCACCAGCCCGTTGGGGTCAAAATTGAGATAGGCCTGATAGTTGACAAGATTTCCAAACTCATTATAGAAAGAATAAGTCAACGGAACATACCGGCTGCCCATCGGATAAGCACAGCTGCCGAGCAGGAAGCCGAGATTATAGGGAGTACCGGGACCCGAATTGATGTTGGGAGCAAAGGTCGAGTGCGTTTGCCCTGCAGCATGAGGATAAGGTTTATGGTTTGGCGTATGCCTTGTTTGGATGTCTTTTATTTCGGGTGAAGCCAGGGCAGCAGCCCTGTCTCCGCGTATTTCGAATATAGCCGGTCGGTAGGAACCATATCCGACCAGGAGAAACCGTGTTCTTTCAGCTCGTTTCTGAATTTGACCGAATCGTAGAAAAGGAGCTCTTTTTTGTTTTTCAGGTCGATCAAAAAATAAATAATGTACGGGACGGTTTTGCCCTCGACAACTGTAGTGCCGCTGCTCCCATATCCAATTATAAATCTGTCGGAATCGACTAAAAGACGCTCTGCGGCCGGCATAGACAGGCGGGTATGGAACTCCACAGTCCAGCAATCACCTTCACTTTTCAACGCTTCGTATGGTTTGACCAGCGGTAGTCGTTTGGAAAGATCCGACATGTTATTGTTATAGAAATCATCCTTGTACCTGGAATTGGATTGACAGGCCGGGAACATGATGACGGCGATCATTAGCAATATATAGGTCCGGTTCAGCATTTTTTTTGTGCGAAGTTACTGCATCCAATGGGAGGAACTCCAGGAAGCCGTCGTCTGCATGTTGGAATTACCCCCGAATACATCATGGTAGAAGAACCCGCCTGTGCCGGATATTATATTATATAACAGCGGTCTGCCCTTTTGCGCCGATAAGTCCCAGGTATCATACAAATAGTTCTCTATATAAATATAATTGCCGTTGTCGTGGACGCTGACGATAGATGTTATAGAGGCGTTCCTGACCGACCAGGTCAGCGGATTGGTCGCCACATCATAGGTTTTAGAGTTCAATATCGGGTTGGTCCTGTCCAAAGCGCTCCAATTTTTACTTCCTCCGATCTCTCCGCCGAATCCGACCACATGACGGTCGGAGAATTCGAAGTCTTGGCCTGTCCCATACCGCGGATCATCTTTCGCTTTTTGGATCAGGAGCGCTTCCCGCTTGACCATTTCAGATCAGTTTTCAGCCGCTCGAGCAGATCTCCTGTTAGTATGATCTTTCTTTTACTGGCAAAGGAAGCCCGGGTCTGTTCGAATAAGTTGGAAACCTCTGCTGTCTGGCTGGCGATATATCTATTGTACAAGCTACCCCATAAAGCGGGGCCCGGAAAATTGGCAAAGCCCCAGCTGGCTGCCTTGGTAGGCATGACTACTACATAATCCATAATCTGCGTCCACCCATTGCTGGTGGCCTGCCACCGGGAGCCATCCTGGTCGATCCAGAGCTTGCTGGCGTCCCAGGTCCTGGAGTCCGGACAGTCCGTACACCCGCCGGTGGGGTCGATCTTGGTTACCGGATCGTTGCTCATGGCCGTATACGGGCTCCAGTTCTCGGCCCCGGGGTCGAAGTTCATCTGTAAGCTCCCCCTAAAACTAGGCCACCGTCAGTTAGAGTTTTCCGGTTTTTCAAATATTTTATCCACTAAACGGCTCTCTTCAATTTTTGGAGGATTTCCGTTCGCCGTTTGTGGATAAAGCC
>JAFDYE010000364.1 GCA_018267585.1 Bacteroidota bacterium
GACGTCATCGTCGCTGCACCCGGCGAATCCCCCGAGATGAGCGGCCAGTCCAGCAGCCGCAGCAATGACGTACCACCCCCGACGCAGCCGGACCTTCTCCCGCCCCTGCTGAAGACGGGCAAGCCTGTCGTCCTCGTCCTCTTTACGGGCCGGCCGCTGGCGATCAAATGGGAAAATGACGAGGTGCCCGCGATCCTGAATGTCTGGTTCGGCGGCAGCGAGGCCGGGCACGCCATCGGCGACGTATTGTTCGGAGCCGTCAACCCTTCGGGCAAACTCACCACCACCTGGCCCCAGAACGTTGGACAGGTGCCTCTGTATTATAATCATATGAATACCGGCCGGCCGCTCGAAGGCCCCTGGTTCCAGAAATTCAGGTCCAACTATCTAGACGTATCCAACGACCCTGTCTATCCATTCGGCTACGGTCTCAGCTATACGCATTTCAGCTATGGCGACCTGGACCTCAGCAGCACGTCCCTGAAGGGGAACCAGACGCTCACGGCAACCGTCACTGTAACCAACGACGGCGATCTCGCGGGGAAAGAGACGGTCCAGCTCTATATCCGTGACCTCGTAGGCAGCATCACCCGCCCCGTAAAGGAATTGAAGGGATTTAAGAAGATATCCCTGAACGCCGGCGAGTCGCAGAAGGTCAGCTTTACGATCACTCCGGAAGACCTGAAGTTCTATAATAACGACTTGAGATACGACTGGGAACCGGGCGATTTTGTCATCATGGCGGGACCCAACTCACGCGACGTAAAATCTGTAAAGATCAATTGGACAAAGTAATGAAACAAGCTGCCTGTATTCTCTTTTTAGTGATGCTTGCCGGAGGACTAAATGTCTCCGCACAAAAAAAGACCATCGCTCAAAGGGTCGACTCGGTCCTTCGGCTAATGACGCTGGAGGAAAAGGTGGGCCAGATGAACCAGTATAACGGCGACTGGGAGGCTACCGGCCCCATCACAAAGGACGGGGACAAGCAGAACCAGATCAGGAGGGGCATGCTGGGCTCGATGCTCAACGTTACGGGTGTAGAGCACACCAGGCAGCTGCAGCAGATGGCCATGCAGTCGAGGCTCAAGATACCCCTGCTGTTCGGACAGGACATCATTCACGGCTACCGGACCACGTTTCCCATTCCGCTGGCAGAAGCCGCCAGCTGGGATATCGAAACCATCCGTCAGAGCGCGCGCGTCGCAGGTAAAGAAGCCGCAGCAGCCGGTGTACACTGGACCTTTGCTCCCATGGTCGATATTGCCCGCGACCC
This sequence comes from Bacteroidota bacterium, assembly GCA_018267585.1. Taxonomy (GTDB): domain Bacteria; phylum Bacteroidota; class Bacteroidia; order Chitinophagales; family Chitinophagaceae; genus Puia. The sequence goes on from JAFDYE010000364.1 coordinate 1,277, forward strand.
GCGCTGGGGCAGGGTGATGGAAGGCGCGGGAGAGGATCCTTACCTGGGTTCGCTGATCGCGGCCGCAAGGGTAAAGGGTTTCCAGGGACGGCATCTTGGAGACACCGATGCCGTCATGGCCTGTGCGAAACATTTCGCCGCCTATGGCGCCGCCATCGGGGGGCGCGACTACAACAGCGTGGACATGAGCCTCCGAAGCCTCTGGGAATACTATCTTCCCCCTTTCAAGGCTGCGCTCGACGCCGGCGCCGCCACCTTCATGAACTCCTTCAACGACCTCAACGGCATCCCCGCTACGGCCAACAGCTATCTGCTGCGCGGAGTGCTGAAAGGCAAATGGAAATTCAAGGGCTTTGTCGTCAGCGACTGGGGTTCGGTGGGCGAGATGATCAACCATGGATACGTAAAGGACAACTATGAGGCAGCCAGGGCCGCGGCTATTGCCGGCTGTGATATGGATATGGAGAGCCGGAGCTATATTAAGAATCTGGTTACCCTGGTGAAGGTAGGAAAGGTGCCGCTGACCGTTGTCGACGAGGCAGTGCGGCGGATCCTTACTAAGAAGTTCGAAATGGGTCTTTTTGATGACCCGTTCCGTTATTGCAACGACGCAAGGGCTGCGAAAGAATGGGACAATCCCGCCAATCTGGCGACGGCAAAAAAGATGGCCGAAAAGAGCATCGTCCTGCTGAAGAATGCCGGCGGGCTGCTACCCCTGTCCCGGACCACAAAGACCATCGCGTTGATCGGTCCGTTTATCAAGGCCGTCCGGGACAATTTGGGCTTCTGGTCGTATGAGTGGCCGGATGATTCCAGCCGTATAGTGACGACCTGGGCCGGCGTGAGCAAAAAGGTGGGCGACGGGACGACACTGCTGTATGCACGGGGTTGTGGGGTCACGGATAGCTCGAGGGCGGGATTTGCCGGGGCCCTGGCGGCGGCACAGAACGCAGACGTGGTGGTCATGCAGGTTGGCGAGGCGAGGGATATGTCCGGTGAGGCGAAGAGCCGCAGCTCGATACGCCTGCCGGCAGTGCAGGAAGACCTGATAAAGGCGATACAGGCGACTGGCAAGCCCATTGTGGTGATGATCAATGCCGGCCGGCCCCTGATATTCAACTGGGTGGCGGACAATGTGGGCGCGATCCTCTACACCTGGTGGCTGGGGACGACTGCGGGGGATGCCATCGCCGACGTATTATTTGGCGACTATAACCCTTCCGGTCACCTGCCGATGAGCTTCCCGCGTGCGGAGGGCCAGATACCAGTCTATTACAATCATTTTTCTACGGGACGGCCTGCAAAGAATGACAGCGATCTCTATTATGTCTCGGCCTATACCGATCTTCCCAATGATCCGAAATTCCCCTTTGGTTTTGGACTTAGCTATACTAATTTTTCATACAGCGATATCCGGCTGAGCTCGGCTGTCCTGCGGCCGGACCAGTCGATCACCGCAACTGTCACGGTCACAAATACGGGAAAAATGGACGGGGAGGAGACCGTACAGCTCTATATCCGCGACCTGGTCGGCAGCGTTGTCAGACCGGTCAGGGAGCTGAAGGGTTTTCAGCAGGTGTCGCTCAGAAGGGGAGAGAAAAAGACAGTCAGCTTTACGATCAAACCCGACGACCTGCGATTCTATAACGATAAATTGGAATATAAATTCGAGCCGGGGGACTTCAGGCTTTATATCGGTGGCAATTCGAGAGATGTGCGGGAGGCAGCCTTCCTACTTAAGGCGGATTAAGTACCTTTATTCCATGCAGGATATCAAAAACATCATCTTTGACCTGGGAGGTGTCATCCTCAACCTGGATAATAAACGTACGGAAGAGGCTTTTACCTCGCTCGGAGTAAAGGACTTTCGCAGCTATTTCGGACATGGACACGCCAGCGACTTCTTCAGGGACTATGAGGTTGGTCGCATCAGCGACCGGCAGTTCATCGACTCGATAAGGGAGCTGACGGGGATCTCGGTCTCCGACGAGGCCATCGTCAACAGCTGGAATGCGCTGCTGCTGGACTTTCCGCCCGAGCGTATCCAACTGCTCAGACAGCTGCGCAGGAGCTACCGGCTGTTCCTTTTCAGCAATACCAACGCCCTGCATATGGAGTCCTTCCGGAAGACTTATGCCGATACATTTGGCGGCGGCAGCCTGGAAGACCATTTCGAAAAGACCTATTACTCTCATCTGCTGGGCATGCGGAAACCCGACAAAGAATCATTTGAGCATATCCTGAGGGAGAACAATCTCGTTCCGGCAGAGACCATGTTCGTGGACGACGCCATCGTCAATGTGGAAGGTGCGGAGCTGGTGGGATTGAGGGGGCTTTTCCTGCGCCCCGGCGTGAGCCTGCTCGATTTTCAGTGGTGATCCCCCGACCCGACAAAGGAAGTACTGTGGGACATTAGCGTTTTACTTCTTCGAAATCGATATATTCTCCAACCGGCGGCTGCTTGGGTTTTTGCTCCTGACGGGGCTGCTGCTGGCTGGTGGGGCCAGAGCCGGCGCCTGGGTCGCCGTTGGCGCCCTCCTGCATATTTCTGAACTGCTCCCTTACCTGTCGGGTGGTCCGGACGACCGGCAACAGGAAGTTGAAGATGAAACGATATAGCAGGTACAGCACGATCGCCAAAAAAAATATCTCTGATAAAGCCATCATATGTAATTTTTTGCAGGGATACGCTGCCAGAAAAATAGCGCATCCCCGCAAAAGCGCTAATATCTGTCCCATGGACGAGCCGCTATCGCGGCTCAGGTTGAATACATAAAGGTAGGGTATCTTACCCTAAAACCCTGTTAAACCGCCCCCGGTCGCATTTTACAACACCGGTCCCGGCCAAAATGTTCTATTTTTTAAAGACCCTGTCAATCACCCAGTTGAGTCCGTCGCCGAGCCGGACGGCCAACTTATCTGCGAGGCGGAGCAGGACCGCCTGCAGGCGTTCGTTCTGGATCAGGGTATCCAACAGCTGGATGCCGGTCATTGCCTCCCCTTCTATCTTACGGGGCAGCAGCGACCGGACGAACATCGAGCCCGAGTGCTCCTGGAGATAAGTGAAATTGACGTCTATCTGTTCTTCGAGCAGCCGCGCCTTGGTGCGCAGCCGGCGGATGTCCTTGTCCAGCGCGTCCATGCTGCGCGCGCCTTTAGTGGATGGTTTCGTCATCGCTGTCCTCTTCTTTTGAATTTTGTATAATGGTTTGAATGACAGGCTCTACAAACAGGGCTTTCCGGAAGACGGCCAGCAGCACGAAGACCACAAGAATGAGCAGCGTTACCAGCCCGAATCCCTTGACATAGCTGTGGAAAAGCCCGGAGAACCAGTAGGCGATCATAAGACCGCCGAAAAGAAAGAACAGGAAACCCAGAAAAAGCGACAACAATATCCAGGCAAAATAGCCGGCAGATTTGGCAAAAAGACGCAGGCCCTGCAGGCGGTAGATCTCGAGACGGGTCTCCAGATATTCTTTCAGCAGCGTTTTATTCTCGGCGATGAATGCTCCTAAATTATCGGGCTGGCTCTGGTTCATGCTCGTTCTTTTCGATAAAAATAAATTATTTCAAAAGAATTATCCCTACATTTGCACAGGTAAATGAAGCAAAAGAAAAGGGAACGGAAGCGTTCCCTTCTTTAATTTTATTAAGGACCGCCCCGTAGCGGTCCGGGGGTCTCAGATCATGGTTAACGAAACAATCAAGGTAGTAGAAAGTTTGGTGCAGGCTCTGTTGGCGAACGAGACCGGATATTTCCTGGTGGACGTCCGCATCAAGCCGACCAACAATATAAAGGTTTTTATCGATGGCGATCAGGGTATTTCCATCGAGAAATGTGTGCAATACAACCGCGCGCTCTATAAAAAACTGGAGGAATCGGGGCTTTTTCCGACAGGAGATTTTTCCCTGGAGGTCTCTTCACCCGGACTTGACGAGCCGCTCAAGCTGTTGCGTCAGTACAGGAAGAACGTCGGGCGGCAGGTCGAGCTGGTCCTGCAGGACGGCACCAAAAAGCAGGGGCGTCTGCTCGAAGTCAGCGAGGACGGGATCATTGTGGAAGAAGTTAAAGGAAAGAACAAGAAAAAAGAGGTGATCAACCATACTTTTTTATTTGATAACATAAAAACAACAAAAATTCAAGTAGTTTTCTAAACCGGCGGATACCGGTCGGAAGACCGTCATCCGACAAAGATTTAAAAACAAGTGCTATGGCAAGTATCAATCTGATCGAAGCCTTCCAGGACTTCAAGGAAGCAGAAAATATCGACCGTCCTACAATGATGAAAGTGGTAGAGGACGTGTTCAAAACCTTGTTGCGCAAAAAATATGGAAGCGACGAAAATTTTGACGTAATTGTGAATGCGGAGAAGGGCGACCTTGAGATCATGCGCCGCCGGACCATCGTCGAGGATGGCGCCGTGATGGACCCCCTGGCTGAGATTGCCTACACCGACGCGGTCAAGATCGAACCTGACTATGAGGTCGGGGAAGAATTATATGAGGAAGTGGAGATACTGGACTTTGGCCGCCGTGCGATACTGGCCGCCAAACAGACGCTTGCAAGCCGTATCGGCGACCTGAAGAAGAACGTTCTTGTAAAGAAATACAACGAGCGCATCGGCGAGATCGTCAGCGCTGAAGTATACCAGGTATGGAAAAAGGAAATTCTCCTGCTGGACGAAGAAGGCAGTGAGCTGATACTTCCCAAATCTGAACAGATACCCCAGGACTATTTCAAGAAAGGCGAGAACATTCGCGCCGTAGTAAAGAAAGTAGAACTGAAGAACAACTCCCCGGTGATCATTTTGTCCCGGACCAGCCCGCTGTTCCTGGCCAAGCTGTTGGAGATCGAGGTTCCCGAGATCTTCGACGGTCTGATCGTGATCAAGAAGATCGTTCGTGAGCCCGGCGAGCGCGCCAAGGTCGCCGTAGAGTCCTATGACGACAGGATCGATCCTGTAGGAGCATGCGTGGGGATGAAGGGAAGCCGCATCCACGGTATCGTCCGCGAGCTGAAGAACGAGAACATCGATGTCATCAACTGGACCAATAATAGCCAGCTGCTGATCCAGCGCGCCCTGACGCCGAGTAAAATAACCAATATGGAGCTGGACAGCGAAAAGATGCACGCAAATGTCTATTTAAAGCCGGATCAGGTGTCCCTGGCCATCGGCCGCAAGGGGGTA
>JAFDYE010000365.1 GCA_018267585.1 Bacteroidota bacterium
AGAGATTGAATTCGTCGTCGGGCTGGGACGCCGGGTCTGTCAGGGCGTTGGTGGAGGAATGGGTGCGGGTGGTGTCGGGGGACGACTGCCTGGAATTTGGAGATTGTGCCCGGGTTCCGGCGTATGGAATCGTAAGGAGAACAATAAAAAGGGTAGTTAGCAACAGTCGCATCCGGATAGGTTATGTCTGGTGTCCGATAGGTATATATGGTAAAATTAAACAATTTTTGCCGGTTGGACGTGATCAGAAGAGGATGGAGCCCGAATTGAGAATTTGATAACTTTGGCTCATGTATATCCCTCGCAGATATGAAGAAAAGGACATGGAGATGATCCATGCCTTTATCAAAGAAAATTCCTTCGCTATTTTGGTCTCTGTAAAAGACGGGTTGCCGGTAGGCACGCATATTCCGCTGCAGCTGGAGAAGAATGCTGCGGGGGTTGACGTGCTGATGGGGCATATCTCGCGGGGTAACGAGCAGAAGCACACACTGGCGGATGGTGCGAGGGTGCTGGCTATCTTTCCGGGGCCGCATGCCTATGTCTCGCCGCGGTGGTATACGGAAATAAATGTGCCGACCTGGAACTATATTTCGGTTCATGTCTATGGCAAGGTGAGGATCGTAGAGGGGGATGAGTTGCGGCAGGCTTTGTCGCGGCTGATGAATACTTATGAGCGGCATATGCCCAGGCCGGTGACGATGGGTGAGATACCGGAGAAGAAGCTGAGTGATGAGGTGAGGGGGATCGTTGGATTCGAGATCAGCATCGACGAAGTGCAGGCGGCTTATAAGCTGAGTCAGAACCGGGATCCGAAGAGCTATCACCAGGTGGTGGAGGAACTGGACAAGGGGGACGCGGTGACGCGGAAGGTGGCGGAGGAGATGAGAAGGAGGGAGGGGAATGGATAGATGGGGAGGGAGGAATGGATGAGAAGGAGGGAGGGGAATGGATGAGACGGAGAGAAGGGGAATGGATAGAAGGAGGAAGGCTGCGGGGTAGGAGAAATAATCCTATTTTTGGCGCATGACACGTCAGCAGCTAGTAGCCCTTATCCGGGGCATGGGTTCATATCTCTGCGTTGGCCTTGACAGCGACCGCGCGAAGATACCCGTCCATCTTCATTCGCATAAGGATCCCGTATTTGAGTTCAACAGGCGGATCATCGACGCCACGAAGGATCATTGTGTGGCGTATAAGATAAATACCGCGTTCTATGAGGCCGATGGGGTGAAGGGCTGGGAGACGATGGAGAAGACGGTCAACTATATTCCTTCCACACATTTTAAAATAGCAGACGCCAAGCGGGGGGATATCGGCAATACGTCTTCACAGTATGCCCGGGCCTTTTTTGAGACGCTGGCTTTTGATGCCGTCACGGTTGCGCCCTATATGGGGGCCGACAGCGTACGGCCTTTCCTGGAATATAAGGATAAGTGGACGATCCTGCTGGGGCTGACCTCTAATTCAGGCGCCGCGGATTTCGAGCTGCAGGAGGCTGGGGACGGGCTGCTGTATGAGCAGGTGCTGATGAAGTCGTCGGCATGGGGCAGTCCTGAGAACCTGATGTTCGTGATAGGGGCCACTCAGGCGGAGGCTTTTCGCAATGTCCGCCGGCTGACGCCGGATCATTTCTACCTGGTGCCCGGCGTGGGGGCGCAGGGGGGCAGTCTGGAGGAGATATCCCGGCAGGCGATGAATGGGGATGTCGGCTTGCTGGTGAATGCGAGCAGGGCCGTTATCTATGCTTCGTCGGGGGAAGATTTTGCTCAAGCGGCCGGGGAGGCAGCGGCCGGATATCACCGGGAGATGCGGGGATATCTGTAAATTCCTTTTCACTTTTTGCGATGACGAGGGTGGCTACGCCGTTGCCGATGATATTGGTGATAGCGCGGGCTTCGCTCATGAATTTGTCAACGGCGAGCAGGAATGCGAGGCCTTCGACGGGTATTTTCTGGATGGCGGTGAGGGTAGAGGCCAGGACGATGAAGCCGCTGCCGGTGACGCCTGCGGCGCCTTTTGAGGTGATCATCAGGATCCCGAGGATGGTGAGGAGTTCGCCTGCGGTAAGGTGGACATTGTACAGCTGGGCGAGGAAGACGGTGGCCATGGAGAGATAGAT
>JAFDYE010000366.1 GCA_018267585.1 Bacteroidota bacterium
CCGGATCATATTCGGGCGTGCTCCATCCCGGTCTTTCCTGGCGGTGGTCGATGGTCTCGCCGCCATAGATCTCCGAGCGAAGGACGTCGCTTTTTGTGGTTTTCCAGTCCGGCCCGGTGCCGAACAGCTGCACCCGGCCGTCTTTATAGCGGATGACCAGCTGCAACAGCAAAGAAAGGTCATTGCCATAGAAATTGTGCTGCCAGTTAAAACCGATATAGCCCTTGTACCAGCCATTGCCAAGCATTGCGCCGATGGCATTCCTGCCCGGCCGGACCAGCTGGGTGACGTCATAGGCCTGGTACTGCAGCCTTTTCCGGTAGGAAGTCCAGCCCGGAGTAAGAACGGCGTCGCCGATGCGCCGGCCATTGACCTGCGCTTCGTAAAGACCGTGCGCTGTTATATAGACGGTAGCCGAGGCAATATTCTTCCCGGCTTCGAAGGTGTTTCGGAAAAGAGGGCAGCAGGTCGTGTCCGGCGTCGAGATCCATAGCGCCTTCCAGTCCGCAGCCGCAAGAAGTCCCATCTGCCACCAGGCCGGCTGTGACCAGGCAGAAACACGGCCTTTGTTATCCCAGACCCGTACACGCCAATAATAACGGCGTCCGGTCTGCAGGTCCTTTCCGGCATAGACGACGTGGAGCGACTGGCCCGAAGCGACCCTGCCGGAGCTCCAGACTATGTTGCCGCCGTCGGGGCGTTCACCCACCTTGATCTCGTAAGCGGTCTGGAGCACACCCCTGTCCGGGGTTTCCAACTGCCAGCTGAGGCGCGGAGATCTCGTATCCACGGCCAGCGGATGGGTGGTGTTCTCGGTCAGTAGTTTGTTTACGGAAAGCTGTGCGAAGACAGGCAGGCAAAAGATCGATAAAAAAGAGAGAAGACAGATGCATTTGTTCATAAGATCGTCAGATTCTTCGACCGGTAGGCTTGTAACTCAGGACTATCCGGCGATAATTCCGTGATAAGATAGTCGATTTCTTCGATATCAGCAATCTTCATCTGCATATTGGAGTTCAGCTTTTCGGAAATGGCGATCACCGCCACTTTTTCCGCTGCCTTGATCATGGCTTTCTTTACCTGGATCGTTTCCCAGTCCGAGTCCGTCAGGCCGTTGGTAGAGTCGATGGCGTTGGTGCCAAGAATGCAAAGGTCGGCCTTGATATCCGCCAGGTACTCGAAAACCTCGCCGCTGACCGTCATCTGGCTATAAGCCGATATCTGTCCGCCGATCATAATGGTCTTGATCATGGGCTTGTCAAGGAGCTCTACGGCCGTCAGGACATTGACCGTTATAAAAGTTGCGCGCAGGTTGCCAGGTATCTTTTTGATGAACTCCCTGGCCGTGGTTCCCCCGCCGATGAGGACAATTATATCTTCCCGTAAGAGGGAAAGGGTCTTATCAGCAATAATATGCTTGTTGGACTGCGCATAGGTCTGCGCGTCATGACCGATATGATAGGCCGCTGACATGGCGCCGCCTTTTATCCGGATCAGCTGTCCTTCTTCCGCCAGCTCGTTGACGTCCCTTCTGATCGTGTCCTCGGAGACGTCGATCAGGTTGACCAGGTCGTTGTACATCAGCCGGGTGTGAATATTGATCTGTTTAAGGATCAGATTTTTCCGCTCCTTCTTGGGCAGGGCGACGGGAACGCCGTTGGACTTAAGCTTTGTCATTAATTGATTGATTATCCTCGTTCGTCAATTGATCCGCGGATCCGGACCCCGCAAGGACTTAGTTGATAAAGATACTATATCCGTAGGGATGGAAAACCAAAAATTTGCATTTTTTGCAAATTTTGCGAATCGGGGCTAATAATATCAAAGTAACAGCATGAAATGTATCAATATCTGCAAATTATTTGCAAATATATTTCTCGATTACAAATTTTTCGGATACATTCGATAAGGATTTTGCAAAAATTGCATCCCCGCTCACCAAAACAAAAACTACTGCTCATGACAAAATTCCAACTGGCTGTCTGGGGCGGCCTCTTTCTAGGCTGTCTCCTCTTCTCGTCCCTCGGCATGGCCCAACAGGGCTCAGGTCAGCCCCACGTAAGGGGGGTGGTAAAAGGCCCCGATGGAGCGCCCCTGCCAGGCGTAACCATTGCCGTTTTTAATAATAAGAGGGTCGCGACCACGACGGATGGCAGCGGTGGCTTTGACCTGCCCCTTCCTGCTGCACTTAGCGGTCAGCGCGTCGATCTGGAGATCAGCTTTGTAGGTTTTGAGTCCAAACATATCACCGCGCAGGCCGGCGCCTCCGACCTGGCCGTCGTGCTGGACAATACCCGGGGACTGAATGAGGTGGTCGTAACGGCCCTCGGCATCAACCGGCAACGGCGATCGCTGGGCTACGCCGTCTCCGAGGTCAAGGGTTCGGAGTTCACCCAGGCGCGCGAGAACAATATCGCCAACGCCCTTTCCGGGAAGGTAGCGGGTGTCAACGCAGCGGGGCTCTCTACGGGACCCGGCGGTAGCAGCCGCGTTACGATCCGTGGTACGGGCTCTTTGTTTGGCGAGAACCAGCCTTTGTATGTTATCAACGGGATGCCGATGAATAACAGCGTGCCCGGCGGTGCACCCACTGCGAATGGGATCACATTCAATATCGATCGCGGGGACGGTATCGGCGGCATCAACCCCGACGATATCGAAAGCATCAACGTCCTCAAGGGCGGCACCGCAGCCGCGCTTTATGGTTCCCGCGGCGCTAACGGCGTCATCCTGATCACTACCAAGAAAGGCCGTCTTCAAAAAGGAGTAGGCGTGGAATACAATACTACCGGGACCCTCGAGAACATAGCCGTGATCCCAGATTTTCAGTACGAATACGGCCAGGGCGACGGGGGGGTAAAGCCAACGACGCTTGCCGCCTCCCAGGCTACCGGCCGCCGCTCGTGGGGCTCGAAGATCGACGGCTCTACCGACTATGTCGGTGTCGATGGCAAGACCCATCCCTATACGGCAAAAAAAGATAACCTGCAGAACTTCTACCAGACCGGCACCACCCTTACCAATACGCTCGCCTTCTCCGGCGGCAACGAGAATGTGACTTACCGGTTCAGCGTATCCGATCTCAACAGCAAGGGTATCCTGCCCAATACGACGTATGACCGCAAGACGGTCAACCTGGCGATGACCGCCCGGCTCGACGAGAAGCTTTCGATCGAAGCGCTCGCGCAATACAACCTGGAGAAGGGCCACGGCCGTACCGGCGCCGGCGACGCGCTGGGGAATCCCAACTGGACGCCGCTGGAGATCGCGAACACGGCGGACGTTCGATGGCTGAAGCCAGGCTACGACTCCAACGGCAACGAGATCCTGTGGAACGACGCGGCGATCGCCAGCAACGGCTATTTCGTAGCCAACAAATACCAGGAGAATGACACGAAGAACAGATTTATCGGCCAGGCATCGATCGTCTATAAACTTCTGCCCAACCTGCTATTCAAGGGTACCGTCAGCCAGGACCAGTATAGCTACAACTATTCCAACGTCCTGCCCACCGGAACGCTCTATGTTCCCAATGGCCAATACACCGGCCTGAAGGCCGATGCGGCAGAGACGAACAGCCAGGTCACCGGCACCTATAACGCACATATCGGGCAGAACCTGCACCTTAACGTGCTGGCGGGCGCCAACGTTCGTAAATTTCAGAACAACTACCTGAAACTGGACGGGCAGACATTTACGATCCCTTATTTCTATTCCTTCTCGAACCTGGCGACCTCGTCTGCTGTCCCCACCAACCAGCATACCACGACCAACTCGGCATTCGGCGCGATAGACTTCGACTATAAGAGCCTGCTTTTCCTCTCTGTCACCGGCCGTGAAGACTGGTTCTCGACCCTCAGTAAGGGACACTACGGTATCTTCTATCCCAGCGTCGGCGCCAGCTTCATCCTTTCCGACGCCGTTCAGATGCCGGCGATCTTCAACCTGGCCAAGATCAGGGCCTCGTGGGCGGAAGTCGGCGGCGGTGCGCCGGACCCCTATGTCATCAACCAGAGCTTCAGCGTCGTTCCCAGCTCCGGGCAGCCGCTGCTGAACGTCACTCCGGATCCCAATAACAACAACAACTCGATCACCAACATCGGACTGAAGCCCTATACATCCACGACATACGAGGCCGGCTTTGAGCTTAGCATGCTCAAGCAACGGCTGGGCATAGACTTCACTTATTATAACCGCGAGACCAGGAGCGATATCTTCCCCGCGGCGGTTTCCACCACGTCCGGCTACAGCAGCGCCATCGTCAACCTGGCGGACAAGCCGAATATGCGCAACAGAGGGGTAGAGCTGCTGCTCACCGGCACCCCGGTCAAGAGGGGCGATTTCGCCTGGACGGTCAGCTATAATATAGCGTACAATACCAACAAGGTGCTTTCGCTGCTGCCGGGCTTCAACACTGTACAGGTTGCGAATTCCGTCGGCAACTGGGCGTATCTGAATAATGTTGTGGGCCAGTCTGCTTTCGAGCTCGTCGGCACCAGCATGCAAAAGAACGGCAGCGGCGACACGGTCTTCAACGCGACCAGCGGCCTGCCGGTCATGTCTGCGCAGCACAACCTGGGCAAGAGCGTTGCGCCATGGACAATGGGTCTGACCAATGAGTTCCACTACAAACGTTTTGGCTTCAGCTTTCTGCTGGACGGGAAATTCGGCAATAAGGTCTTCTCCATCTTCGAGGTCTATGCCACGCGTATGGGCAAACTGAAGAGCACGCTGCCCGGCCGCGTCAACGGTCTGACCGTACACGGCGTCGACCAGTCGGGGAACAAGTATACCAATACGATCCCTGTTGCGAATCTCCGCCCTTACTACGACAACTACAAAGTGTACTCCGACCTTTTCGTGCATGACGGCAGCTTCGTCAAGCTGCGCCAGGTGATCTTCTCCTATAGCATCCCCACGGCCAAACTGGGCATACCCAAGCTGCAGTCTGCCAGTATCTCTTTTGTCGCCCGCAACCTGCTGATCCTGTACCGCGACACGAAGAACTTCGACCCGGAACAAAG
>JAFDYE010000367.1 GCA_018267585.1 Bacteroidota bacterium
CGATCTTTATCGCTTTCAGGCCACCGGCCCCATCTTCGCCGTCCCCGGAAAGCACGATACCGATGACGCCGCCCATCCAGCTCTTCGCAAGCGAAGCAAAGAGCTTGTCTACCAGGCGCCTCTCCCGCTGCCTGAGGCCCTGGCGATTGACACGCAGCCGACCATCGGAGAACACCATCTCCGTCTCTGGCGGCACAACATACATATATGCAGGTAAGACGACCTCTTCGTCCTTCGCCTCTTTCACCGGCATACCCGTGACAGCAGCGAAGCGCGATACCAGCTCCGCCACATCTTCCTTCTGCCCATGCTGTAAATAAATGTACGCTGCCCTCGTCTCCGGCGCCAGGCTGGCGAGTACCTCGCACATCGCGTCCGATCCACCTGCCGACGCGCCTATGGCGACTACCGGAAATCCTTTTGAACCGTCTTTTTTAAAGTCGAAAGGCTTATCTCTTTTCATTTTTTTCTCCTAACGCTGGTCATCAGTTGTATTCACCGATACCTGACAAATCTAATTAAATAAAATATTCGATATATTGCAGCCTTTACAATTCTTACCGCAGCAATGACTATTTTGATTGTCGACGACGACGCCGATGACCTCCAATTCTTTACCGACGCTGTCGCAGAGATTGACTCCAATGTAAGTTGTATTACCGCCTTCAATGGCATAGAGGCGCTGCAGGTCCTCGAAGCAGCCAGCCCAAGGCCGGACTATATTTTTCTCGATCTCAACATGCCTAAAATGGGCGGCAAGCAGTGCCTCCGGCACATCAGGAACAATCCCCTGTTCCAGTCCATACCTATCATTATTTATTCCACGAGCCGACGCCCCGAAGACGTCGAGGAGGTCCGGGCAGCCGGCGCCGCCGCCTTTATTGTAAAGCCCAACAAATTTCATCTCCTCCGCGCCGAGATAGCGGGCATCCTGAATAATAGATCATCCGGTAACTGAGGATTTCTTTACACACTGCTGCGCTCATCCGCCACGTGATTACCCATCTTCCAATTCGCCGATTCCCCACTATCAACCTACAGCGTATCAATAAATCCGCGTAAGCGACTATTTATCAATGGGTCTGGATATTGCTCCGGTATGGGTAGGCTTTAAATAGGATATTGAGATTTAGCAACGGCCCGGATGTCCATCTGGGCTTCTTTTATTGCTTGATCTCATCCCCGGTTTATCCCCGCTGCCTCCACCCTCCCCGGAACCTGACAGGAATGCCATACCCTCGTAACCCTCAAGGAAGAAAAGCCCGGTGAGCTGCACCCATCCAATGGGATCCGTGCATGACGGCTGTTAACCAACAGACAACAGCACGGGAACAAAAAATTGTCTTAATTTCGGGAAAAATCGATCGTTCTATGCCAAGCGCTACTGCCATACTCGCCGGCGGATGTTTCTGGGGAGTCGAAGAGCTTATCCGTCAGTTACCCGGCGTCATCAACACCACCGTCGGCTATACCGGCGGCGACGTCCCCAACGCGACCTACCGCAATCACGGCACCCACGCGGAAGCGATAAAAATAGAGTTCGACCCCGAACGCCTTACCTACCGGCGGCTGCTGGAATTCTTCTTCCAGATACACGACCCCACCACCCTCAACCGCCAGGGCAACGACCGCGGCACCTCCTACCGTTCCGCCATCTTCTACCTCGACGAAGACCAAAAGAACACGGCGCTCACCCTTATCCGCGAGCTCAACGAAGCACACATCTGGCCGTCACCGATCGTCACCGAAGTAGTAGCCGCCTCCG
>JAFDYE010000368.1 GCA_018267585.1 Bacteroidota bacterium
ATATCCTACGCAGACCATCTGCAGCAGCGATTCCCAACTGGTGTCGGTGCGTATCCACAATTATGGCTCGGCGACCCAGGCCGGCGGTATCCCTGTAACCACTATCATCACCGGCGGCGCTAGCCCGATCACTCTGACGGCCGTATGCAAAGACAGCATTCTTTCGGGCGAGGAAGTTGTCTTTACCTATAACAAGCCCATCGCTACTGTTGCCGGCACGACCTATACCTTGATCAGCAGCACGTCGCTGTCGGGAGACCCCAACACCTCTAACGATAAGGACACAGCGGTCATCACCGTCAGCGCAGAAGGGCCCGCCGCAAATGGATCGGCTACCGTTTGCGGTACGACCTCGGCGTCCGTTCTCCTGCACGCCGCGACCAGCGGCATCGACGTACCGCTATGGTATGAGACCGCGACATCCACGACGCCGCTGGCTGCGGGGAACAACACCACGACTACAGTGATCCCCGCCGACAAGACCTATTATCTTGGCGTTAACGACCTGGACGTAAAGGGTGGCGCACCGAACAAGACCGTCTTTACCCCGACAGGCTCGAACCAGGGAGCCTATTTCCGCCTGGGCGGCAATTTCATGATGATCTCCACGTATGTGCCGCTGACCCTTGAAAGCGCGAAGATGTATATCGGTCATTCCGGTAAGGTAACCGTGACCCTGGCCACCCTCCTTGACCTGACCTGGAACTCGGCAACCAGCTCAAACAATTACCACTATCAACCGCTGTACAGCACGACCATTGATGTTTATGCGACCAAGCTGGTACCGGACACCTCCTTTCAGATCAACGTGCCGACATCGGATAATTCGGATACAGGGGCCACTTTCCTGCTGAACATCCCCATTCCGAACCCGGGCAATTATATCCTGATCACGGACTGTTCACCTACGACGAACGCCTTCCTCAACGTCAATATCAACAAGGACCCGTATCCGATCACGATCCCTGGCGTATTTGCGGTGACGGGCAATGATTTCCGGGATGGCAAGACCGACAGCATTGCGTATTCGCATAAGTTCTACTATCCCTTCTACAATATGGGGATCAAGCTGATGGGATGCCCCACTCCACGGACGGCCGTCACGGCGCAGACGGAGGCGTCGCCTGCCGTCACGCTCAACGGAAAGCTGCTGTCCAGCAGCGCTGCGACCAACAACCAGTGGTATGTCAACGACTCGCTGCTGTCGGGCCATACAGGACAGACGGATACCGCCTCGATACCCGGGGTTTACTATACCGTGGTCAGCGATCCCGCCACCGGCTGTCAACTGACCTCTAACAAAGTAACCTATACGCCGTCGGGTGGCGATCCCAATGACGCTATCGGGTTGAAGTTGTGGCCGGTCCCGGCTAAGTACTATTTCAACCTATTGTTCTTTATGAGCGCGCCCGCCAATACCAGCGTCACCCTTATCAATATGATGGGGCAGCGGGTCTTTGAAGAGGACTATCCCAATTTCTCGGGACTGTATTCCAAACAGATCCCGATCGGCAACCTGGCCTCAGGGCTTTACACCCTGCAGATAATCCATGGTGGTCAAACCTGGCACAAACAGCTATCGGTAGTGAGATAAATTTGTAAATTGTAGGTAAAACCTACAGTATGCTCAAACCCTGGCAAACAGGTAAGGTCATTCGCATCGAGCAGGAAGCGCCCGCCACCCGCCGCTTTTGGATACAGCTTCCGGAATTGGTCTCATTCGACTTCGAGCCTGGTCAGTTCGTCACACTTGACCTGCCGATCCACGAAAAGCCGAACAAAAGATGGCGCAGTTATTCCATCGCCTCCTGGCCGGACGGAACCAATGTTATCGAGCTGGTGATCGTGCTGCTGGAGGGAGGGGCAGGTACCAACTACCTATTCAACCAGGTACAGGTCGGAAGCGAGCTTACCCTGCGCGGACCACAGGGCGTTTTTACCCTGCCCGATGACATCGAGCGGGACCTTTTCTTTATCTGCACCGGGACTGGTGTCGCTCCCTTCCGCGCAATGAGCCACCATATCCTCAACCACAATATCCCCCACCGGGATATCTATCTGATCTTCGGCTGCCGCAATTTCTGCGACTGTCTGTATCAAAAAGAGCTGGCTGAGCTCGCGGAAAAAATACCCGCCTTTCACTATATTCCAACTTTTTCGAGGGAGACTCCGGGTCCTTTGATCCGCACGGGTTATGTACACGCAATCTATGAAGAAATATGCCAGCCGAAGATGCCGGCATATTTCTTTCTATGTGGATGGAAGAACATGATCGATGAAGCTAAACAGCGTATACAAGCGCTGGGATATGACAGAAAGTCTATTCACCAGGAGCTGTATGGATGATGGGAATAGTACCCGCCCTTTTCGAATTACTTCGTGGCCTTTTCCTTGGGAGCCTCTTTGGAAGAAGCGTTGATCTTCATCGGTATGACAGGGCTCGTCTGATTTTGCATGCGGGATTCGAGCTCTACAAAGGCCCTTTGCGATTCCAGGGTCTCCTGGTGGCTGGCGAGCAGCTCGGTTTCGAGTTTTCTCATCTTGGCTTCGATCCTGAGCACCTTTGCGCGGCCTAAAAGATAACCGAAAAGAACTCCTGCAAAAAGGGAAGCACTAACAATAATAGGGTTGATTACAACATCAAACGTAAACGTAAAAGGCATTGTAATAAGTTATTTAAGGTTCTGAAAGTGGACAGGCCTTCCAAGGAACAGTAATTGCGGTAGAGTTATTTCAGGGGATAGTGGACAAGAGATCAACACATTATCCAGTGTTCAAATATAGCGATAAATAAATTGAAAAGCCCAACAAAACCGCAGCATTATTTTAAGATAAATGTTTATTTTTTGGTGGTACATGCTCCCGCAACTGGTCGTTCTGACTCCCCCTACATCAATTGTTTGTTGACGATAGATGCGATCTCGCTGATAGCTATTCTCTCCTGTGCCATACTATCCCGGTAGCGGATCGTAACTGTCTGATCCTCTTTACTCTGATGATCAACCGTGATGCAAAAAGGCGTGCCAATGGCGTCCATGCGCCGGTACCGTCTGCCGATGGTGTCCTTCTCCTCATAAAAACACCTGAACTGGGACTTGCACACTTCCATGATCTCACGAGCGATCTCGGGAAGACCGTCCTTCTTGGTCAGCGGCAGGATCGCCAGCTTGACGGGAGCCAGCTTTGGCGGGAATTTCAGCACGACCCGGCCATCCTGTTTTTCAGGCGTGCTCAGGTCTTCCTCCGTATAGGCCTCGCTAAGGACCATCAGCACGGTCCTGTCCAGTCCGATAGAAGTCTCGATGACGTATGGAATATAATTCTGATTGATCTCCGAGTCGAAATACTGCATCTTCTTCTTGCTGTATTCCTGGTGATTCTTCAGGTCAAAATCGGTGCGCGAATGAATGCCCTCCACTTCCTTGAAGCCAAAGGGGAACTCGTATTCGATATCACAGGCGGCATCGGCATAGTGGGCCAGCTTCACGTGGTCGTGGAATCGGTATTTCGCCTCAGGGATGCCCAGCCCCAGGTGCCACTGCATGCGCGCCTGCTTCCAGTGCTCGTACCACTCCTTCTGTGTGCCGGGGCGGATAAAGAATTGCATTTCCATCTGCTCGAACTCGCGCATCCGGAAGATGAACTGGCGGGCGACGATCTCGTTGCGGAAGGCCTTGCCGATCTGCGCAATGCCAAATGGTATCTTCATTCTTCCCGTCTTCTGGACGTTGAGGAAGTTGACAAAGATTCCCTGGGCTGTCTCGGGTCGAAGATAGATCTCGCTGGCTTCCTCGGATACGCTGCCCAATTGCGTGGAGAACATGAGGTTGAACTGCCTGACCTCGGTCCAGTTGGAGGTTCCGCCGACGCTGCATTTTATTTTGAGGTCTTCGATCAATTTCTTTAGTCCCGGAAAGTCACTCTCTTTCAGCAACCGGTCCATCTCGGTTTGAAGCGCGTCGGCATCGGCCTTTTTACCCTCCTTTTCCAGCTCCTCGATACGAGCTTCGATGAGGTGATCGACACGATACCTCTTCTTGCTGTCCTTGTTGTCGATCATCGGGTCGCTGAAATTGTCCACGTGGCCGCTGGCCTTCCAGGTCATAGGATGCATAAAAATGGCCGCATCGATACCAACGATATTCTCCTGCAGCTGCGTCATGCTCTTCCACCAGTGATCCTTGATGTTCTTTTTCAGCTCACTGCCCCACTGGCCATAGTCATACACCGCGCTAAGCCCGTCATAGATCTCGCTGGAAGGAAAAATAAAGCCGTATTCTTTCGAATGCGAAATGATCGCCTGAAATTTGTTCGTATCGTTTGCCATAGTTATGTACCGGAAATGCGTTTCCAACAAAATAGCGCGTTTCCGGTAAAGCGCTAATGTCTGTGACCATCGTCGAACCTGCTTCGCCACGGTTCTCCTCGGTCGCGGGCTTCGCTTTTTACTCACCCGCGGACAAGCTGTTTTCGCAGCTTTGGCGGCAAAGGTAAATATTGCAGGCAAAATATTTTCTAAATCATTCACTATGCGCCAATATCGCGGAGAACCGCTATACTGACCTGCTGAATCCACCCGCGAACCCGCCGAAAACGTACGTCCACTGTGCGAATCCGAACAATTCATCCAAATACAAGATCACAACTAATTAATTATCAACGAAATAAGGAAATGGCACCATCTTGGACGCCAATAAAAAAATCTGCAGCCAATGCTTCGCAACTACCTGCTCGCCGCCCTGCGGAATATCTGGAAGAATAAGACCTATAGCTTTCTCAACATTTTCGGACTTGCCGTCGGGGTCGCCTGCGCAGGACTGATCTTTTTGTGGGTAGAGGCCGAGCTGGGCTATGACCCGTTCCCCAAAAAGGAGTTTGTCTATAACGTCCGGACCAACCAGACCTACAACGGCGCAATAAGGACCTTCAACTCTTCGCCCGGCCCGCTGGCCGCAGCCATGCAAGCAGAGATCCCGGGCATCGTGCGCACCTGCCGTACGCGTGAAAAAAAGATCCTCTTCAGTGTAGGGGATAAGAGCGTGTATGAGAATGGCATGTATGCCGATTCTACATTGTTCGGCATGTTCTCGATGCATTTCCTGGAGGGGGGTGTAAGTTCGGCCTTCCGCGACCTCAACAGCGTGGTGATTTCCGAGACAATGGCGCGCCACTTCTTTGGCACAGTCAACGGTGTCATAGGACGGACTATGCGGGTCAACGACAATGAGAATTTTACTGTCAGCAGCGTCTTTCGTGATTTTCCGCTGAATTCAACGGTGCGGCCGGATTATGTAATTCCGTTCGGAAGCTTTGAAAAGGACAACGACTGGCTGAAATATTGGGGAGCCAATGGTCTTTCCACTTTTGTCGAGCTATCTCCCTCGGCCGACCCGGCAAAGGTCAACCGGCAGCTGAAGGGTTTCATCCGGCAGAAGTCAGAGCAGAAAGCCGGCGCGCAGCCGCTGCTGATCGGAATGAAGGACTGGCGGCTGCGTAATGAATTTGTAGACGGAAAGCAGAGCGGCGGACGAATACAGTTCGTACGTCTTTTTACATATATCGCCTGTATCATCCTGCTGATCGCCTGTATCAATTTTATGAATCTCTCGACTGCGCGCAGCCAAAAAAGGGCGCGCGAGGTAGGTGTACGAAAAGTGCTGGGTGCCGAACGGGGGCGGCTCATCGGCCAGTTCATCGGAGAGTCGATCCTGCTCTCGATCCTTTCGGTTGTGCTGGGTGCCCTGCTGATCGGCCTCGTACTACCCGCTTTCAACCTGATGGTGAAAGAAGAGCTGTTTCTCGGTATCGGTCAGCCGCTGCATATCATGTCGTTGCTCGCCATCGCCCTGGTCTGCGGCCTCGTCGCCGGCAGCTATCCTGCACTGTACTTATCCGGATTCAACCCGGTGCACGTGCTGAAAAGGCTGACAACAAAGGACGGTGGCGCAGAGACGACCCGAAAAGTCCTGGTAGTGGCGCAATTCGCCATTTCGATATTTCTGATCGTCAGCACCATCATCATCTATCGCCAGGTGCAGCATATCAAGTCGCGTGACCTGGGCTATAACAAGGACAACCTGCTGGACCTACGTACCTCTCCCACGCTTTTGAACAACTATGAGGCCGTGAAGCAGGACCTTTTACAGACGGGTGCTGTCGAAAGCACCGCCCTTTGTGACATGGAAAATCTCGATATCTCCAATAATACTTCGGGCTATTCCTGGCCGGGCAAGGACCCGAATGCAAGCGTGCTCATTTCGATCCGCAATATCAACCACGACTATATCAAGACAATGGGCATGCAGCTGATCGACGGGCGCGGTTTCCGCGATGATTTTTCACAGGACAGCGGCAAGGTGCTGATCACGCAGGCACTGGCCAAGATGATGGGACAAGGTAGTGCGGTTGGCAAGTATCTCAAGTCCAACAACGGAAATGACCAGGTGATAGGCGTGGTAAAAGACTATGTCTACGGCGACTTCTATGGAAGGCCGGATCCTGTGGTCTTCTATTCTCAGCCCAGGCCGGGTTATTTCTACATACGTCTAAGACAGGAGGTGACGACTGAGAAGGCCCTGGCGGCGATCGGCGGTGTGCTGAAAAAAGACAATCCCGGCTATCCCTTCGACTATAGCTGGGTCGACGACAAGTTCAACGCGAAATTCACAGCCGAAAGCCTCATCGGCAAGCTGTCGGGGCTGTTCTCCGCGCTGGCGATCTTTATCTCCTGTCTGGGTCTGTTCGGGCTGGCGGCCTATACGGCAGAACAGCGGACCCGGGAGATCGGCATCCGGAAAGTGCTGGGCGCCAGCGTCACCGGCATTACCGGGTTGCTCTCGAAGGATTTCCTCAAGCTGGTGATCCTTTCTAACGTCTTAGCCTTGCCGTTAGCCGCCTGGGCGCTGAGCCGCTGGCTGGACAGTTACGCCTATCGTATCGCCATCAGCTGGTGGATGTTTGCCGCGGCAGCGATCACATCCGTCCTGATCGCCCTGGCCACGGTTGGCTTCCAGGCGGTGAGGGCCGCGCTGATGTCGCCGGTGAAGAGCCTGAGGTCGGAGTAAGGCCATGACGCCCCGATGAAGCCGGAGCCTTGCCATTCTCAATGCCCGGCTCTAACGGAGCTTCTCGTTATCCTGGTGCCGCGTGGCATCCCGGATACTCTTCTTTGTAAAATTCTTCTCGAGCGCGGCGCTGAGGTCGACACCGGTCTGATTGGCGATACAGATCAGCACCCACAGCACGTCTGCTAGCTCGTCGGACAGCTCCTTACCCTTGTCGGATTCCTTAAAGGACTGGTCGCCATAAAGACGGCTCATCAGGCGCGCCACCTCCCCCACTTCTTCGGTGAGGATAGCCATATTCGTGAGCTCGCTGAAGTAACGTACACCCGTAGTCCGGATCCAGCCGTCTACGAGGTCCTGCGCCTGACGGATGGTCAGCGGCCGCGTTCCCGGGTTGGTTTCTGTCATTGTCCTTGCTGGTTTCTTCAGTAAAAATATCGCAATATCACTGTTTACCGGTATTTAATACCATTTACCGGTAATTAATACGCCAGGGGTTGCATTTATAAGAAAAGGAGGGTCTATTGGACGTAAACTAAAAACTATACGATTGGAGGCAAGCCATGGACCTGGATATTCTTTTTATTCTTCGGCCCCCTCTTCCTGATCTGGTATATATGGAGCCTCAACATGGTCTCCAAGAGTTTTGGCAAGGACGAAGGCTTTACGGTAGGGCTCACGCTGCTCGGTATCGTCTTCTGGCCCATCCTCGGTTTTGGTGACGCAAGATATATCGGCCCGTATGGTGATCCGGCGGCCTTTAAGGCTGCGCAGAATCCCCAGTTCGATTTCGACAAGCCCGCGACGGCCTAGATATGCGGCCCCGCCGCTGACATAAATAATGAAACGGCCCCGCTTCGGGGCCTTTCCTTTATAACAATATCTCTCCTTTTAAAAAAGTCTTCGCATAGCCGCTCATATACACTCGGTCACCGTCGAGACGGCAGTCAAGCCATCCGGTCCTCGCCGACAGCTGCACAGCAGAGAGCTCCCGCCTGCCCAGCCTTTCAGCCCAGTAGGGAACCAGCATGGTGTGCGCCGACCCGGTAACAGGATCTTCGTCTATGCCCGACTGCGGGAAAAAACAGCGGGATACAAAATCAGCAGTCTTGCCGGGAGCCGTCACCACCACCCCTCTTCCGGGAGTACCCGCCAACTTGCGGAAGTCCGGTCGTAGCGCGGCAATCGCCTCTTCGTTGTCGAGAACGACCAAATAGTCAAAGGGGCCCTTCAGCAAAGGGCCGGCAGCAATGCCCAGCGCTTCGAAGATCAGCGGCACCGGCTCTGCAACTTGCGGAGGACCGGCGGGAAAGTTCAGCGTATACTGACCGGGAGCCGGACCTTTGGAAACTTCCAGCATGCCACTGCGCAGGGTGCTAAACCGGATGATATCACCCCCGTAGCCCAGCCATTCAAACAGCACCTGGGCTGAGGCAAGGGTCGCGTGGCCACAGAGGGCCACCTCAGTTGTAGGGGTAAACCAACGAATTAGCCATGTTCCGTCGCCGGAGCCGGATCCCGCCGCGCTCGCCGAACCGGGTACCCCGGCGCCAGCCCCTTCCCCAACCCCTTCCGGAGTAAAAAAAGCCGTCTCGGCAAGATTATTCTCCATCGCGATGCGCTGCATCAGCTGATCCGGCAGCCATTCCTGTAGCGGAACCACTGCCGCCGGATTGCCCCGGAAAACTTCTTTCGTAAAAGCATCTACCTGATAAATTTGCATATTTTGTGAATTGATGGACGCCGTCCTTTTTACGAAGTTAGGACCCACCCAAAGACCTTTTCAGTATCAGATATTTCGATATGCGGTACATCAGATAAAGAAAGTCGCCAGATCTTTGGTTTTCCCAACTGGGCGGAGTCCGGTTCAAAATATTAGCAGTGTAAGGCCAAAAAATTATTTTTATCTTATTTTTTCGCCACAATTCAATGAACGAATGAAAATTTTGATCGTAGAAGACGAGATTGATCTGGCACAGAGCATGACCGCTTACCTCAAGGGAGAGAACTACCTGTGTGAACTCGCAGCCGACTGCCGGACGGCAATGGAGAAGATCGAGCTTTTTGACTATGACTGCGTGCTCCTGGACATCACCCTCACCGACGGCAACGGCCTCACCGTCCTGAAAGAGCTGAAAGCCAATAACAAGACGGATGGCGTCATCATCATCTCCGCAAGGAATTCCATCGACGACAAGATCGACGGGCTCAACCTCGGGGCCGACGACTACCTCAGCAAACCGTTTCATCTTTCAGAGCTGAATGCCCGCATAGCAGCAGTTATCCGCAGACGCCGTTTTGACGGCAACAAGACCCTGGTGCTGAACCAGCTGGTCATCGACCTGGTAGGGAAGACCGTATTCGTGGACGACCGGCAAGTAGACCTGACCCGTAAAGAGTACGACCTGTTGCTATACCTGGCCTCCAACAAGAACCGCGTCATCTCCAAGAACGCCATCGCCGAACACCTTTCCGGTGAGGAGTCGACCAGTTACGACAACCTCGACTTCATCTATTCTCACATGAAAAATCTGAAGCGCAAGCTCAACCAGGCAGGCTGTGAAGATTATATCCGGTCTTTGTATGGAGTGGGCTATAAATTTGAGATAAAGTAGGCACGATCATTCGCGATTCTTTGTATCAATTATGATCGTTACCGGTCCGTCGTTCAGCAGCCCGACCTTCATATCGGCGCCGAACTCTCCCGTCCCGATGGGCTTTCCCAGATCGGCCCCAAGCCGCGCTATCATCTTTTCGTAGAGCGGGATCGCGACGTCCGGCTTGCTGGCGCGGATATAGGACGGGCGGTTACCCTTCTTTGTAGCTGCGTGCAGCGTGAACTGGCTGACCAGCAGTATCCCTCCGCCGACGTCTTTTACGGAAAGGTTCATCACCCCGGCCGTGTCGTTGAAGATACGCAGGTTGACGATCTTGCCGCTCAGCCATTCGACGTCTTCGGGAGTATCGGCGTCTTCAATGCCTACCAGGACGAGCAGACCGGTCCCGATGGAGGATATTACAGTCCCTTCGATGGTAACGGAGGCGCGGGTGACGCGCTGGATCACGGCTCTCATCTTTTTGACGCGAATATAGGGAATCGTAAGGCTTTATGCCGGCTGTAGCAGCGGTTTGGGATACTGCGGGACCGGCATCCTTTTCATCATCTGCACCGCAACGATCACCGCGCCGGCAAACATCATCATAAAAATGATCGAGGCCATCCACTGCAGCTGGCGTCCCATATAGTAGGACAGCGGCCGAAAGAAGAACCGTATGATATGCCGCCCGGCCGGTATCGACAACCCCCGCAAAACATAGTTCGTCCGGATGATCGGAGCTTCCTTATTATCGATCCATGCCCTCCAGCCACGCTTGTAGAATATCTCGCTGAAAACGGCAAACCGGTTGTCTGTCGTCTCCGACAAATAGGTCATATTATCGTTGTCATTGCTGATCAGCTCGATCCCTCCCTCGGAGTCCTTCGGGACCGCGTCATAGGCGACCTTACAGCTGTCATCGGCAAAGACGATGGCCGTATAGTCCGGATGAAACCCGTTGAGCCCCTTCATTACCTCCGACGCCGTAGACGCGTACTTTACCCGATGGACAAACCATACCGGTCCCAGCGCGTCGCGGTTATAGATGGCCGTATCCCTCCCGCCGGGGGTGTGCCTGATGATATACTTTGTATTGAGCATATCGATCACACCGCCGCAATGCGGATAGTTGGCCAGCTGGTGGTTGATAAGGTCTTCATAGATCTTCAGCTTTGCTGCATGATAGCCACCGATGGAATTATGCGAATAGGCCGTCATGGCGCCATAGCTGAGCGCTTCGGTCAGGCTGTCTCGCAGATCGAGTACCCGGTAATAATCCTTATCGGTCATGATCTGGCGGTCGACATCGGTCACCGCAAAGTTCTGCTGATAGTCGTTCTTCTCCTGATAGTTGCCGCTGTTGAGGTAGATCAGGTCGACACTCATGACGTCGGCGAAGGCCAGTCCGCCGATGACGAGCATCAGGTAGACGGGTTTCATTCTCCGTCGGAGATAGAGGGCGATGATCAGCGTCGCCGCCAAGACAAGCGTCAGACTACGCAGCAGGCTCTCTCCGAATATCCGTTGCCGGTCGAGATGCAAAGCGGCTACAAAAGCTTTTGTCGAGCTGAGCGCCTCATCGCCCATGCCGGCGGCCTTCTGCAGAAGGTTCCCCTCCCAGCCGCTGCCGTAGCCAAAACGGAAATATAGCA
>JAFDYE010000369.1 GCA_018267585.1 Bacteroidota bacterium
GGCAACCTTTTTAGCTACGGGCTTGGCAAGAGGTTTTGCAGCAGGCGCTTTCTTGACGCTCTTGCCCGAACCTGACGAGTGGGCAGGTTTTGAGGCCGATTTTTTCGCCGGTGCTATCTTCTTGACTGTTGCCGTCTTTTTAGCGGGCTTGGCCGCCTTCTTCTTGGTTGCCATACAGTTAGGCTTTTTTAGTAACAAACACTTTTAAAAAAATATCATTCACTTCAATTTCAGTGCCATTGGCCGGCTCTTTAACCAATTCGATCGAATCTGCCAAAATTTCCGCGCAAATATACTCATTAAATCGGTTAAGGGATTCTGAAAGGGCGGGTACGTCTGCTACTTTTACTAAAATTCTGTCTGTTAGATCATAGCCATTGTCTTTCCGGATCTTCTGGATACGATTGACGAATTCTCGTGCATTGCCTTCCTGGGCCAGCTCGGGTGTTACTGTTACGTCGAGGGCGACGGTAAGGGCGTTCTTATTGGCCACTACCCAGCCCGGAATGTCCTCGCTGGTGATCTCGACTTCGTTAATTGTCAATATTAAGGGTTCTTTATCAATAAATAAAGTAATATCACCTTCTTTTTCCAATTTTTCTATATTCTCCTGGGTGAATTGGGCCAGCGCGGTGCTGACAGCCTTCATTTTAGCGCCTAATTTCTTACCCAGAGCAATAAAATTGGGCTTTATCTTCTTTTTGATAAAGCCGTCAGTACCAGACAGATATTGTATTTCTTTTACGTTGACCTCTGCCATGACGAGGTCTTCCACCTTCTGCAGCTGGTCTTTCATCGCGGGGTTGAGCACCGGGATCAGGACCTTTTGCAGCGGCTGACGGACCTTGATATTGACCTTCTTGCGCAGCGACAGGATCAAAGAGGACGCGTCCTGTGCCATCTGCATCCTTTCCTCAAGGGGTAGGTCGATAAAGTCCGCATTGGCGACGGGGAAATCGACGTGATGGACCGAGGCCGCCCTGATCCGGCCCGTTGCATCTTCCAGGTTGGTAAAGAGCCAGTCGGAGAAGAACGGAGATATGGGGGCCATGAGCCGGGAGATGGTCTCCAGGCATTCATAGAGCGTCTGGTAGGCGCATATCTTATCGTGCTCGTATTCGCCTTTCCAGAACCGGCGGCGGCAAAGCCTTACATACCAGTTGGAAAGGTGCTCATCCACAAACTCTTCGATCAGTCTTCCGGCAATGGTCGGCTCGTAGTCATCGAGGCTTTCGGTGACTTTGACGATCAGGCTGTTCAGGGAGGAGAGTATCCAACGGTCGATCTCCGGCCTTTCCACAGGGGGGATATAGGCTTCCTTGAAGTCGAAGCCGTCCACATTGGCATAGAGTGCGAAGAACTGATAGGTATTATACAGGGTTCCAAAGAACTTGCGCTGCACTTCCCTGATACCATCGAGGTCAAACTTCATGCTTTCCCAGGGGGAGGCATTGGTGATCAGGTACCAGCGGGTAGCGTCGGCGCCAAATTTATCGATCGTCTCGAAGGGATTGACGACGTTGCCGAGACGCTTGCTCATCTTGTTGCCGTTCTTGTCCAGGACAAGCCCATTGGAAACCACCGTCTTATATGCGAGGCCGGGATATTTTGCGTCCAGATCGGTGCCTGCGGGCACGACCTTTTTCAGCTCTTCGTGCACCGACTCCTTGAGCAGGGAGCCGAGGGCATGGAGGGTATAAAACCAGCCCCGGGTCTGGTCGACGCCTTCGGCTATGAAGTCGGCGGGATAGTTTTCCGCGAAGGTCTTTTGGTTCTCGAAAGGGAAATGCCACTGGGCATAGGGCATCGCGCCACTGTCGAACCATACGTCGATAAGGTCGGCGACGCGGCGCATCGGTTTGCCGGTGGTGCTGACCAGGACGATCTCGTCTACGTATGGTTTATGAAGATCGGAAGTTATCTTATTTATATAGGTCTCGACGTCGTCGCCGACGGGAGGTGACATAAGGCCCGCCATGATCGAAGCGCGAACGGCCTCCTTCAGCTGCGCCACGGAGCCGATACATATCTCTTCCCGGGCGCCGGCGCCATCGTCATCCGGATCTGTGCGCCAGACGGGAAGCGGTGTACCCCAGTAGCGGCTGCGGCTGAGGTTCCAGTCGACCATGTTCTCGAGCCAGTTGCCAAACCGGCCTTCGCCTGTGGACCTGGGCTTCCAGTTGATCGTCTTATTGAGTTCGACCATCCTGTCCTTCAGCGCCGTGGTCCGGATGAACCAGGCATCGAGGGGATAGTAGAGCACCGGTTTGTCTGTACGCCAGCAGTGGGGGTAGTTGTGCTCGTACTTTTCGATGCGGAAGGCGCGGTTCTCCTTTTTCAGCTTGACGCTGATGTCCACGTTGACGTCGACATAGTTGGGATCATCTTTATAATTCTTGACATAGCGGTTGCTGAACTCGCCGAGGCCGTCGATGAACTTTCCCTGGCGATCGACCATGACCAGCATGCCAATATTATATTTCGTACCCACCTTATAGTCATCCGCGCCGAATGCGGGGGCGGTGTGGACGATACCGGTGCCGTCTTCGGTGGTGACAAAGTCGCCTAAAAGAACGCGGAATGGGTCGCCGCCTGCTTTTTCAGGTGTATTTGCTTCATAAGGGAGCAGCTGCTCATAGCGAAGTTCCTCGAGCTTTGCGCCTTTATGCTCCCCCAGAATCTTCCATGGCAAGGTTTTTGACTCGGAGGAGTGGGAAGCAAAATCCCCGTTTTCTGCTTCAGGTTTGAAATATTTCCCCAGCAGTGCTTTCGCAAGCACCACATTTACGGGCAGATGCGTGTATGGATTAAGTGTTTTTACCAATACATAGTCAATTTTTGGGCCGACTGTAAGGCCTAGATTGGAGGGAAGGGTCCAGGGGGTGGTTGTCCAGGCCATAAAGAAGAGCTCTTCGTCTGCAGCCAGGTCTTTAAAGAGGAATTCGCTCTTTTTGTCGCGGACCGCCTTGAACATCACCACGGCAGAAGTATCCTTTACGTCCTTATAGCAGCCGGGCTGGTTGAGCTCGTGCGAGCTCAGGCCGGTGCCGGCCGCCGGGGAGTAGGGCTGGATGCTGACGCTCTCATAGAGGAGTCCCTTCCTGTAGAGCTCGCTGAGTATCCACCAGAGTGACTCTATATAATTGTTCTCGAAAGTGATATAAGGGTCCTTGAGGTCTACCCAGTAGCCCATCCTGCGGGTCAGCTCGTCCCATTTGTCCTTGTATTTCAGGACCTCACGACGGCAGGTCTCGTTGTATTCGGCGATGGATATCTTTTTTCCGATGTCTTCCTTGGTGATACCCAGCATTTTCTCGACGCCCAGTTCTACGGGAAGGCCGTGGGTGTCCCATCCGCCTTTGCGCTTGACCTGGAAGCCTCTCATTGTCTTATAGCGACATACGAGGTCTTTGAGGGTGCGGCTGATGACGTGGTGAATACCCGGCAGGCCATTGGCGCTGGGAGGTCCTTCATAAAATACAAAGGGGGTTGCTCCTTCTCTTAGCTCCACGCTCTTCTCGAATGCCCGGTTTGTCTCCCATTTTGCCAGAACTTCCTGGCTTATAGCGGGTAGATTTAATTGCTGGTATTCCTTATACTTGGCCATATACTATTATAAAGGGACGCGAATTTACGAAATATTCCCGAGCCCCGGCGCGACCATGACCATACCGCAGCTATACCGCAGCTGTACTGCAGTGGCCTCAAACCCGCGCCGGCCGTGGGCCGGAATGGGCCAAAAAGCCTGTTAATAGTTTGCAAAAACGGGCTATAACTCTCTCCAAAATGCCTAATTTTATGTCGCAGTTATCCACATAAACAAGATTTTGGCATAGTTTATGGATACTTATTCCGCAGAAAAGCGATACTAAAGAGGGTGAATCAAATCACTCCGTATTATATACATCAACTCTTTCTACGGTTTAGGGTTTAGGGGTTAAAAAGGGGGGTATTCCTACTCCCCTTCCTTTTAATAATAGCCTACCGTATTCTGTTTCAACCCCATTCTTCCTTATTCCGTGTAACTTACTTTCTTTACCTTATTCAATGGAGATCCGTAGCCATCCCGTTTTTAATCTCTGATATTACCTTGCAAAAAACCCGTTCGTCAAGCACCAGGCTCCAAGATCTCAATTCCTGAATTACCAAAGTCGCACACGAAGTTCGTTTCCGGAAAACCTACCTTTTTACCCCGGATGAAAGAACCCTCCCGGCATATTGTCGGGAGGGTTTTCCTTTATGCCCCGTGGGGACCGCTGCCCGGAGATGTATCACTGGTGAATTGACGTAGCGATGCAGTAGTAGTGTCGCGTCTATTTGCTACGGGTGCGGATGATCTTATAGATCCTGATCGCGCTCATCAGCAGGATCACGAACAGGAAGAGACCGAGCAGGCCCCAGACCCAGCTCATATTCTGCTTGACCACGACGAGCATGACGATCGCGACGAGAAAGATGGTTGCGACCTCGTTGTATATACGCAGCCGTTGCGAAGACCAGCGGAAATCGCCCCGCATCTGCTGACTGTAGATGGCCTGGAGGGAAAAATGATAGGCGTACAATCCGACTACAAACCCCAGCTTGATGGCCAGCCAGGCGGGTACTGAACCCAGCATGATCATCATCCACGGGCCAAAGATCAGGGTCAGTATAGCCGAAGGCCAGGTGATCCCCATCCAAAGGCGGCGGATCATGATCCTGAACTGATCCTGGAGGATGGTCCGCTCAGGTTCGGGCTTTGCCGCGGCCTCCGCGTTGTAAACAAAGAGCCGGACCATATAGAACAGCCCGCTGAACCAGGTGACGATAAAAATAATGTGCAGCGCTTTTACATAATTATACATAGGAAGGAATTTGAGATCCCGGGCACCGCCTGCTCGGCACGATCGCCCCTAATCCAGCAACATAGACTTATCCCCTGTTGCGTAGTCCCTGACCCACCCGGCCAGTGTCTTCACCCATAGCGGATGGACATTCAGACAGGGGATCATGGTATAGGCTTCTCCGCCGGCGGCCAGGAACGACTCTTTCCCACGGATAGCGATCTCTTCAAGCGTTTCCAGGCAGTCGCTGATAAAGGCCGGACAGAGGATGAGCAATTTTTTGATCCCTTCTTTCGGCATCTCTTCCAAACGCACGTCGGTAAAGGGTTCCAGCCATCCCTTCCCCAGCCTCGACTGGAAAGAGTTGCTGTATTTGCCCTCGGGGATATTCAGCAGCCGGACCATCTCTTTTGTCGTAACGAAACACTGGTGCCGGTAGCAGAAGGCGTGGGCCGGAGAGGCGGTGTCGCAGCAGGTGGCCGACCGCATACAGTGATTGCCTGTAGGATCGGTCTTCTGCACATGCCTGGCGGGAATGCCGTGATAGCTGAACAGGATATGGTCGTAGTCCTGCGCGAGGTATGGGCGTATCTGTTCGCT
The DNA here is from genome assembly GCA_018267585.1 of Bacteroidota bacterium. Taxonomy (GTDB): domain Bacteria; phylum Bacteroidota; class Bacteroidia; order Chitinophagales; family Chitinophagaceae; genus Puia. The sequence continues at coordinate 5,424 of JAFDYE010000369.1, forward strand.
GAGAGCCTGCAGATAGTGCGGCTCATTATAGAAGGGCTTGATAAAATTCAGTCTGAAGCCGTAACCTTTCTTCTTATGCACTTCCTGCGCCCATTCCACGGCGGTCTCGTAAGAAGCCATGGCATAGTGCGGGTACAGGGGAATGGCGAGCACCTCTTCCAGCTGCGGCGATCTCTTCAGCAGCTGTCCGAAGGCGTGCTCCATGGAAGGATTGCCGTAGCGCATGGCTATTCCGACCGGCTCTTCGACAATTTCCTGCAGCGCTGCCTGCAGCTGTTGCGTCAGCACGATCAGCGGTGAACCTTCTTTTGTCCAGATAGTGGAATAGGCTTCCGCGGACTTGGCTGCTCGGAAGGGCACGATCAAACCCCCGACGAGTATCTTCCGGAAAAGCCATGGGTAATCGATAACCCGCTTGTCCATCAGAAATTCCATTAAATAAGTATGAACGTCTTTGGTTGCGGTGGAATCCGGTGATCCCAGATTCATCAGGAGGATAGCGCGCTTGCCTGTAGGTGTCATATCGGGCGTAAAGGTACGGTAATGCGGGACAATTTTGCGGCCGAAGGGCCGGCCCGCGGCATTGAATTGCACGGATTTGGGAAATATCATATAGGAATCTGATATATATCAAATGAAAACATGACAGTCTAATGACAGAAAAATTCGTTTTATAGGAACCCTTGAAAGTAAATTTGCGTTCATAAAGTATAAGCTGTAGAAATGGGCACAAGGACCTCTGATATCTCGGGATTTTATGTAGTAGGGATCAATTATAAAAAAACAGACGCTGCTATCAGGGGCCAGTTCGCCATCAATAACGAACAATACGACCGCATCCTCGCTCTTGCCCCTTCCCTCCATCTCAACGAGCTCTTCATCTTGTCTACCTGCAACCGGACTGAAATATATGGCTTTGCCGACAACGCCGGTCAGCTGGCCAGCCTTCTTTGCACGGAAACTATCGGAGACGTGGACAGCTTTATGGAGATGGCATATGTAAAAAGAGGATCACAGGCGATCGAGCATCTCTTCCTGGTCGGCGCCGGCATCGACTCCCAGATCCTGGGAGACTACGAGATCGTGGGGCAGCTTAAGCTGGCCGTAAAATTTGCGCGTGAACGCCAGTTCATCGGGGCTTCCATCGAACGGCTGGTCAACTGCGTACTCCAGTCCTCCAAGTCCATCAAGAATCAGACGGCACTGAGCGGCGGGACCGTCAGCGTGTCATTTGCCGCCATTCAATACATACGCGAGAATATAAGCGATCTTTCCGACAAAAATATCCTGCTGATCGGGACGGGCAAGATAGGACGCAACACCTGCCGCAACATGGTAGACTATATGTCCACGCGCAATATCACGCTGATCAACCGGACGGAGAGCAGGGCAGACGAACTGGCCGCAGAAATGGGCGTTCAGTCAGCACCGTTAGATCAGATCGAACAGCAGGCCGCCGCTGCCGATATCATTCTGGTGGCCACCAACGCCGAGCTGCCCACGCTGCTGCGCGGGCACGTGGAAGGACATGGGCCCAAGCTGCTGATCGACCTTTCCATTCCGTGCAACATCGAGGAGTCGGTCAGGGTGCTGCCCGGCATCACCCTTATCAACGTCGATGAGCTTTCGAAAATAAAGGACGAGACCCTGCAGAAGAGAGAGGCCGAGGTGCCGAAGGCAAAGGCGATCATCGCCGAACATATTTCCGAGCTGATGGACTGGTTCGAGATGCGCAAGCACGTGCCCGTCCTGAAAGCCGTAAAGAGTAAATTAAAAGAACTGCATACCAGCCCGCTGTTCAGCCAGCTGTCGGGCCAGTCCTTTCCCTGTACAACGGATATGGACGAACAGATCCAGCGTGTGATCAACGGAATGGCGACCAGGATGCGACAGAAGAACCAGGGCGGCTGCCACTATATACAGGCAATTAACGAGTATATTGCGGCGAATTAATTTCTTACTCCACCATGCAAACACCGATGCGGATAGGCACGAGAGAGAGTCAGCTGGCGGTCTGGCAGGCCACACAGGTAAAGGTTCTTCTTGAAAAGGAGGGCTTTTCCGCCGAGCTGGTCTTTATAAAGAGCGAGGGGGACATAGATCTCAAAACGCCTCTTTATGAGATGGGTGTTCAGGGGGTGTTCACCCGCAGCCTCGACGTCGCGCTGCTGAACAACAGGATCGATATCGCGGTGCACTCCATGAAGGACGTTCCGACACAGCTGCCGGAAGATATCCGGCAGGCGGCCGTTCTTCCCAGGGGGCCGGTAAGGGATCTTCTCGTCTACAAGACGGACCTCGGGTTCCTCGAGTCATCCGCACCGGCACATATAGCCACCAGCAGCGTTCGCCGCCGGGCGCAGTGGCTGCATAAATATCCCGGCCACGAGATGCACAACCTTCGCGGAAATGTCAATACCAGGCTGAGAAAATTGTCTGAAGAGAGCTGGGATGCCGCCATCTTCGCACAGGCCGGGCTCGAGCGGATAGGCGTCCGGCCGGAAAAAAGCGTAGTCCTGGACTGGATGCTGCCGGCGCCCGCGCAGGGCGCCATCCTTGTCGCCTGCCGCGCAGAGGACGAGGCAAGCTTCCTGGCCTGTCAGCCGCTGAACGACGCCGACACGGCCCTTTGTACGAAGATCGAGCGCGACTTCCTCCGGACCCTGCTGGGCGGCTGCTCCACCCCTATCAGCGCCCTGGCCGAGATAGAGGACGGAGACGTCTACTTTGCCGGCGAGCTGCTGTCGATCGACGGACGGCAAAGGGTCGCCATAGAAAAGATACTTCCGGTTGAGAGAGCGGCGACCATTGGAAAGGCTGCGGCCGAAGAGCTGCTCGACAACGGCGGAAGAGCCATCGTGGAAGCGATAAAGGCAGTTAGCTCAAATGTCTGATCCCGACATACGCGTACTATCGACACGGCCATTGCCCGCCGCGCTGATCGAAAGCGCCAGGGCTAAAGGGATAGCCATCGACGTTATACCCTTCATTGCGACATCGACCACGGTTGATGAGCAGCTGTTGCACGCTCTGAAGCAGCGCCGGATGACGGTAGTGTTTACAAGCGCCAATGCAGTGGAGGCGGTAGGCGCCGCGAAGGACTGGAGTATATTTTGTCTGAGCGGGGCTACCCGGCGCGCGGCTGCAGGGAATTTCGGAGAGGAGACTATCGTCGATGTGGCGGATTCTGCGGCGCAGCTGGCGCAGAAGATCATAGAACACGGAGTCAGGTCGGTATGTTTCTTTTGCGGCGACCTGCGGAGAGAAGAGCTGCCTTCCATTTTGCGGCAGGCAGGCGTCGGGTGTCGGGAAGTGGTCGTGTATAAGACCATCGCCACCCCGCAGAAGACCGGTGTTGATTATAAAGGCATCCTTTTTTTCAGCCCTAGTGCCGTGGAGAGCTACCTTTCGGTGAACACCGTTCCGGAAGCTGCCACGCTGTTTGCGATCGGTAATACGTCGGCGGGAGCGCTAAAAAGATACGATGTAGTGGTCAGCGACCGGCCCGAGGCGGCAGCGCTGGTAGAGAAGGTAATCGAGCATTTTCAAAACAAAATATGACAACACTCAGGAACGATCTACTGCTAAGGACCTTAAGAGGAGAAAAGACAGAACGCCCCCCCGTATGGATGATGCGTCAGGCCGGCCGCTATCTGCCCGACTATATGAAGCTGAAGGAGAAATATTCATTCTTCGAGCGTTGCCAGACGCCAGAGCTGGCGACCGCCATCACCATACAGCCTGTAGAGCAGGTCGGCGTGGATGCCGCTATCATTTTTTCCGATATCCTGGTAGTGCCGCAGGCCATGGGCATGGAAGTGCAGATGGTGGAAGGCAAGGGTCCATTCCTGCCTGATCCCATCAAAACCATTGGCGACGTGGACAGACTGATCGTTCCCGACGTGGACGAGCGGCTGGGGTATGTCTTCGATGCGCTGCGTCTGACGAAGAAGACGCTTGCCGGCAGGGTCCCGCTGATCGGGTTCGCGGGCTCTCCCTGGACCCTTCTGTGCTATATGGTGCAGGGCAAGGGTTCCAAGACCTTTGACGGGGCGAAGGCCTTTTGCTATACCCAGCCGGAGACCGCGCACCGTCTTTTACAGCGGATCACGGATACGACCATCGCCTATCTCAGGGGACAGGTCAGGGCCGGCGCCGACGTGGTGCAGATATTCGACAGCTGGGGCGGGCTGCTGGGCCCCGAGGACTTCGAGAACCTCTCCCTGCAATACATCCGCCAGATCGTGGAGGCGTTGAAAGACGAAGTGCTGACGATCATCTTCGCCAAAGGCGCGTGGCAGTCGCTGGACAGCATGGCCGCTACCGGCGCCCATGGACTCGGCATCGACTGGTGCATCAAGGCTTCGACGGCGCGCCAGCTGGCCGGCCCCCGGGTAGCGCTGCAGGGTAATTACGATCCTGCGAAGCTGCTGTCTCCGATACCCGTCATCAGGAAAGAAGTGAGGGCCATGCTGGATGCCTTTAAGGGTTATCCCCATATCGCCAACCTGGGTCATGGCATTCTCCCTGACGTTCCGGTAGACCACGCCAGGGCTTTTGTAGAGACAGTGAAAGAATACAAATTCTAGCATATGGCATTCAGGGATCAATGGGTAGCGTTCATTCACGACCTGCAGCTGCGTATCTGCGACGGGCTTGAAAAGGAGGATGGCAAGGCCGTGTTCGTCCTCGATCAGTGGGATCGGGAAGGAGGCGGCGGAGGGAGGACGAGGGTCATCGCAGATGGAAATGTGTTCGAAAAGGGCGGTGTAAACACCTCTGTGGTCTGGGGTCCCGTCACCGAGCCAATGCGCGCGCAGCTGAAGATCGAAGGAGACAGCTGGTTTGCCTGCGGCCTTTCGCTGGTGATCCACCCGGCAAATCCCTATGTCCCCACGACCCACGCGAACTGGCGTTATTTCGAAACCTATGACGGGGCAGGAAATATAACGGACCGGTGGTTTGGCGGAGGCTCGGACCTCACCCCCTACTATCTCTATGAAGACGATGCCGTACATTTTCACAGAACGCTGCGCGATGCCATGGAGCCCTTCGGTGGCGACCGGTACCCGAGATACAAGAAATGGTGTGACGAATATTTTGTCAATAAGCACCGGGGCGACGAGATGCGCGGCATCGGCGGCGTATTCTATGACCACCTGCGACCTGCGGATGATGCGGCAGCGGAGTCGCTGTTCGCCTTTCAGCAGGCCAACGGGCACGCTTTTTTGCCGGCGTATCTCCC
>JAFDYE010000036.1 GCA_018267585.1 Bacteroidota bacterium
GGGGACGCCGTTACGATCAAGGGACGGTGCACGGGATTTTTGATGGACGTGAATATGACGGATTGTGTGAGGAGTAAGTGATGGGGGAGATGGAGGATGGGAAGGAGATGAGCGAGAATGGGAGGGAGATGGGAAAGGGGAGGAAGTGTGGGGGAAGAGGAGGTGAGTGTTGGCGGGGGAGGAAGATAATTGCTAACAACCTAAAACAATAAATACGATTATGAATTGGAAGTTTCTACTGACAGGGATAGGTATTGGAGGGTTTGTGCTTTACTTTTCCAGCTGTTCGAAGACCAGCGAGGATAAATTGTCCGGGTCCGCAAATTGTGATACCATGAATGTAAAGTATTCGACGCAGGTCGTTGCGATCCTCAACGACAACTGTTATGAATGTCACAAAGGGTCGGGGATCGTCACCAGCGGCAGCAATGTGAACTTGGGCGACTATGCGCATGTGAAACAGTATGTTGACCAGGGGTGGGTGAAGAGCGCGATCACCCATGATGGTACCGTTACGCCCATGCCTTATCAGCGGCCGCAGTTGCCGGATTGCGAGATCAAAACCATCCTTGCCTGGATCAATGCCGGCGCGCCTAATAATTGACCACCTTTTTAAACTATTTTATGAACCGACTCATCCTTGCAATCATTGGTGTGGCTTTTATCTATCCGAACACAGCCCGTAGCCAGCGTCTGAATGCCAGAAACGGTTTTATCGGGTTTTATTCCAAGACGGCTCTTGAAGACATCCGGGCGGAGAACAACCAGGTCTTTGCCGTTATCGAACCCTCTACGAAGAAGATCGCTTTCTCGCTGTTGTTAAAGGGTTTTGTTTTCCCCAAAGAGCTTATGCAGGAACATTTCAACGAAAACTATGTGGAGAGCGACAAGTACCCAAAGTCCACGTTCTCCGGCAGCTACGCCGGGGATGTCGATCTCAATAAGGACGGCGTCTATAAGGTAACGGTGAAGGGGGACCTGAACCTCCACAATACCACTCACCCGGTGGAGACACCGGCTGTGCTGACGGTGAAGAACGGCCATCTTATCGGCGTGACGGAATTCAAGGCGAAGCCGGAAGATTACAATATCAGCATCCCCTCCCTTGTCAGGGATAAGATCGACAAGGAAATGACGGTAAAGGTCAATATAGACTGGACCATCACCAAATAACACCTAAAACTGAACTACTATGTCTAGCAAAAGAGTCTTATTTATCCTATTGTCGGTGCTCGTTGCCGGACGACTGTCGGCCCAGGACAGCAGCCTGCTGAAGTCGCTGAATGACTCCATGGACGCCAACAAAGGCAGGAGCTATGTTACGGGAACCTTCAAGGCCACGCATATTATCAACGAACAGACGATCGAATCGCCTGCAAGGAACAACCTGAATTTTGTGATCCAGCACCGGTTTGGCGAGCTGAACAGCGGCTCTTATAATTTCTTTGGCCTGGATAACGCGACGCTGCGGCTTGGTCTGGAATACGGCATTACCGATGACCTCGAGGTCGGTATCGGCCGGAGCTCGTACCTGAAGACCTTTGACGCCTTTTTGAAATACAAGCTGCTGAAGCAGGGAGATGGTGGTGGAATGCCCGTGTCGGTCAGCATATTGGGAACGGTAACCGACTATACGCAGGACATGACGAACAAGCCTTACCTGAATACCAAATACCGGACTGCCTATGCGGCACAGCTGCTGATCGCGCGGAAGATCACCCGTGATCTGTCCCTGCAGGTGACGCCGGCTTTTCTCCACTACAACCTTGTTCCGACGGTTGCCGACAAGAATGATGTTTTTGCGGTCGGGCTTGGGGGGCGGTATAAGTTCACCCGGAGGATGAGCATCGACGCGGAATATGATATACTGCCTTCCAACCAGGTGGTGTCGACGACGGTCCATAA
>JAFDYE010000370.1 GCA_018267585.1 Bacteroidota bacterium
ATAGAATGTCAAGTTTCGGATGTACCACTAACTAACACCGGTCTCAGAGACTACCCGTCTCGAGAAATCTCTGCCAATCCAGCAGCATTTTACCTTTCAGGACCCTGGGAAATTTGTGCTGCCCGCCTATCTTTCCTTTCAGGCGCATAAATTCCATGAATTTTTCCTCCGGCAATACTTTTACGTATACGTCCTTCAGCGCACTGTCCCGTTCGACGGCATAGTCGTCATTGAGCTCCTTGAGCCTTTCGTCGATCTTCTGCCGGAGAACGTTCTCGTCCACCGGATCATTGCACGCCAACCACCATTGGTGAGCAAAAAACAAACCATGGGGTATCCCCGCCACGGTGAATTCCGGAATGGACAGGTTCATCTCTTCGGTGGCGAGCTGTACCGCCTTGTTCATATTGTCCACGCTCAGGTGTTCGCCGACGAGGCTGAGAAAGTGTTTGGTCCGGCCTGTGATGATGATCTCGCAGCGTTCTTTGTCGACAAAACGAACGGTGTCTCCGATGAGGTAGCGCCATGCGCCTGCGCTGGTGCTAAGCAGCAGGGCGTAGTCCCTGCCCTCCTCTACCTCATGGATCATATAGGCTTCCGGGTCTTTCACCAGCTCGCCGTCGGAATCGAAATTCTTATTGTCGAAGGGAACAAACTCCAGAAAGATATGCTGGTTCGTCACCAGCCGCATGCCTTTAGAATACTGAGCGTCCTGATAGGCGATAAAGCCTTCTGAGGCCAGGTAGGTCTCGATATAGGTGATGGGTTTTCCCAACAGCTTCTCAAAGCCCTTCCGGTAGGGGTCGAAGGAGACCCCGCCGTGTACAAAGAAACCCAGGTTGGGCCATATCTCATGGATATTGTTCAGGTTATAGCGTTCGATGATCTTCTCCATGCAAAGCTGGATCCACCCCGGAACGCCGACAAGGAAACCGATATCCCATTGGGGCGCCAGTCTCACGACCTCTTCTAATTTTTTCGTCCAGTCCTTGGTGCGGGCGATCTTTTTTCCCGGCTTGTAGAAAGGCTGGAACCAGAAGGGAACCTTTCGTGCGGTGATGCCGCTGAGGTCTCCGGAATAATACCCGGCTCCTTTCTGGAGGCTGGTCGTGCCACCGATCATCAGCCAGCCCTTACCGAGGCTTTTCACGGGGATATCCCGGTACGAGCGAAGGGTGAGCAGCTGCTTGATCATGACGATCCGGTTGCCGCGCAGCATGTCATTCGTGATAGGGATATACTTGCTCCCGGCCTCAGAGGTGCCTGAAGAGAGCGCATAATATTTTATTTTTCCGGGCCAGCATACGTCCGCTTTTCCTTCAAGCGTTTGATTCCACCAGGCCGCATGGATCTTGTTATAGTCAAAAGTGGGCACCATCTCCTGGAATTTTTTTCCGGGATGTTTGCTGAGCAGGATCTCGTCGAAGCGGTATTGTTGACCAAATTCTGTGAATCTTGCCTTTTTGAGTAATTTTCGCAATACCTTCAACTGCTGCCGGCGAGGTGATTTCTGGGGCAGCCGCAGCGCTCTAGCCAAAGATTTAGGTAATTGAATTTCAATCAACGCCATTGAATAATACAGGTCGTTTGTATGTGGTGCAAACTTACTGTTTTGGATGATATTTTTGTTACATTTATTTATGAAGCTAAAACTGAGCCCCCTTTACATCCTATGTTTACTGGCCCTTACGTTCTTTGTGCAGGAGGTACACGACTGGGCGCATACGCTGACGGCCTGGTTGACTACCGGTTGCTGGGGTCCGCGGGGTTTCGGCAGCTGGGCTTTTTGCCAGGAGAATGCTCCCTTTGGCAAGCGGGTACTGGCGATTATGGCCGGTCCCCTCGTCAATTTTACCGTCCTGTGGTCGGGCTTGCAGCGGATGAACGCCGACGAAGAGAACGTTGTCGAGCACTCGATCGGCATTTCGATGGTCTTTGCGGCGCTTCCCTTGAACAGTCTGCTGGCGGCATTTCAGGGCGGAGGCGATCTGACCACGGCGCTGCGCTTCCTCTTCC
>JAFDYE010000371.1 GCA_018267585.1 Bacteroidota bacterium
ACCCCTACGTCATTGGCCGGATTGCCGAATACGACCCGGTAGTCCTGGGTCTCGCCGATGGCATAAGTGCCGCAGGGTGTGATCGTGCTGGGGTCGGTCGTTTGCTCGACGATGATCCGCATGATCGAATAGGTATTAGGAACGGCAGTGACAGGTACCGCAATATTTCCGGTCAGGGAGCCGTCAATTGCCTGCCAGACCGGGCTCTGGTAAGCCAGTTCTGTTGAAGGGTCAAAAGTGCCATCGTTGTTATAGTCGATGAATATTTTTACAAACCGCGAATCATCGGTACCCACACCCCCGCAATTGCCCGTTGTGAGGGTCAATGGGACGTTCGATCCTACTGGAAGAGTTGCCGTTTGCGCTCCAGAATAGTCTGTATAAGTGCGACAAGATCCGGACATAGTGTTGTTGATTCCTCCTACAGTCACTTGCGTAAGATTCGCACCGCCCGCTCCTGAAGACGCCGACGTCTTACAAACTGTCTGTCCTCCTCCTCCGCTGATCAGCAGTGAAAAGGCCTGGCTGCCGCCGACCGGCGAGGCTTTTGCTTTGACGGAGATGGTATACTGTCTGCCTGGGATCAGGCTGTCGGACAGCTCTACCTTTTCCACGTTGTCACGGATATTGTCCCCTTTGGTCGCGGCTGCGCCGGGATTATTAGGGTCCAGCACCCAGGGAAAACAGACCTTGCCGGTAGTATTGTCGGTGATCCGCAGGTCGAGGTCATTGACCAGCTTGATGCCCGCATCCCTGAAATTATGGGAATTGGCGGGTATCGTGGCGGGTGTGCCGGGGACGTCGGTCCAGCAGAGGGTAGCCCAGACGGGTGTCTTGCCACTGGCGATGATCGTGGTGGTATAGGCGGCGGTGTTTGTCAGATTGCCCTCGATGATCTGCTGGCTCTTGTCACCCGCGGCGTCGCCCGTGATCACCGCGGCCGCCTTCTCCATATTGATAAGTCCCCAGCCAAAGGAATAGTCCGGACCCGGAGCCGCGCCGGCCTCGTCAGCGGTATGGATCATCAGCCCCTTGACCGAACTGCTAAGAAGGAATTTTCCTGGGTGCTTCTGGCTGTAATAGTCCTGCAGGAGAAAGGACGAACCTGCAGCCGCCGGCGTAGCCATGGAGGTGCCGCTCATGTAGTCATAGGCGTTGTCCGCAGTGGCGACGGTAGAAAGTACGTTGACGCCGTCCGCCACCAGGTCGGGTTTGATCCGCCCGTCGCCGGTTGGCCCGATGCTGCTGAAATTGGCGAGGACTACGTCCGAAGGGTTCCGGTATCCCCCGGGGATCGGGTTGACCGCACCAAGGGTAAGGATATTCTTGGAATTCCCGTAGGTGGGGATGGTCATGTATCCATTGTTGTCGCTGATGCCGGCCGGCCGGGCGCCGGAATTGATGAACTGGCCCTGTGCGTTCATCCGGTAATAGGTCTCACCGACCGCGGGGCCGGTATCGTTGCGGCTGTTGCCCCCCGCCTTCGCGATCAGATAGCTGGGTGCGGCATATGCTATGGTATCCCAGATATGCGCGTCCTGGTCATACAGGCCAAAACGGATGTCGACCGTGTCGCCGGGATTCCCCCAGAACTCCCAACGCGACTGGTCATTGTCAAAATACCAGCCGGCGATATCGGCATAGGAGTGATTGGAGACCAGCAGCCCGCCGGCGGACGCGGACATCATCTCGGATTCGTCGTTGGTAAAGTCATAAGCCAGCAGCTGCTGCGCGCCAAAAGACATACCTTTAGCCAGAGGATTCACCCCGGCTGCGATCATGGTTCCCGTCACGTGGGTGGAGTGGTCGCTCAGGCTGCCGGGATTGTCCTTCTGGACCACACGACCGGTGAGCTCGATATGGGTAGACCTGACACCACCTTCGTCCCAGACGGCTATCTTCCCCTTCAGTGCGGCCGTACCGCCATTGAGGGAGAGACCGTCCCCGGCGCCCGGCCATAATTTATTGGTCCGGATTGTGGCGGCGGATATGCTGTTGTCGGTGGTGGTTACATAAATGGGGAGACCGCTCGCGTTGATACCCCTAAGATAGGCCAGCCGTCCCTTTTTATTCCGCAGGGTCAGCGGCCAGCCTCTTTGCTGGGCCGCCCTGGTCGGCATCTGACGGCAGGCCGCCTCTTTTAAAGCCTGGGCCTGACTGGCCCTTCGCAATCCGGCCTTGTGGGGCACACCCTGAGCCCTCAGCTGTAC
>JAFDYE010000372.1 GCA_018267585.1 Bacteroidota bacterium
AAAGTTTTTTGGTGTTATTATCGTGCACAAGATTACAACCCCTACAAAGGGAAAAATATGATCAGGATCATATTTAAACCCAACCTGACGACAATCAGTCCCTTCTCTGTCTGCCTCATTCCGGGACATGATCCTTATCAATATAAAGGCTGACGGAAGTCATCCGTCGGCCTGGGCACGCTGGATAGTTTTGGACAATGGTAATCCCAAGCCATTCCACTTATCATGACGATCAACTCCGACCTCCTGCTTAGCCGTGGCGCGATACGCAAAAAAGCCCCCAAAGGACGGGTTCTTTTTTATGAAGGCGACGAACCCCATTTCTACTACCAGATAGTCTCCGGCCGTATCCGGATGGTCAACACCAGCGATACCGGGAAAGAATTTATTCAGGGACTCTTCGGACCGGGCGAGTCATTCGGCGAACCCGCGCTCCTCACCCGTCAGTCCTACCCGGCTGCCGCCATAGCAGACGAAGACTGCCTGCTGCTGCGCCTGCCGAGAGCCCCCTTTGTGGCATTGCTAAAGGAAGACCCCGAGCTGCTCTTTGGCTTTACCTGCCACCTGGCCGGCCGGCTCCGCCAAAAATCCATCCTGTCAAGGGAAATGTGTTGCAGCGAACCCGCAACCCTCATTACCGGCGTACTGCGCCAGCACGCGGCAGGCTGCCCGCCGTCGGTCAACGGCCGGATAAAAGTGATCCTCACCCGCCAGCAGATCGCCAACCTCACCGGTCTCCGCGTGGAAACCGTCATTCGCACCATTCGCAGCATGTACAGAAGAGGAGACGTCGTGCTTGAAAAAGGAAAAGTATATGTCTAAGTTCGCCAAACTATCGCTCCTCAACCTGCTCATCGTCTCGGTCCTGGGCATCACCCTTCGCTATAAGGCCCTCTTCCCCCTCCCGCCGGTCAACTACAAGTACCTGCTGAATGCCCATTCGCACTTTGCCTTTTCGGGGTGGATCACGGCTGCCCTCTTTACCGGCTTCCTCCACATGCTCGCCGCATCCGGCAATACAATATCCGATACGTATCGTTACCAATTCCGGCTCAACCAGATAGCGAGCTTCGGAATGCTCGTCAGCTTCACCCTGCAGGGCTACGGACCGGTATCGATCCTCTTCTCCGCCCTTTCCGTCGTCTTCTCCTGGTGGTTCGCTATACAATACCTCCACGACTGCCGCCACCAGGACTGGCCCCCTGTTGTACACAACGCCATCCGGCTGGCTTTTCTATTCCTGCTATTGTCCACCGCCGGCCCTTTTCTTCTGGCCTATCATAAGGGCCACCCCGGCGGCGGCCCCGGCTTCTACTACAACGCCATCTATCTCTACCTCCATTTCCAATACAACGGCTGGTTTACATTCGGCGCAATCGCCCTGTATTTCTGGTCGGCGCGCCACCGGATGCAGCCGCGGCAGCAACGGCTCGCCTCCAGGTTCGTCAACCTCATGGGCCTGGCCTGTATCCCTGCCTATTGCCTGTCCCTCCTGTGGATGGCCCCTCCGGACTGGGTCTGCCAGATCGCGGGCGGTGCAGCGCTGCTGCAGCTCGCGGCGCTGTCGCTGCTCTTCTTCCTTCACTCCCTGCCAAAAGGGCTTTGGCTATTGTCATTCATTTCGTTCTCGCTAAAGTTAACCCTGCAGGCCGCGTCCGTCATCCCCGCCCTCGGTGCCTTCGCCTTCGGATACCGCCCCCTCATCATCGCCTACCTCCACCTCGTCGTACTCGGATGCATCAGTTCCGCGTTGCTCGCCTTCTTCTTCACCAACGACCTGTTGCCGGCCTCCTCCCGGGCCCGAATCGGCCTCACCTGCTTCTTCTCCGGAGTGGTCGCCAACGAGCTCATCTTATTTCTACAAAGCCTCCTCGCCTTTTCGGCTCATCCATGGCCCACGGCCCCGTGGTTTCTGCTCGGCGCCGCCGTGCTCATGTTCTCCGGCCTCTCCTTCCTGATGCTTTTCAGTCGCACGAGTGATCCCCATCATGTGAACGCGCCCGCAGGTGCTGTAGCTTAGACAAAAAAAGTCATGACAACGCTCGTCGTCCCCGTAGACGGATCTGAAAATTCCCTCAACGCCGCACACTACGCGGCAGATCTGGCGCTCGCAATCGACGCCGATATCCATTTGCTGCACGTCGTGCAGATCATCGTCACGCCGTCCATCGTGCCGGCCGGAT
>JAFDYE010000373.1 GCA_018267585.1 Bacteroidota bacterium
AGAAAGCCAGGGGGCGAAATAAAAAATGGGTATCATGCTGAAAAGACTTCTTACGGTAACGGTAATGCTGGTTGTGATCGCCTTTCGGGTGACCGCCCAGGGCCAGGCGCCGGCACAGAACCGGGCTGACCTGGAAAAGGAGAGAGCGGCCATCCAGAAGGAGATCGAGGACGTCAAACGATCTCTCGACGAGACCCATAAGAACAAGCACGAGACCCTGGTCCAGCTGAACCTGCTGCAGCGCAAGCTGAAGCTGCGTGAGTCGGCGATCCGCAATATCAACCAGCAGATAGACGTGATCCAGAGCGACATGAATAACTCTGCCCGCGACATCTCAAAGCTGCGGAGCGAGCTGGATACGCTGAAGCAGCAGTATGCGCAAAGTATCGTTTTTGCATATAAGAACAGGAGCAGCTATGATTTTTTGAACTTTATCTTTTCGGCCACCAGTTTTAACGATGCGTTGAGGCGCATCCAGTACCTCAAATCCTACCGGGCGTACCGGGAGGAGCGCGCCGAAAATATCCTCCGCACCCAGGTCCAGTTGAAGGTCAAGATCGACGGCCTGAAGGTGACCCGGATCGAAAAGGACGAAGCGCTGAAGAAACAGAGTAAGGAGCGGAGCCTTCTGGAAGGCGAGAAGAAGGAGAAGGATGCGGCCGTAAGAACGCTGCAGTCTCAGGAGAAAGAGCTGAAGAAGGAGATGGCCGCCAAGCAGCGGCAGGACCTCCGGCTCGGCGCCGCCATCACGGCAGCGATCAAGCGGGCCCGTGACCTGGCCGTGAAAGAGGCTGCGAGACGCAATGCCGACGCGAAGGCCGCCGAGAAAGCAGCCGAGAAACCCGCGAACAAGACGAGCCGGCCGAACGAAGAGGCTGCCGCCCCTGCCACGCTCAATACCGTAAAAGCCTATAACAAGACCGTGTTCACCAGCGAAGAAGACTTGCACCTGTCGGGCGAGTTCGAGCGGAACAAGCACCAGCTGCCCTGGCCGGTGAGCGGAACCGTGAGCATGGCCTATGGCCCCCATGAATATATCAAAGGCATCACGCACAACAACCAGGGTGTGACCATCGACTGCGCGGCCGGCACCCCGGTCAAGGCTGTCTTCTCCGGCGAAGTCCAGAGTGTCTTCAGCGTCGGCGACGTACAGGCCGTCATGATCCGTCACGGTAAATACTTCACCACCTATAGTAACTTAGGGTCTGTGACTGTCAGCAAGGGCGAGCAGGTCAGGACCGGTCAGGTCATCGGCCGGATCGGCGGTGATGCTCAGCTGGAGTTCGTGTTGTCAGATGAGAAGAACAGGACCTACGATCCGGAGGGTTGGTTGAGGAGATAGGGGTCGGGGCCCCGGCGCACGGCAACGGGCGCGGGTGAGGCTGAGGGCGCCGATGGATTTGGGTGAAAGCTGAGGGAGCTGGTGGAAGCGGGTGGAGGCTGAGGGAGCTGGTGGAAGCGGGTGGAGGCTGAGGTTGCGGGTGGAGGCTGAGGTTGCGGGTGAAAGCTGGTGAGTGTTGTTAGGCGCCGCGTGAATGATCGACTTTATACTTTATGAAAATATTTGCCGGAGCTACCCTCCTTACCTTCCTTTCTTTGTGCGTCGTCGCTGCGCCTGCAGCCGGACTCGGCGCGAAAAAAAAGCCCTATCGGTCGGCGAGACATGCCGGCGCTGCCCGTCACAAAGACCACCGGCTGGCCGGGCTTATCAAAACCAATATCCGGCATCGCCCGCATGCATCAGGCAGGAACAGTTGGACGCCGGCGCATCCGGGAACGGTTATAACGCCTGCCGGTCTCTCCGATGATTTCCGTCGCCAAAAGGGGCATCTGGCATGGCCGCTGGAAGGGACAGTTGCAATGTCTTTCGGTCCGCATGAATATATCAAGGGCGTCATCCATGACAACCAGGGTGCAACTATCGACTGTGCGGAAGGCGCCGTTGCCAGGGCCGTCTATGCCGGGGAGGTCACGGCTGTGATGAATATCGGCGATGTCTGGTGCGTGATCCTCAGGCATGGCAGGTATTATACGGCTTACAGCAATCTTGCGAAGACCATGGTGGTGCAGGGTGATCAGGTGCAGGCGGGTGATTCGCTTGGCCGCGTTGGAGATGTTGATCAGCTGGAGTTCATGTTGTCGGATGAGGAAGGTAGGTTTTATGACCCCGAGGTTTGGTTGAAGCGGTAGGGACCGGGGGGTAAATGGAATGGTGAGGTTCCGGGGTGGTAGTTGGCGGGATCGCGTCTCGGAGCCCCTGCCGGCGGGTGCCGGAGGGCGTGGACGCGCCAGCGTCTATTAAGCCAGGAAACGATTGTACAGAGCCTCGTACTGAGGAACGATCCGGTGAATATCAAAATTTTTTGCGTGGGCGATTGCGTTGGTCTTGAAGCGGCGAAGGGTTTCGTCGTCCTGCAGGATCCTGATCGCGTGTTCGCTCATCCCGTGTATATCCCCCACATCGTCGAGATAGCCTGTTTCGCCCTGGATGGCGATCTCGGGGAGACCGCCTGCATTGGTCGAGATGACCGGAACGCCGGCGGCCATGGCCTCGAGGCCGGCGAGACCGAAGCTTTCGTATTCTGAGGTCAGCAAAAAGAGGTCCGCCACCGCGAGAATTTCCTCCATCTGCTCTTGTTTGCCGACGAATCGCACGTCTGCGTCGATGTCCAGCTCGCGGCAGAGGCTTTCGGCGCCCGAACGTTCGGGGCCGTCGCCGACGAAGAGCAGCTTGCTCGGTATTTTCCGGTGTACGATCTCGAAGATGCGGACGATGTCCTGAACCCTTTTGACCTTGCGGAAGTTGGAGGCGTGCATAAGGATCCGCTCGCCGGCGGGTGCGATGACCTTGCGGAAGGCGTCGATCGGCTTTTTATGAAAGCGCTGGGTGTCGACAAAATTGTGAATGACCCTGATCTCCTTTTCGATCGCGAAGCTGCGATAGGTTTCGTCCCGCAGATTTTGCGAGACGGCCGTGATGGCGTCGCTCTGGTTGATGGAGAAGGCGACGACGGGTGCGAACGTTTTGTCGCGGCCGACGAGTGTAATATCTGTCCCGTGGAGGGTGGTGATCACCGGGATATAGCGGCCCTGCGCCTCGACGATCTTTTTGGCCATGTAGGCTGCGGATGCATGGGGAATGGCATAATGCACGTGCAGCAGGTCGAGCTGGTGGTTGTTGATCACGTCCACCATGGCGCTCGACAGCGCGGTCTCGTACGGGGGATAGTCGAAGAGGGGATAGGTCGTTACCCGTACCTCGTGATAAAATATATTGGCGTTGAACTCGTTAAGCCGCACCGGCTGCTGATAGGTGATGAAGTGGACCTGGTGGCCTTTGTCGGCCAGGGCCTTGCCCAATTCGGTCGCCAGTACGCCACTGCCTCCGAAGGTTGGATAACAGACTATTCCTATACGCATAGAGTTTATTTATATTTACGAGGCCCTGCCCGAAGGTAGTTTATCCTTAACTTTAGCCAAAATAAACAAGATGCACCCTAAATTGTTGAAAGGCAACCTGCTATTATTTTTCTTAGTTGTAATGGGGTGGGCCGGACCAGTGTTTGCGCAGACTCCCCTGACCGTCCATATGGTAACGACGACGGAGGACTCGCTGCTGATCCGCCGCCTGGCGGATACGATACTTACCGATGGACGGGCGTATGAGAATCTTCGGCTGCTGACCAAGACGGTCGGCGCGCGACTGTCGGGCAGCGCCGGATATTATAAAGCGGAGAAATGGGGGCAGCGGGTGTTGGGGGAGGCGAATGCGGATAAGGTCTGGATGCAGGAGTGTATGGTACCGCACTGGGTAAGGGGTGGGAAGGATTCGGCGTCGTGGACGGCGGGCAGTGGTCTTGGAAAGACGACGGTAGGTCTGGATGTGCTGGCACTCGGGAACTCGCAGGGGACGGGGATGGGTTCAGGCGCGGGGTCGGGCGCGGGAATGGGATCGAGGGCGAGCTCGGGATCGGGCGCGGGGACGGGTTCGGGCTCCGGCACAGGTGGCGGCGCGGGCTCCGGTGGTATCCGGGCGCCGGTCGTGCTGATCAATACCTTTGACGAGCTCGAACAGCGCAAGAACGAGCTGAAGGGCAAGATCGTATTTTACAACTACCCCTTCAACCCCCTGTTCGTAGAGACCTTCCAGGCTTATGGCGACGCCGTCCGTTATCGCGGAATGGGTGCGAGCCGGGCTGCAAAATATGGTGCTATCGGCGTGCTGGTCCGCAGCATGAGCTCTTCGGTGACCAATTTTCCACATACGGGCGCGCTTTTGTATAACGACTCCTTTCCGAAGATACCCGCGTTCGCGGTGGGGCTTCGCGACGCGGACCGGCTGGCGGGCCGCCTGAAGGCAAACCCGGAAGGGGTTAGCGTCTTTATGCGGTCGGGCGCCCATATGCTGCCGGACACGCCGGCGCATAATGTCGTCGGTGAGTTGAAGGGTACGGAATTCCCCGACCAGTATATTACGGTCGGCGGGCACCTCGACAGCTGGGACCCGGCCGAAGGCGCACAGGATGACGGCGCGGGCTGCGTCCAGTCGATAGAGGTGTTGCGGGCGCTGA
The DNA here is from genome assembly GCA_018267585.1 of Bacteroidota bacterium. Taxonomy (GTDB): domain Bacteria; phylum Bacteroidota; class Bacteroidia; order Chitinophagales; family Chitinophagaceae; genus Puia. Next base: position 4,572 of record JAFDYE010000373.1, read on the forward strand.
AGGCGATCGGCTATCGTCCGCGGCACACGATCCGCGTGGTGCTGTTTGCGAATGAAGAGAACGGCGGGCGGGGCGGCCGCAAATATGCCGAGGCGGCCAAAGAAGCGGGCGAGAAGCACCTGCTTGGTCTGGAGAGCGACAACGGCGGTTTTACGCCGCGGGCGTTCACGCTGTCGCTGCCGGACGATAAGCTGGCGGCTATACAGTCCTGGGTAGCGCTGCTGAAACCGTATGGCGTCTATGAATTCGAGCGGGGCGGCGGGGGATCGGACGTCAACCCGATGTCGCGGGAGCTGGGCGCCACCGTGGGTGAGCTGCGGCCGGACTCGCAGCGTTATTTCGAATATCACCACGCGCGCAACGACGTGCTGGAGAACGTGAACAAGCGCGAGCTGGAGCTCGGCGCTGTGAATATGGCGGCGCTGGTCTATCTCGTCGATAAATACGGGTTATGAAAAAATTCTTTGCGATCGCCGGTGCTGTTGTTGTCGTCGGGGTGGGCCTCTTTATCTACTTCCGGTATTTCTTTGTTTTTGGCTATGGGGTAAAGGCGGGTGAGCTCAATTATGTGGTTAAGAAAGGATTTATTTTTAAGACCTATGAGGGGAAATTGATCCAGACCGGTTTTCGGTCGAAGGTGCCCAATACGATACAGTCCTACGAGTTCACATTCTCCGTCGACAATGAGGCGGTGGCGCAGAAGCTGATGGTCAATGGCGGGCGCAACGTCCAGCTCCACTATAAAGAGTATATGGGTGCGGTGCCCTGGAGGGGGTATAGCGAGTTTGTGGTGGATAGTATTATCGAGATCACGAATGAGGCGAGGTAGGGGTTTGTGAGCTCAGCCAAGCGATGTATTTTTCCGTTTGCGACCCAAGATAATAGGGTAGGTTTAGAAGGCGATAAGGTTTTCCCGATGGTGTCAAAGCTTGCGTTAAATGAAACTTACCAGCATAGAACCTCACGGCCATATCATGAGGAGCGTTGTCCATATATTGATGAAGAGATTTGAGCGCGCCGTCTTTGCCGGACTTTACCTCAATGGGCACCAGCTTGCTTTCAAAAAGATAGATATAGTCTAACTCGGCGGTTGACGTTTTTTTCTCTCTTACCCAGAAATTCAGGCTGCTAAGTGCGTTGTATTGTGCCGACAGTAATTCCTGTCCGATCAGGTGTTCGATGATAGTACCCTGGTGAACTTTGTTCAGATCGTCACTACCTATAATTTCTGTCTGAATGCCCAAAGTATAATTCATCAGTCCTGTGTCGAGTACCTGCAGGCGAGGTGATTTTTTCAGGTCGGGAAGAATTGGAACTTTTGTATCGATGTTGGGATACACTAAAGAAAGCAGGAATGTTTTTTCAAGCGTTCTTAACGCCTCGCCTACCTCTTTGGAGCTATAGCCGGAATTGCCGAAATTCTGAAACTTTATCCTGTTGCCTGCCTCAGCGAAGCATGCCCGAATGCAGTGACTGATGACCTGCTGCAGATGACTGGGGCGTAGGTATGGAATAGTTGTAGTAGCCTTGTGTGCGCGAAATCGTTGACTGGCAGGTTTTCGAGCTGTTTAAGCGCTTCGGTTTCGCCAGTTGCTGCTAAAAACTCGGGGTTGTTGCTTATTAACTGCTTAGAAGACAAAATATTGCCGGTTGTTTGTGCAGGTTGGGGAGATGGCCGGGTGGTGTGGGGCCGGGGGTGTTCGCGGCGGGGCGGAGCTGCTTCCATTCGCCGATGGTGTGCGTTCTTATGTATTCGCCGGGGCCGGTGAGGTTGGCGGCGATACAGAGGCGGGTGGCGGGGCGGCAGGTTGAGAGAAGGGTTTCGAGCAATTGATTGTTGCGGTAGGGGGTTTCGATAAAGATCTGGGTGCAGTTGAGCCGGGCGGATTCGGTTTCCAGTTCCTTTATGGCTCTGGCGCGGCCGGGGGTGTCGACCGGCAGGTAGCCGGAGAAACGGAACTGTTGGCCGTTGAGGCCGCTGGCCATGAGGGCCAGCAGGATGCTGCTGGGGCCGACCAGCGGGTGTACGGTTATGCCTGCCTGGTGGGCGGCTTCGGTCAGGATCTGGCCGGGGTCGGCGATGCCGGGGCAGCCTGCCTCGCTGATGAGGCCGATGGTTTTTCCTTCTTTTATGCGCTGGCGGAATATTTTGAGCACGTCGTACTCGGCTTTGTGGATGGGGTGCCATTCGTAGTCGTCGATGACCATCTCTTTCCAGAGGGATTTGAGGTAGCGGCGGGCGGTGCGTTCGTTCTCGACAAAGAAGACCTGGCAGGCCTTTACCGCGTCGAGGATATAGGCCGGCAGCGGGGCCAGCGAACCGGGGTCGAGATAGCAGGGAATGAGATAGAGGGCGGGACGCTGATGCGCGTGGTTCACGCTGACGGATGGAGACTGGGGACCTGGATTTGGCGGGGTGTCCATAACTATTCCAAATTCTGGTGATACAAACTAATTGTGGCGGCGATCACGGCGTAGGCCGGTGCGAGGACCCAACCGAGGATGGGGACGAAGTGCATACCGTAGAAGACCATTCCATTGCCGATGGCC
>JAFDYE010000374.1 GCA_018267585.1 Bacteroidota bacterium
AACGATATCCACCGGCATCTGTTTTCCACCACGCTGATGCCAGGCTGTATGAGGATCGCCGTCGATAACGGCCACAGCCTTCTCCTCGTCCGCACCCACGATCTTCCAGCGGCTGTGCGGCACGTCGAACTCCTCCTGGCCCACAGGGCTGGTTCTACCGGACAAGGTGTCAACGGCGATGGCCATCACCATTGCCTTGCCCTGCGAATTGAAAGGCCCCGTATACTTTTGTGATCGCCTGGTGGGCGCCCTGCCGTCGAGCGTATAAAATAGTACAGACTCGCTATCGACGGCGTGGATCGATATCACCCCCGATCGGTTGCGCCCAATGGAAGGAGCCGTCAACACCAATGGGACATCATAAACTCCTATATTGGAGATAACCGGGGACGCTCTCGATGCCATGATCGTCATCCGCAGCCGCGTCGCCTTTACCAAAGGGAAACGCAGGATACGCCTGTAGCCGATGGTCGTCGCCTTCGCCACCTCCCTCCAGACCCCATCCGCGTACGCATCCACCCTAAAAGCCTCCACACGCTGTCCGAGCCGGATATACTCCTGTACCATAAAGCAGTTCATCGGCGTCGGCCTCCCCAGGTCAAGTTCCAGCGACGCCGTGTCGACACCGTCATCGGTAGCCCAATACGTGTCTTTTTTGCCGTCCGTCGCCTTCGCCGCAGCGAACGCATCAGAATGGCCGCGTACGTTCGTAGCCGTTACTTTCGCTTTCCCGGCCAGGTCGACGGCAAACGATTCCCTCACCGTCTTCGCCAGTTGCACAGCCGCCCTCACGTCATTGGGATGAATAAGACCATGCCTGTCTATCGGGAAATTCAGCAGCAGCGTCCCGTTGCGGCCGAACGAGCTGTAATAGATATCCAGCAGCTGCGGCAGGGTCTTTACCTTCGAGTCCTCATAGGCGTGGTAGAACCATCCCGGACGAATAGACGTATTCACCTCGCCGGGCACCCAGGCGTTGCCCTTCTCCAGCCCGTAGTGGAGCATGCCCCAGCTGACATCACCCGTGTCATTCAAAAGACTCCAGTTCGTCTCCCCCACATTGCCGGCCTCAGTACCTACCCAGCGCAGATCTCCCCGGTCCCCGCCGTCATTCCAGATTACGGCCTTCGGCTGGAGCTGCCTGATCAGCCTGTAAGTGTCGGGCCAGTCATAATACGTTCGCCTGTCGATCGTACGGGTCTCCCTGGCTCCCCCATAATATCCGGAACCGCCGTTGGCTCCGTCGAACCAGCACTCGAAAATATCCCCGTAGTTGGTCAGCAGCTCGCGCAGCTGGTTCCTGAAATAAGTGATATACTCCGGTCTTCCATAGACAGCGCTGTTCCTGTCCCACGGTGACAGGTAGATGCCCAGTTTCAGCCCATACTCGCGACAGGCATCAGCCAGGTCCCGGACAATATCTCCCTTTCCATTCTTCCAGGGACAATTTTTTACGGAATATTCCGTGTACTTCGACGGCCAGAGACAAAAACCGGAATGGTGCTTTACCGTCAGGATGATCCCCTTCATGCCCGCATCCTTGCATACCCTTGCCCACTGCCGGCAATCCAGACTATCCGGATCGAACAACCTCGCATCGTCGCCGCCGGACCCCCACTCCTGGTCCGTGAAGGTATTGATCGAAAAATGAAGGAATGCATAATATTCCATCTCCTGCCAGCGCAGCTGGTTTTCCGATGGAACAGGACCAAATGGCCCGGGCGGCCCCTGCTGTGCACGACAGACCCGCGGCGCTGATACCGTTAGTACGATCGCCCATACGATCCCCGCAAAAAAATAACGCTTCATGCTGCTCATCAGGAAAACATCCTTCATATGGCTACTTCGTTTTTTATCATAAGACCCTGAACTTCCCCTCGCCTGCCGGGGGCGGACTGCAATCGGTTGCAGCCTATCAAAAATAGTAGAATTGGAAACCTGCAGCTTTGCATCGATTCGACTTTTTGGTGTACAAATCCGACACCCTCTACACCTCCTCGTGCCTGCAGACAATGAAAAAGGGCGGATCCTTGCCTGATCCACCCTTCCTCTGAATACTTCCACCGGCTCACGCTCAATAGTCCATACCCATACCACCGGCCGCCGGCGCAGGCTCCGCCTCTTTGGCCGGCCTGTCGGCGATCACGCACTCCGTCGTCAGCAACAATCCGGCTATCGACGCCGCATGTTCGAGCGCAACCCTCGTCACCTTTGTAGGATCGATAACACCTGCCTGCAACAGCTGCTGGTATTCCTCGGTGCGCGCATTGAAGCCATAGTCCCCTTTTCCTTCGCGCACCTTCTGAACCACGACACTACCCTCGAGCCCGCAGTTGAACACGATCTGCCGCAACGGCTCCTCGATCGCCCGCCGCACGATCGCTATACCCGTGGTCTCATCGGCGTTGGCGCCCGAAAGCCCTTCCAGCGCTTCCAGCGAGCGGATATACGCGACACCACCCCCGGGTACAATGCCTTCTTCGATGGCAGCCCGGGTCGCATGCAGCGCATCGTCCACCCGGTCCTTCTTTTCCTTCATTTCCACTTCCGTAGCCGCGCCCACATAGAGCACTGCCACGCCGCCGCTCAACCGCGCAAGACGTTCCTGCAGCTTTTCTTTGTCGTAGTCCGATGTCGTCGTCCCGATCTGCGCCCTGATCTGGGCAACACGGCCCTCGATATTCTCCTTTTTTCCTTTGCCGCCCACGATCGTCGTATTGTCCTTGTCGATGGTCACTGCGTCGGCGGTCCCGAGGTATTCCAAAGTCGCGCCGTCCAGCTTGTAGCCGCGCTCTTCGCTGATCACAGTACCTCCCGTCAGCACGGCTATATCTTCCAGCATCTCCTTGCGCCGGTCGCCAAAACCCGGCGCCTTCACCGCAGCTACCCGCAGGGTCCCGCGTATCTTATTCACGACAAGCGTAGCCAGCGCTTCACCATCCAGGTCCTCCGCAATGATCAACAGGGGACGGCCTGTCTGCGCCGTCTTTTCCAGCAATGGAAGAATATCCTTCATGACGCTGATCTTCTTGTCATAGATAAGTATGTAGGGATTCTGCAGCTCCGCCTGCATCTTTTCGGGATTGGTCACAAAGTAGGGCGATATATAGCCCCGGTCGAACTGCATCCCCTCGACGACTTCCACGGTAGTAGCGGTTCCCTTTGCTTCCTCCACCGTAATGACCCCCTCTTTTCCTACCCTTCCGAATGCCTCAGCGATCAACCTGCCGATATTTTCGTCATTGTTCGCGGACACCGTCGCCACCTGCCGGATCTTCTCGCCGCTATTGCCGATCGTCTGCGACTGCTGCCGCAGGCTGGCCACCACAGCCTCCGTCGCCTTATCGATGCCCCGCTTCAGATCCATCGGGTTCGCACCCGCAGCGACGTTCTTTAACCCCTCGGAGATCACCGCCTGGGCCAGCACCGTGGCCGTCGTCGTACCATCTCCCGCCGCATCCGCCGTCTTCGACGCGACTTCCTTCACCATCTGGGCGCCCATGTTCTCGACCGGGTCTTCCAGCTCGATCTCCTTCGCCACGCTCACCCCGTCTTTCGTAATGGTGGAGGCGCCAAACTTCTTTCCCAGCACCACATTCCGGCCCTGCGGCCCGAGCGTGACCTTCACCGCATTGGCGAGGATGTCCACGCCCTTTTTCATCCGGTTTCTTGCATCTACCTCGAATAACAGTTGCTTTGCCATAGTGTATACAAATTTTTATTAAGATCAAACAATCGCGAGAATATCGGACTCCCGCATGATCAGCAGGTCTTCGCCTTCTATCCGAAGCTCCGTACCCGCATACTTGCCATACAAGACCTGGTCGCCGGTTTTTACGGTCACCGGCTCGTCCTTCTTGCCCGGCCCCGCAGCGATCACCGTTCCACGCTGCGGCTTTTCCCTGGCCGTGTCAGGTATGATGATGCCGCCCGCCGTCTTTTCGTTGGCCGGCGCCGGCTTGACAATAACCCTGTCCTGCAGGGGCGTTACATTCAACTGCTTTGCCATATCCATTTGGTTTGATTAGCTGATTGAAGACTAGTCGACGTTGATCGTCCTCGACTTGTTGCCGGAATTCTCTTTCTTGGGCAGCGTCACAACGAGCACCCCATCCACATAACGCGCCGACGCCTTCTCCGCATCGACGGTCTCATCGATGGTAAAGGTCCTCGTGAACGGCTGCGCGCCAAATTCGCGGTGTATCCATTTGTAACCGCTTTCATTCGCCTTTTCCGGTCGCTCGAACGATACCGTAAGACTGTTACCCGCATAGTTAAGCCGGAGATCCTCCTTTCGCAGACCGGGGGCTGCCAGGTGCAACTCATAGGCGGTATCCGTCTCACCGATGTTCACCGGCGCCTGGGCCTGTCGCCTCAGCCCATTAAAGCCCCAGTTGCGGTCGTCAAAGAAATGGTCCAGGTTTGTTTGGAAGAGCTGGTCAACAACACTTCCAAAAGTGGCCGGCCGGCCATCCGCTTTTTTGATGATGTTTGTCATGATGTCCTCCTTTTTTTGGATATTTTTCCCACCTCAACCGATATGCCAATGGCCTACCAACTGAAAAAATGACACCATACCGCAACAGAAAGGCTATTCCATCTCTTCAAGATTCCTCGCCTTAAAAACTTCTTTGGTGATCGTCCGGCAGTTCGCCGCCACCTGCTCCAGCCGGCAATTGATCACCTTCATATTGACCGGCAATCCGTCCACGGTCTCCATCAGGTCCAGATGCAGAATATCCGACTCCCGTACGCGGTCGTCGCCTTCCATCTTCGAAAACAGCTGATACGCGAATTCGCGGTCGTTACCGATAAAAAATTTGCCCAACACCTCGAAGGCCGTCCCCTTTTTCATATTCAGGACGATATAAAAAATGGTTTTCATGACTCGTTTTCATTTTGTCTCACAGACAAAACAAACAACCAAAATGCCAGCAGGCGTCTGCTGAAAAAATGACATTTCCGGGTGACATTTTTCCCTGGCTCCGCCAATCACAAGACCCCGGCTCTAAAAGTTGGAAAATTCTTAAAATATTGATTTACAATAATTATTCAGTTTGGCCAACCAATTTTGTTTAACTATTTTTACGTAAAAATTCAACAAAATGGACCTTTTTTCCATCTCCCATCTGAGCCGGTTCTCCGGGATCAAATCCCACACGATCCGCGCCTGGGAATCGAGGTACAAGGCCTTGACCCCCTCCAGATCGCGGGGCAATACCCGTTACTACGACGCCGCCCAGATGAAGCGGCTTCTCAATATGGCCAGCCTGGTGAACGCAGGCTATCGCGCTTCGGAGGTGGGCACACTGCCAGACGACAAACTCCACCTGCTGCTCGAATCCACCGTCAGCTCGCCCACCAACACCACCGCCAATTACTTCATCTCGCAGCTGATCGCCGCAGGCCTGACCTATGACGAGGCCAGGTTCGATAAGATCTTTACCCACTGCATGGCCCGCTACCGGCTAAAGAATACCTACCGGTTGATACTCATGCCAATGCTCCAGCGGATCGGCCTCCTGTGGCGATGCGACAAAATATCCCCCGTCCACGAACACTTCGTCAGCAACCTGCTGAGACGAAAATTATTCGCGTCCGTCGAAGCCCTCCCACCCGCGCAGCCCGGCGCCGACCGCTGGCTGCTGCTTTTGCCGGAGAACGAATTTCACGAACTCGGCCTTCTCGTCGCCTATAATATCATTCGCCTGTCCGGCCAGGACGCGGTATACCTCGGCGCCAACGTACCCCTGTCCTCTGTGACAAAAGCGATCAGCGGGATCGACCCCGAACGCATCCTGCTCTTTACCTTGCAGCCCGAACTTACCCGGCCCATGATGGCCTTTCTCAAAGAGCTCGATCATTCCTTCAACGGCAGCAACATCTATGTCGCCGGCAATATTGAAAAACCGGTATCCGCCGACAACAGCACCAGGATACAATGGCTCAACACCGTAGACGACCTGACCGCAGTCCTCAATAGTTAGTCGATCTTTTTTCCAAAATAGCCGGCCAGAACCCCCGCGGCTATCTTCCCGGAGATGAGCGCCGGCGGTACGCCCGGGCCGGGAACGGTAAGTTGCCCCGCATATACGAGATTGGGCAATTTTCGGTTGCGCATCCTCGGCCTGAATATCGCCGTCTGCGACAGCGTATTGGCCAGGCCGTAAGCATTCCCTTTGAACGCTCCGTAGTCCTCGATAAAATCCCTGACGCAATAGCTCCGCTTGTACTCGATATGCGGCCGGATATCCTCCCCCAGACGCCTCATGATCCTGTCCGCCATCAGCTCAAAATAATCGGCTCTCATTTGCGGGGGATCAGGCAGCCCCGTCGCAAGCGGCATCAGCAAAAAAAGATTGTCATGACCCGCGGGCGCTACCGCCTCGTCCGACGCGCTTGTCCGGCACACATAGAACAACGGCCTGGACGGCCATGCAGGCTCTTCATATATCTGAGCGCCATGCCCGTCGATATCCTCTTCGAAGAACAAGGTATGATGCGACAACGAGTCAAAACGCTTCCGCAAACCCAGGTAAAATATAAGACAGGACGGCGCAAACGTCTTCTTTTCCCAATACCCCGCTTTATAGTTACGGTACGCCGGCGGCAACAACATGGCTTCCATGTGCGCATAGTCACCGGCAGCCACAATTCCATCGTATGCCACCTCGCCGCCGTCGACCTCGATACCCGTCACCCGCCCCCCGGCGATACCGATCCGCTTCACCTCCGCGCCGTAAACGATCCGCGCACCCTTGTCCTCCGCCAACGCCGCAATACCCTTCGCCACCGACCCGAAACCGCCCTCCGGATACCAGGTTCCCAGCCGAAGACCCGCATAATTCATCAAAGTATACAAAGCCGGCGTCCGGTCCGGCATGGACCCGAGGAACAGTACCGGGAACTCCATCAGGGCAACCAGGTGCGGGTGACGGAACGTCTTCCTCACCTCCCGCCGTATCGATGAGAAGAGCTGCCAACGTACCGCAGCAGACAAAAGACGCCAGTCCATCAACTCTGTTACGCGAAGTCCCGGCTTATAGACAGCACGCTCCATCGCCCGCTCATACTTGAACTTCGCCAGCCGCATGTATTCGGCCAGCCGGGCGCCGGCCCCCGCCTCCTTCTCCTCGAACAGCCGGCAAAGATCGCCGGGATCATGCGGTACCCGGATCGTCTCCCCTCCGGCATAGACGACCTCAAAACCCGGGTCCAGCAACCGCAGCCGGTACCAGTCGCTCACCTTCGATCCAAGATCATGAAAAAAACGCTCAAAGACATCAGGCATCCAATACCACGACGGGCCCATATCGAATGTATATCCTGCCGCCTGAAATTGCCTGGCCCTGCCGCCCGGCCCGGAGTGCTTCTCATAAACGTCAACGGCAAACCCTGCATTCGCCAGGTACGCTGCAGCGCTAAGCCCGCTCATCCCGGCCCCGATCACCGCGATCTTCTTTTTACTCATCACCCAATGTACCCGAATTCAGCACAACTATTCCCCGTTGTTAATCCTTTGCAACCACATTGCCGATGAAAGTTGAACAGAACCTCATCCGATAGTCCAAAAGAGATAAATTGATGGATGATGAACTTATTCCACGCCATGAGTCTGGAATGCGGACGCGTCGTTACAGAACACTATAGCACTTCTTTTGCATCGTCCGTCCGTCTCCTCCACCGCGACCTCCGGGATCCCATCTATTCGATCTATGGCTTCGTCCGTCTCGCAGACGAGATCGTCGATACCTTCCACGACCAGGACAAACAGCTGCTGCTGTCGACCTTCCGGCTGGACACCTACACCGCCATCAGGGATGGCATCAGCCTCAACCCTATCCTTCATGGCTTCCAGCTGACGGCAAGGAAATACAGGATTGACGCCACCCTGATCGGGCCTTTCTTCGCCAGCATGGAGACGGATATTGAAGCGACCTCCCATGACCGTGCCTCCTACAGCCGCTACATTTTCGGAAGCGCAGAGGCTGTCGGCCTGATGTGCCTGCGGGTGTTCTGCGAGGGCGACGACCGGCTTTACCAGCACCTGGCTCCCTATGCCCGCAGCCTCGGCGCCGCCTTCCAAAAAGTGAACTTCCTTCGCGACCTCGGCACCGACTATCGACAGCTCGACCGGAATTATTTCCCGGGATGCGACAACGGGCTGCTCACGGAGGCTGCAAAACAGGCCATCGAAAAAGAGATACTGGCCGATTTTCAACACGCGAGAAAAGGCATTTCCCAGCTGCCGGAAAAAGCCCGGATGGGTGTCTTCGTCGCCTACAGGTATTACTACTCGTTATTTAAAAAGATCCGGGCCGTCGACCCCGCGAGGATGCTCGAACAAAGGATCCGCCTTCCCAACTATCGGAAATGGTTCATTCTGCTCGACGCAGGCCTTCGTCTCCAACTAAAACAATTCCAATGAATATCCTTTCCTATATAGGCATCCTGCTGTTGACCTTTTTCTGTATGGAAGCCGTCACCTGGTGCACCCACAAATTCGTGATGCACGGCTTCCTGTGGGTCCTGCACGCAGACCACCACCGTCCGGCCCGGCGATTCTTCGAAAAGAACGACGCCTTCTTCCTGATCTTTGCAATACCCAGCTTTCTCCTCATCCTGCTGGGCACCCTCCACCACCGCTATTATTTTCAGGCTGCCGGCTTCGGCATCATGGCATACGGCGCCGCCTATTTCCTTGTCCATGACGTCATCATCCACCAGCGGTTCAAATGGTTCTCCCGCTCCCGCCACCCCTATATAGCGGACATTCGCTTCGCCCACAAAATGCACCATAAACACCTCGGCAGGGAGCACGGCGAGGCATTCGGCCTCCTCTTTGTTCCCCGCAAATACCGGAAAAAAAAACCAAAACAACAGCCGCATGCCTGACTACGACTTTTGCATCACGGGAGCCGGCTGCGCCGGACTGAGCCTGCTCGTCCGCATCCTGTCCACCCCTCCTCTTCAAAAGAAAAAAATTTTGCTTGTCGACAGTCATACAAAAAAAGACAACGACCGCACCTGGTGCTTTTGGGAAAAAGGCGAAGGCTACTTCGAAAACCTCGTGCATCGCCGCTGGTCCAGCCTGCAGTTCCACGACGGCCACCAGTCCCGCCTCCTCGACACAGCCCCCTACATTTACAAAATGATCCGGGGTATCGATTTCTATACCTATTGTTTCCGCTTCATTCAACAATTCGACAACGTCGTCCATCTCCATGGCAAGGTAGAATCGCTGCACAGCGACGCCGCTTGCACCTGCGCGGTAATTGACGGCCGCAAGATCACGGCCGGCCGGATATTCAACAGCATCCCCTCGCCTGCCCCGGCCGCGGGCCGGCACTGGCTGCTGCTCCAGCACTTCCGGGGCTGGGTCATCCGAAGCCTCCGACCCGTCTTTACCCCTCAGCAAGGGACAATAATGGACTTTCGAACAACCCAGCAGTACGGCACCTCTTTTTTTTACGTTCTCCCGCATTCTCCTACCGAAGCCCTCGTCGAATGCACCTTCTTCACAGACAGTCTCCTTCCCGATATGACCTATACCCACCTGCTGACCCGCTACATCAGCAAGGTACTCAGGATAACCGACTATGTTATCCTGGAAAGAGAGGAAGGCGTAATACCCATGTCCACCGCCACATACCCCCATAGCCAGCACCGGATCCACCATATCGGCGCAGCCGCCGGCCTCACAAAACCGTCCACCGGGTACACATTCAAAAATATTCAGCGGGACTGTGCCGCCATCGTCAGATCCCTTGCGAATAATAACGAGCCCTCCCGCAAACACACCAGCCCGAGGTTCCGGCTCTACGACAGGATAATGCTCAACGTCCTGGTTACCAAAAAACTTTCCGGCCAGCACCTGTTCTCCTCCCTGTTCACCCACACCCACCCGGCCGACCTGCTGGCCTTCCTCGACGAAACAAGCACCCCTTCCCAGGACTGGCGCATCATCCGGTCTCTCCCAAAAGCCCCATTCCTCAGGGCGATGCTCGGCGAACTGTTCCAGCCGGGTCCTGGCTACATTCCCGTCAGACCCTCCCGCGATCCCTTGCCGACACATACCGTATGCTCAGAAGAATAAGGACAAGGTCGACCGATACAAAAGCGATCTTCCCGGCGGGCTCCCCACTGCTGATATGCGCCACCAGCGCCGACACCATCGCAATAACAAAACCCGCATAAACCCACTCCTTTACCCTGTTCGGCGTAAAAGGCAACAAAAGCGCCGCCGCTCCCAATATTTTGGCGCACACCAGCTCGATTCTGAAATAGTCGGGGAAGCCGAGCTTCGCGAGGTCCCCGGCGTGTGAATAGGAATAATATGCGCTGAAGAGAATAAAGAAAATGATAAAGCCCTTGGCCACCCTGTACAAGCTGTTGTTGGTCTTTGTCTGTTCCATTTTGCTAATTTATTTCGCTATCGATGTTATTTACACAAATTTACTACGTTTTCGAAATAATTAGAACAAAACAGTAATTTCTAACCTATTTTTACTCCGTTAACGGAATATTTGACATGAATAAGACAATTGAGCTGGTCAACCAGTGGGGAAAATTTGAGGAAAGCCATTCCGACGCGGACATTGAAGACTTTTGCCGCCACTATTTCGGGCAACGCCGGCTACAACCAAAAGGACCGCTGGTAGGAGGAGTAGTGCCATCCCTGAATGCAGGGCTGTTGCTAAAAATGATCGGGAGGATCAGCATGCTCAACATGGCCTACGCCAGTATAGCGATGGAAGGGACTGGCCTAAGCCAGATCCAGGAGTTCGGTCTGCTGCAGACCATCAGAAAAGAAAAGAACCCAAAAAAGACCGAGACGATCTATGCCAACCTCCTCGAGCTCTCCAGCGGCACCGACATGCTGAACCGCCTGAAAAAAAGAGGCTTCATCAAAGAATACCCTGACAAAGAGGACAAACGTTCGAAGCGGCTCGAACTCACCGCCGAGGGCGCGCGCGTAGCCAGGACCTGTCTGGAAAGAATTGAAAAGAATGCCTCCATGCTGACCAGCGACCTCCCGGACGACGACATAGCCCTTTGCATACAGCTCCTGCAGAATATAGAAATAAAGTTTTCTGCACTGTGGCAAAAACACAGGACAAAAAAATTCAACGAAATATACGACGAATTGATGCCCAAAAAGACGGGCAGAAAGAAAGCCTGACCGGCTCCCCGTTTGAATGCGATCCTTTACAGGTGTCCGTAGGATACCGCATTAATGTTCATCCCGGCCCCGACAGAGGCAAACAACAGCAGATCGCCGTTTCTCAATTCGAAACCGGGCATTGTGGATCTCTTTACAAGATCGAAAAGTGTTGGAATCGTCGCGACCGAACTATTGCCCAACCACTGAATGCACATGGGCATGACCTTCTCCGGAGGTTCGGCAATACCGTACAAGCCATAAAACGCCTTTACGATTGCCTCGTCCATCTTTTCGTTAGCCTGATGAATAAATATAGCCTTTACGTCTTCGATGGAACGACCTGACTTCTCAAGACACTCCTTCATCGCAGCCGGCACGTGCCGCAACGCATATTCGTATACTTTACGGCCCTTCATTTTCAGGTAGGGTCCATCGGGGCTTGCAGGCCCCAGCGAACTCCCCAGGTAAATATAATCGGTCTCCTCTCCGCAGTCCGATCGGACGGCGGCAGACAGGACCCCGAGAGCCGGATCGTCCACCTCTTCATATCGGAGCACAACGGCCCCGGCGCCATCCGAAAAGATCATGCTGTCGCGATCATGCGGGTCCAGTACCCGGGATAGAGTATCGACGCCGATGATCAATGCCGTCTTCGCCATCCCAGCTTTGAAAAAGGCATCGGCGTGTATCACCCCCTGGAGCCAGCCCGGGCAGCCGAATATCAGGTCGTGCGGTACACAAGACGGATTGGATATCCCGAGCTGCCTTTTTACTCTTGACGCAATCGATGGAACCAGGTCGGGGTACGACAATCCGTCCTTTATGTCACCAAAGTTGTGCGCCACGATAACCAGGTCCAGCGACTCTTTATCGATGCCGCTGTCAGCAATCGCGCCCAGGGCCGCGTTCGCGGCCAGGTGGGACGCCGAAAGTTCCGCCGGCGCATATCGCCGCTCCGTAATACCGGTGATCTTAGCAAACTTATCGATGATCCCCAATGGCGCCCCCTGTTCCGACCCGCCGTTTTGCGAATAGAACACGTGCGACAGAAAATCACTGTTGCGAACGATATTTTCTGGAATATAAGCGCCGGAACCGATAATTATTGAACGGTGCATATGTAATAAACAGTCCTTGCCGGACTCATTTTGACTACCAACGGTTACCCCGGTCACGCTGGAACGAACCGCTATCCGACTTGGGCCTGGCTTTCGTGACAGAGATCTTTCTTCCATCCGAATCAGTGCCGTCAAGCTCCTTCATCGCCTTCTCAGCCGCCTCATCCGCCATTTCAACAAACGCAAACCCGCGCGACCTTCCGGTCTCCCTGTCGGTGATCACCTTTGCGGAAGTCACCTCACCATATTTACTAAACATTGACCTCAACTCTTCGCCTGTGACCTGGAAGCCCAGATTTGACACATACATGTTCATGATAAAAAAATATAAGATTAAAAATTAACTGAGCAATGCAATAAAAAGTAGAGGAAACGAAACGATGCAGTGAAGAAAGAAGCGAATCGATTACTTGATGCTGTATATCTCAATACCGGCTAAAGGTAGTCTTTAAAATCGAAAACGACCAGAAAAATCAAGTAAGTGATCCGATTTAACATTTCGCACCGTCCAACGGCTCCCGTCTTCCTTCACCGGACAGGCGCTACTTAAGGCTTTAACCTCTCCACTACGAACTTTTCAAATGAATTCACGGCAAGGTTTTTACCATGATGCTTAAGCAGGGATATATGCGTATCGTCCAAATCCGGAAGATACTTCTTTCTCCGTAGAATTTGCAGCTCCTCAGGCACCATGTTACGGGGCAATACGGTTATACCCATACCCGCCTTTACCGCAGCAATCGTTCCCGCAAAGCTATGACTTGAAAAAACGATCCGCCATTTGCGCCGCATCTTCTCCAGCGAATGTATAGCCCTGGCTCTGTACACGCATGGCTGCGGGGAAAGAACCAGCGGTACGGGCTGCCCATCTTCAAAATTGATCAGATTTTTCTGACCAACCCACTCTAACGCTTCCGACCAAACATCCATCCCATTGGGAAAATCTTCCGGCCTGCTCATTTTCACCAGGACAAGATCAAATTCCTTTTTCTTAAACCTGGAAAAAAGATTGAGCGTCAGATCGCATTCCACATTGAGCATGATCCGTGGATGAAGCGAGGCATATTCGGTAAGTACATCAGAAAGGAATACGCTGGCAAAATCTTCAGGCAATCCAAATCTGACCTCTCCCTGGAGTTCAGGGTGCTTGAACCGGTCCATTGCATCCCGGTTTAACTGAACAATCTTTCTTGCATACGTTAAAAATATCTCACCCTCCGAGGTCAATGAAAGCTGTCTTGATCTCGCAAACAGGGACTTGCCGATTTGGTTTTCCAGCTTGTTGATTTGCTGGCTCACGGCGGATTGGGTTCTGGCCACCTTATCCGCAGCCCGCGTGAAACTGCCGGTTTCTGCAACGGCGATAAAACATTCCAGGGTTAGTGCATCGAAGGCCATTATTAGCTTTTCTTATTTTAAGTATTAGAATTAAGCGTTTTTCTTATGCGCAAACATAGGCTAATTTTACATCCGTTCTGCATCAAAAATCAAAACAGGGACAAAAAAATGGCTGATTTTACAAATCTCTTTCATGTCGACAGGCTAAGCCTGATCATTTTACTGCTTGTCTTCTTCGTGTCGATTTCCATCGGTTCATATTCAATACGATACCTGAAAGGAGACAAAAGACGGCTATCCTTCTTTTTAACCATGACGGCCCTGGTCCTTACCATTTCTGTGATGGTCTGCGCAGATCATATCGTTTTGTTCCTGCTGTCCTGGGGAATCAGTAACATCCTGCTGACCCAATTGATGGTACACAAACGGGCATGGGAGGCGGCAAAGCGGTCATCCATTCTTGCCTCAGGAAATTTTGCACTGGGATTCATCTTCCTGGCCGCCGCGCTGTTCATATTCTACAGGAACACCGGTGAAACTTCCATACAAGCGCTCGTCACCCAACCCATCGCAGGCAAATGGCCCCTGGCAGGTGGCCTGCTCCTGTTGCTATCCGCTATGACGCAATCGGCAATATGGCCTTTTCATCGCTGGCTGACCAGCTCGTTGAATTCGCCGACACCGGTATCTGCAATCATGCACGCCGGACTGGTCAATGGTGGCGGATTCTTGCTGGCCCGCTTTATGCCCCTACTGGCGGGCCATCCGGCTCTCCTGCATCTACTGTTTGCTGCAGGAATTGCAACGGCACTCTTGGGAACGCTCTGGAAACTGATGCAAAGCGATATCAAGCGGATGCTCGCCTGCTCTACCATGGGGCAAATGGGTTTCATGGTTGCGCAATGTGGTCTTGGCTTATTCCCTGCTGCGGTCGCACATTTATGTTTTCACGGTCTGTTCAAGGCCTACCTGTTCCTTGGATCAGGATCGGCAGCAAAAGAACAACGGCTTGACCCGAACTATCCTCCATCATTCAGGCATTTCTCAATTGCTCTACTCTGCGGGGTGGCAGGCGCTTATATGTTCTCAATCGGCAGCGGAAAGAAAATATTGGTCGCAGATACAAACCTGGTGCTGATCTTCATTGCGATGATAACGGGAACCCAATTTGCGCTGCCGATCGTTCGGGGCGACCGGAAAGCCAAACTACTATTGGCAACAGGAGCAACCGCAATGACGGGCTTGTTTTACGGGTTCAGCGTGCATTTGATCGAAAAGGCGCTAACCCCGCTGAAATTATCGTTCCCTCAGCCGTTGAATGCACTACACTTCTCTGCCGTCATATTACTGCTGGTTTGCTGGCTCGCCATGTTATTTTTCAAACCGGCTATCAAAGACTCATATCCAGGCTGGCTGCAAAAAAAATACGTGCAAATGTTGAATGCAAGCCAGCCGCACCCGGGCACGATTACCGCCTGCCGCAATAAATATCAATTTAAATAGATAAAATATATGGTAGTAACACC
>JAFDYE010000375.1 GCA_018267585.1 Bacteroidota bacterium
CCGAGATCCAGGGTCCGCACAACCCCACCAGCGCCGGCTTGATAACCCGGTTATAATAGATGAAATGCCGATTGCCTATTTTATCAAAAGCCATCTGGACGCGGCCGCCCAGCTCGGGCAGGATCATGATCCTGAGATAGGCATTCTCCAGAAAAAGTCCTGTGTAGGCCTTGTCGGTCTTTTCGTCATATACTTTTTCTATGACGGGGTTGGGATAGACGACGCCACTGCTGCCCTGGTATACACGGTTTTCAAAGAACATCGGGTTCTTGTCCGGGTCACCGGTGAGATATGTCGGAATGATGATCTGCTCTTGCCACGCTTGCACCAAAGGTTCGCTCATAATAGTCTTTTTATGGTTGTTTTTCACTCAACGGAAATACTTTAGTATTTCCCCGGCGATCAGCTCATGCCCCAGTTGGTTGGGATGATTCGACTGCGCCATATACGGATGGATATCTCCTTTTTCTTCCTTGATCTGCTTGAACCTTGCATAGCTATCCGCAAGCCCGATATCATATTTTTTTGCCAGCCCCCTCAGCCGTTCAGCCAGCTGCGCCAGGGGAGCATCAGCGGCCACCAGCGACTCTGTCTCATCTGCCGACGGCGTCAACAATATAACCTTTATCTTCCGGCGAAGGGCCATCCGCACCATTTTCTCTATGTTCCTGCCGGACTGCTCAGGACCGATCTTCCGGTCATTCAGCGCATAGTCGATGAACAGGACGTCGGGCCGGTGGGTAAGCACTTCCTTTTTAAACCGGGCAGCGCCCTGCGTGGAATTTTCGCCGCCGATAGAAGTAGTGATGACATTGATCACCGCATAGGGATATAACTCTTTCAAGTGACGCAACACCAGCTGCGGATAGGCCTCGAGCGTATGCACCTCGGGCGTCCTGAAATACCCGCTCGGCACCGAATGGCCATGGAATACCAGGTTGATCGTCCGGTTGGCAGGCCATTTCTTTTGCAGCTCCGCCTTGACCGCACCTAAGTAGTCCGGGACCTGGGCCACTACCGTCCCCAAAAAGACGACCAAAAAGGCCGTACACAAAAGGATTCTTTTCTTCATTATCGGGTCGGTTTGAATAATTGATCGATCATTTCCGTCGAAAGGGCCTCTGTCGGCCTGAATTCATCGCCGGTAATATATTTCTTAAGGCTATACAACAGTTGCGCCGCAACAGGCCTGTGCTCAAGATCATCCTTGAGGTCGATCGCTGAGACCAGCAGTCTTCCCTTCCCGACCTTCGCCTCCCAGACCAGGCCGATCTTCTGGTTCTTATTCCAGTCCGGGATCATTTGTACGATCGGCCGCAACTCATCAGGCATCGAATCCATCACCATCGGCTTCGAATGACGCACCGGGTCCCACCACTGCCAGTTGGAATAGAACTCCGTGGGAAAGGAAGCCAGCGCAGGATGTCCCGGATCGCAAAGGATACCCAGCAGATCAGGAGGCATGCCCGACCATACCGTATTCCAGGAGATACCGGAGAACACGGGGCTCGCAGTGCTGACGATCTTCGCCGTATCCGCCAGCAACAATACCGTCCCGCCGTCCCCAAGCCATCGTTTGAGCTCGTCATTCCACTCGTACGCGATCCTGACACCGGCAGTGTCCACGGCCGGCAGCCTCCGCGGATATACCCATATCTCCCACTGGTTGCTGCAGTCTGCCCCGTTGAGGGACAAACGCAGCGTCAGCGAAGTGGCGGTCTTTATCCTGTTCAGCGGGATATGCAGACTGGCCAGCCGGAAGGGACTTCCCAATGGAATATCCGTTGGCCTCGTACGGCCTTTTGCAAAGACGGTCCCGCCGGCATTCTCCAGCGTCCAGCTAAGAACGGCCTGCTTCAGCGCCGACCGGCCAAAGTTCGCAAATTCCATATCCGCAGTGAAGACCTGGTCGTTCGTCCAAATAAACCCGCTCGTACGGAGCAGCGGAACCATCGCCGACTGGAATCGCGAGAACTCCCTCGCGGAGGTATAGAACTTGGGATCCCAGAACTGGTCCACCACGCCTACCGGCGCGGTACCCTGACCGGGAAAATCGTTCAGCTGCAGCAGATGATAGCCTCCCAGACCGGGCGTTCGCAAATAAGACTCGATCTCCTCCTTTTTCTGAATGACCTGGAATTTACCGGAGGCCTCGGTAAATCGTCTGGCCAGATCGCCCATATGATGGTCCCGCAGGGACTCCCGGAATATTTCGTAGTTGTAAGGTTTCAGCACACCGGTGTATTTGGGTATCTGGTCGAAGTCCGGATATACGCACCACTGCCCAATCTCGTGTGAAACGAGCGGTATGGCGAATTTTTTAACGTATTCCGAATAGTCGTAGACGGTGTTCAGCGCCCGGGCATTGAACCTTCCGTTAAGTCCCTCCTTCCAGTGCTGCGGACGCGGACCATAGTAGTCATTGTATTGATTGCCTTCGACGACCGGATAGCCGGAGCCTCCCGTATAGAGGTGACGCGGGTCCTTTTTCCAGTCCGCCAGCAGCCCGTTCAAAAAATCATTGACCGTCGGTCCCACCAGCTCGTTACCCTCGCAGAAGAACACAAAGGACGGGAGGTTGCCATAGGCCTGCAATATCCGATGGGACTCTTCCGTCAGGTACCTGTTGACCGCCGTGTCCTTGCCGATCGTAAATCTCCAGTCGGTGTTCTCCACCTGCAGATAGATCCCCACCCGGTCAGCAGCAATAAAGGCTTCCTCCGGCGGGCACCAGGAATGGAATCGCATCGTGTTCAGCCCATAGTCCTTACAGACCGTAAAAATATGCCGCCACGCGGCAGAATCCATCGGCGGATAGCCCGTCAATGGAAACTCAGCGGAATTCACCGTACCGCGGATAAATGTCGGACGCCCATTGATCGTAAACCGCGTGCCCTCGACACCGGCCTCCCGCAGGCCAAAGTTCATCCGCAGGGAATCTGATGCCTGCTCAGTCGCAAGGTCAACAGCCAGTTGATATAAGGCCGGATCGAATTCATCCCATGGAAACACCTTATCTCCCAGCGGCAACGTGGCCGTCAGACGTATCAGCGGATCGGCCGAAGCGACACCCACCGTGACCTCCGGAAGAGCAAGGCCAGCCGGCGTACGAGCCGCCAGACGGACCCGTCCCCTCACCGCGGCGCCCGAACCATTGACGATCGCCAGCTCAACCGACACCGAATGCTCCGCGAGATGCGGAAAGACCTGCACGTCCCCGATATGTACGACGTCAGAGGCCTGCAGCTCGATGCGGCCGATGATCCCGTTCCAGTTGGTTTGCGTCTCGGCGCTGACGGCATGGCTGTATTCCAGGTTATAGATGAGCTCATTGTTGACGCGGATGCGAATGGTGTTCTTCTCTCCCGGACGCACCAGACCGGATATATCGTACACATGAGCCACAGAGAGGCTTTGCCTGGTCCCCGCAGGCCGGTCGTTGACCCATACCGAACTCTCCCAGTGCGCCCTCTCCAGGAAAAGGCGGATAGCCTTTCCCTTCCAGCCGGAGGGAACAAAAACCTCCTTTTCATACCAGGCCGGCCCCTTGTATTCGAAAAGACGCGTGAGCCGCAGCGGACTCATACCGGAGGTCCGGTAGCCCTTGCCCCCCTGATCCGTAGAACCGGGCAGCATGATCGAATCACCGTTGAACTTCCATATCCCCGCCAAAGAGATGCTGCGCTGCGCCATAACGCTCCCCACAAATACCATTAACGCCAAAGACAGGACGATCGATCTTCTCATCACTGATAGGTTCCGGTTAACGTTACAATCGAGCGGGCGGGGATCACAATATTGTCGGCAGTGACCCAGGACCTTTTCAGGCTATTGGAAGCATCGGTCAGATAGGTGTTCAGCCGGTTGCCGGCCAGTCCGCTGACGCCCGCCAGCTGCAGCGTCGAGGGAGAAGTTGTGAAATTCACCACGACGATGACCAGCTGCTTGCTATTGTCATCTTTATACGCCGATGCCATGATCGAACCCGCAGCCGTCACGGGATTATCCATGCCCTGGACGACCGCAGCGACCCGCTGCATCCCCGGCCGGATAAAACGTGAGAAATTGCCCAGCGACCACAACTGTTTGGAGTCCAGCACCGTGCCATCCTGCTTGCAATTGTCCACGTTGATATTACCCGAAGGGTCATTGATATATACCAGCCCGTCGCTGTAGTTGTAGGGGCTGACCGCCAGCCACCACTGCCAGGAACTTACGCCCGCAACAGTGAGATCGTTGTGGATCGTTTTGGCGACATATAAGCCATAGTCGATGTTAGTGGTGCGTGGAGAGCCGTTGTAAATGCTGCAGATATTGCCCAGGATGCCGAATTCCGACTGCCAGGTCCCCAGCGTTGGGTCGACCTGTTTAACTTTGGACGCCACCTGCTGCCGGATGTTGACCAGATTATCGTCCGGACAGGTAGTATAATAGCTGTGCGAAGAGATCACGTGCAGTGTATTACCCAGATTGCCGATATAATTGGAGGACGAAGGCGAAAAGAACTGACTGATCTGGTCTCCCCTCCCGTCGGTATTCCGGCCATAGAGGAAGTCCCACTGTCCCGCCTCGCCGATAACGGTACTGGTAGATGGCGCAACGGCAGCCAGCTTTGGCGATAGCGCCTTTACGAGATCGGCCACCTGCGAATTGCCGGCCTGGCTGCCCTCCTGTTGCGCAACTCCGTTGGCGCCGCCCCAGTCCCACTGAGGCTCGTTCACCGGGCTGATATAGTCGAAATGCCAGTGTCCCGCAACCTGCGCCAGGAACCCGGCATAGTCGCCCAGCCGCCCGTCGGCAATATTGAGACCGGCGGTGCCGGCGATGCCATGCGCACGCTGATTCTTCGTCATCGATACGGGCGGAGACAACGCAAAGCCAAGGCTGTATTTTACACCCCGCTGACGCGCAGCCTGCAGGAACCATTGCTGCCCCGCCTGCTTGCTCCAGTCATAGGTCCCATCGGCGTTCAAAAAACACTCCTCCCGCCGCCAGTCCGTTGCGATCTGGCTGGTATCCCCCTGCTCGTAGCTGCCCGCGCCGATATTGAATCGCCACAGCGACAGCCCGATGCCCTTGGGAGTCCCGTCCTGCAGCGTATCCATGCTGAACAGGAGATCGGCGATCTTGTTCTTCTTGTTGACGTCGGCCCATTTTCCGATGAACTTGCAGGTCCATCCGTCAGACGCGCCAAAACTATGTATCGTCTGCTGCACGCTGCCCATATTGACGGTCAGGCTCAGCTTGACCGGCTTGTTGTTGCAGGTGTCCACGCCGTTGTAAAAACAGCTTCTGCCATTATCGGGGGGAGGAAGAGGCGAATCCTTCTTCTTGCATTCCAGCGCTAGAAGTGCCACTGGTAAAGCAAGCGAGGCTAAAAGGAAATAACGTATCGGCTTCATATTAGTATCCCGCATTTTGTTTGACAACTCCGCCTGACGCGACGATCTCACTGTTAGGGATAGGCCACAGTCCGTGTATGGCGGGATTGAAATGTACGCCCTTGTTCTGCGCCTCGATCAGGTTCTTCGTCTCGAAGGGATCCGTGCTGGTCTGCGTATTGTATTTTACAAAGCTGCCATTGGCGCCGAGGACGCTGTTGATGACGGGCGCGCCCGACTGATCCTTCCAGCGGCGAAGATCATAAAGCCTGTCCCCTTCGAAAGCCATTTCCAGCCTCCTTTCCTTCCTGACGGCATTGATAAGATCCCAGCCGGTCAGGCTCATATCGGTAGCCAGCCCGACCCGGTCCCGGATCTTTTTTAAGGACGCCAGGGCATCGGCCGGCTTGTTCTCCATGGCGCAGGCCTCCGCATGGATGAGAAGGACGTCCGCGAAGCGCAGAATAATATCGTCGCGGGAATAGAGACCATTCGCAGGACGCTGCGACTTGGGGACATACCATTTGCGGGAAAAACGTCCGGATTTGGACTGATTGGTCGGATAGCCGCCGCCATTGAAGCTGGTATTATTGGGGTCGCCGGCGACGGGCTTTCCCTGACGATTGATCGTCCAGACCATACGAATGCTGTCGCCCTGTGCGATATAGGCGTTCTCCAGGTCGCTGGTCACCGAATAATAGCCCCAGCCCCCGTCCGATACGGAGTTGATCATGTACAGCGCACTGGAAGGCAGCGCCGGGTTTTGAGAGGAGGCGCACTGGATCTCGAAGATGGACTCGGGACCGTTCTTATAGGTATAGCTCCAGAGCGTTCCAAAGCTGGTCTCCAGCGAATACTCGCCCCCGTCGATGACCTGGCGCGCGGCCGCCTCGGCATTCGCCCAGTCACCCTTGTACAGATATACCTTCGCCAGCAGCGCCGTTGCCGATCCGGAGGAGGCCCTGAACTTGTCTGCGGCGGAATAGGCGGACCTGCGCGGCAGCACTGCGGCCGCATTCTTTAGATCGCTGATCAGCTGGTCGTATACTTCACCCACCGTATTGCGGGGCAGGTGCGTATTGGCCGGGTAGGTCTTCAATACCAGCGGGACACCCCCATAGTTGCGTACGAGATCGAAGTAGCACCAGGCCCGGAGGAATTTCAGTTCGGCAATGAATCTCGATTTGCTCGCCGTATCGATCGGCGCCGACTGGATGCCTTCAATGGTATTGTTGAATATCCCGATGCTCTTGTAGAGCTCTATCCACTGGGCCTCGTTGCGGTCATTACCGGCGTCCAGCATATATTCCGCTACCGCATTGTATGTGGCGTGAGAAGCCTGATAGGTATTGCCGACCCAGGCGTTGTCGCTGGCGGCCTCACCCGAGAGATAGCGCCAGTTGAATATCTGCCACCAGCTGTCCCAGTCGATATAACGGTAGCATACCTGCGTGGACGTATTGCACTGATCCACGTTGGTGAAGTATTGCGAGGTCTGAACGGCCGAGCTGTTGTTGTCTACGGTCAACAGGGACTTCTTGCACCCGGCTATCACCAGCAGCAGGGCCGCGAGAGAAGTAAGACGGAATAGATTGCGTTGCATAGAAATATTTTTAGCAAAGAGGAGAATTATAAATTAAGATTGACGCCGACCAGGAATGTCCGCGAGGGGATCGCCTGGTAATTGTCCACGCCATTGTAGCCCACGGTGCTATACCAGGGAAGGTCCGGGTTCAGACCGGGGTATTTGGTGACGGTGAACAGGTTTTGAACCGAGGCGTACAAACGAAGGCTCTTGACGCCCTTTATCCAATGCGGGATCGTATAGCCTACCTGCAGCAGGTTGCACCGGATAAAATTGGATTCTGCCAGGAAGAAGTCGGACATCTTGCTGAAGTTGCCGTTCTGGTCGGGGTAGCGGAGGACGGGGAACTTGTTGCTGGTCCCGGCTCCATGCCAGAACTGGTTCTCCAGCCCGGATTCGAAATTGAGATGACCGGTCGGGTTCATGTTCAGCCGGTAACCCTGAAAATATTTGGCGCCAAAGGAGCCGTAGAATTCCGTCCTGAAGTCAAAATTACCATAGTTGAGGGTGATCGTCAGGTTCCCGGTATACTTCGGCCAGGGAGAACCCAGATCGGTAAGATCGTTGTTGTTGAGCACCGTGTCACCATTGATATTCTTAAATTTCAGGTCCCCGGCCTTTGCGTTCGGCTGGAGACGGGTGCCGTTCTTGTTGACATAGGCAGCGGCTTCGGCGTCACTCTGGAAGACACCCTCCGTAACAAAGCCATACCAGGCGCCGGGCTCATGGCCCTTCGTCAGACGGCTGCGATACGTGGATATTACGTCATTGGCCTCATGCCCGAGTATCGGGTCGGCCGTCCCCAGATCGTCAACGATCGACCTGGAATGGCTGACCGTAAGATTGACGCCTAATTTCAATTTCTTTGTGAGGTTATCCTTGTATCCGATGGAGAAGTCCCAGCCCCTGGTAGTCATCCTGGCAACGTTGGCCAATTGGGTTGGATAATACCCCTGCGGATAGCCGAGGACATAGTCGACCGTAATATTCTCCAGCAGATTGCTGGGATTGCGGACGAAACGCTCAGCCGTGACGTTTAGCCTGTCGTGCAATAGGTTCGCATCCAGACCGAAGGTATAGTCCTTCTGTATCTCCCATTTGATCTCTGGGTTGGCGATGGTTCCCGCGGCATAGCCCACCGTATAGCCGCCGGCGGCATTGGGATAGGTGGTGGAACCCAGCGTCGTGAGATAAGCCCCGGAAGACGGGGGCAGGTTGCCGCCCGACTTACCCCAGCTGGCGCGCAGCTTCAGATAGCTGATGGTTTCCGGGCTGATCTTTTTGAAGAACCCTTCTTCGGATACGATCCATGCGCCCGATGCCGTCGGGAAATAGCCCCAGCGGTACAGTGGATTCACGAGAGAGGAGGCGTCTGCGCGCATCGTGCCGGACAGGAAATATTTCTCCTTATAGTTGTACCGCAACGATCCGAAATAAGAGACCATATTCCCCCAGGGAGCCGCACCGGGCTGATAGGAGCCGCTGCCATCGATGACGGTAGTAGCCGCGGAGATATACTGGAAGGAAGGATCATCCAGCGCAATGCCCTGGCGCGTCGCATTGGTAGCCTTTACGATATATTTGTCCGTGCTCTCCCCCGCGAGCAGATCGACATTGTGGTTGCCGATGCTGAATTTGTAATTCGCGGTGTTAATGATCTTCCAGCGCGTGTTGACCCCCGTCGTGGAGTAGAGCGTCGACTGCTTGTTGTTGGCGTTGGGAGCCAGGTAGTATTTGGGCGAATAATTGTTGTACTGGCTGACGTCCACAAATCCCTCCACCGTGCTTTTGATTACCAGGTTGCGGATGGGAGTGAGCTGCAGATACGCGCTGTATTGCGTCCCGAAGAAATCGTTCTTGTTGAAATTCGTCACATAGTTGAAGGCAGGATTTGTCACGCTGTTAAAGGACGAACGATTCGGAAGGCTGTAGTAGGGGTTGAACGCGGTCATATCCATAAAGCCGTTCGGGATGGACCGGTAGACACTGTCCGACGTCTTGAAAGGAGCGACCGTGGGGTCCATGGAATATGCCGCATAAATGTTGTTGGGAGAATTGAGCCAGGTCTCATAGCGCGGCGCCAGGGCGACGCCAAACTTCACCGCATTGTTGACCGTCATATCGGCGTTGAACCGGGCAGTATATTTCTGCCAGTTGCCTCCCTTTGCAGAGGCGTTGTACGAGTCTTCGCGGTAATAGCCCAGGCTGCCGTACAACGAAAGTCCATTCCGGCCTCCGGTGGCGCTGACCATATAGTTCTGCGTACGCCCGACGTCGAAGGTATTGTCCCAGTAGTTATAGGTCGGAAGACCATCCGGATTGGCGAAGGGCGCCGGCTGGCTGCTGGCCTGCGCGATCTGGTTCATGGTCCTTGCATACTCGGGAGCGCCGGCCAGATTGACGCCGGGCAGGTAATTCCAGCCCGTCGCTGCCGACACGTTGATAGATGCAGTGCCCTTTCCTCTTTTGGTCGACACCAGGATAACACCCTGTCCGCCCCTGGCGCCGTAAATGGCCGCCGCCGAAGCGTCCTCCAGGACGTCTATCGACTCGATGTCAGACGGATTGAGCAGATTCAACGAGTTGAATCCTACTTCTACCCCGTCGATGATCACCAGCGGGTTGTTGTTGTAGTTGATGCTGCTCAGTCCGTGGATCAGGATTTTGGGCTGCGCGCCGGGAAGACCGCCGCCGGACACGACCTGCAGGCCCGGCACCTTGCCCTGGAGGGCATTGGCCACATTTCCCGTCACGTAGGAATTGACGTCCTTCGCCGATACCGACGCGACCGAAGTGCTGATACTCTTCCGGGATGTGGTCTGGTACCCGATGACCACAACATTGTCCAGCTCTTTGCCGGACGTCTCCATGGAGGCAGTGATAAAGGACTGCCCCTTGACCGGCACCTCCTTTGTCGCATATCCGATATAGGACAGGACCAGTACGGCATCGGAAGACGCGTTGATGGAAAATCTCCCTTCGTTGTCCGTGACCGTGCCCTTCGAGGAGCCTTTGATGGTCACGCTTACTCCGGAGAAAGGAGCTTCACCCCCGGTATGGGTAATGATGCCCTTGACGGGTTTTGGCTGTGCGAACCCGGTCAGCGCCATAAAGAAAACAGGAAAGCAGAAAAGCAGTAGTCTTTTTTTCATATCTGGCAGTTTTCGTTGATCGATAATTCGAAGGCACAATTTTAGACCGATATCCGCAGTAACAAGATGGAGTTTCTTATTAAAAACCTAGACAATCTTATTATCGGTCGGATTCAACAGGCAATAGCAATAACTTTTACTTTTGCCACAGGTTGCCTCCGGGACAACACAAACAGCTTGCATATGAAACGATCCGGCGTACTCAGAAAAAAAGAAGGCTTTGCAGGACAGCGTTCGATCGTCCTGCCCCGCAAGATACTGGCCGACTCCTGCGTCGACAATTCCATGATCAAGTGGCTATACATCACTGATATCGGCTATTATCCGAAAGCACAGTACCATTTCAGACAGCGCGTGCACGGCAGCGACCAGCATATTCTGATCTACTGCGTGGAAGGAAAAGGAAGCGCGCAGGTCATGAAAAAAAAATACGAGATCGGTCCCGGATCCTTCGTCCTTATACCGGCCGGGGAGCAGCACAATTATTCGGCAAGCGAGGATGATAGCTGGACTATTTACTGGGTTCACTTCAAAGGCGCGGGTTCGGAGAGACTGATAAAAACCCTGCTGGAAAAAATAAATGCCCACCGCGGTGCCGTCGATTTTCAGGCCAGGCGGCTCGACCTGTTCGAAGAAATGTATACCTGCCTTGAAAGAGGATACGGCACCGACAACCTCTGCTATGCCAACGTCTGTCTCTATCACTATATTTCTTCCTTCATCTACCCCGACAAGTTCGGTCTCACAAAGAACAAGCCGGAGGACAACGCGGTCGAGCTGTCGATCGACTATATGCAGCAGAACCTTTCCCGCCCGCTGACGCTCGGGGACATAGCCGCATCGGTCAATTTCTCGGCCTCCCATTATTCCGCCTTTTTCCGTAAAAAGACCGGATACGCCCCGATAGAGTATTTCAACCACCTGAAGGTCCAGAAGGCCTGTCAGTACCTCTTATACACGGAGCTTCGGATAAAGGAGATCTCCGACAAATTGGGGATAGAGGACCCCTACTATTTTTCGAGGATGTTCCGCAAATTGATGGGACTCTCGCCGAATGAATATCGAAGTAAGAAACATTCCTAGGTAGAACCTTTAATCTTCAACAGGGGGTTCTGTTAAAATTCCTTAACAAACCAAAAAACCACGGGAATTTTTCCCAATATCCGGGTACCTTTGCAGGACCAATATATATTTTAAAAACCAACAATACTTACCCCGTGATGAAGAAAAGGATGAGCCGGGCCGGTAAAATTGCGACAGTACCCTTTTTAATTGCTGTAGCCCTTTTGTTTTTCAGTTTTTTACCGGCAGAAAAGCCTTCCCCATCCAACTCCGTATCCAGCACAGCAGCCGTTGCCAGTTCCAGTATATCCAATTCAGCCAGACACGCGTTCTCGTTCGCCGATTCATCCCGGCTCAATCTCTTGTACGACAGCCTGCAGCTCGCCAATCTCGGTCTGAGCGCACAGGCGTACCATAAAGCTATCACCGGGTTCCTCAACCTCGTGGAAACCGGCTCTGTACCCAATCCGGGCGTCCTGTCCATCATTGACTTTTCACTGCCCTCCACGCAGAAAAGGCTCTTCATCGTGGATACCTATAACGGCAGGCTCCTGTTCAGCACATTAGTCGCCCATGGGCGAAATTCCGGCGGACTGATGGCTACCCGTTTTTCCAACAGGCGCAACAGCCTGATGAGCAGCCTCGGTTTTTATCTTACGGGCTCTGCCTTCATAGGAAAGCATGGCTATTCCATGCGGCTGGAAGGAATGGAAAAAGGATTTAATGACAACGTCTTCAGCCGCGCCATCATCATGCATCCCGCCGGCTATGTAAGCGAAGACCATATCCGCCAATGGGGTTTTCTCGGCCGCAGCGAAGGATGTCCGGCCATACCCGAAAAGGTGGACAGCTCCATCATCGACGCGATCCGTGACGGCAGCTGTCTTTTCATCTACAGCCCCGACAAAAGATACCTCCTCCAGTCCACACTGGCCTCCTAAGCCGCAACACTTCTTTTGGATATTCTGCCCCTCAGCCTTATCACCTGAAGGACGGCCCCGACAACAAAAAGCAAAAAGCAGATACCCACAAGCTTTTGCACCAGCGGGTCGTCGGGACCCGAGGCCAGCGGCGCACTGACCGGCAGACGGGTCGTCGTCTCGGTAACGCCGGGAACAAGATGGAAGAAAAAGGTCATGGAATATAAGACCGTTTCAACATAAGGCGAAGCCCCGCCAAATCTTCTTCTCCCCGCGAGCCAGGCGATCCCGAGAACGACCAGGGTGATGATCCCCAGCTCGTGCGGCTTTCCAAAACCGCCATGATGGAAGATGCCAAAGCCCGTAAGACAGGTGAGGATGGTCGTTATGACATAGGTCCTGCCGACGCCATTCCTGAGAGAAATGTCGCCGGTGCGCACTAGAGAGACGATCCCGGAACCAACGGCCACGAGAGATATCGCCGTATGGATGATGCCCAAGGTAGAGAGAGCTGCCATAAGAAGTTAATTTTCCTAAAGATAGCTATTCCCACCAGTCCCGCATTCCCGGAGGCTTGTCAAAATCATCGCCGCTTGTGTATGGATCATCGTTAATCATTCAGTCACCCCGCCGACACCGGGAACTTCGATTTTCTCCCTACATTGCAATAAATTAAAAAATCACTGGAAATGGCAACGAATGCGAAACCTGCGCCCGTCACGGCACTGTTCCTGGACATCGGAGGCGTAATGCTCACCAATGGCTGGGACAGGAAGTCGAGGGAGGCAGCGGCAAAGAATTTCAACCTGGACCTGGACGAACTCAACGACAGACACCGCATGACCTTCGATACCTATGAGGCCGGCAAGCTCAACCTGGACGAATACCTGAAAAGAGCCGTTTTCTACCAACCCCGCCCTTTCACTATGGAGGATTTCCGCGCATTTATGTACGGCCAGTCCCAGGCCTATCCGGAGATGATCGACCTCGTCAGGGCGCTGAAAGCCAAATACGGCCTGCGGATAGCCGTCGTCAACAACGAAGGCCGCGAGCTCAACGAACACCGTATCCGCGCCTTCAGACTTTATGAATTCGTGGACTTCTTCATCTCTTCCTGCTTTGTCCATTTCCGTAAGCCGGACGTCGACATCTGGAACGTCGCCCTCGATATCGCCCAGGTGCCCCGCGAGAATGTGGTCTATATCGACGACCGCAACATGTTCGTGCAGGTAGCAGAAAGTCTCGGCCTCCGCGGCATCACGCACAGCAATAAGGACGTCGGACAGACCCGGCAGAAGCTGGCCGAGTGGGGACTGGTGCTCTAAGTTCTTTAACAAAGTTTTTCAAACCTCTTCATCCCCCGGCGCCCGGTTATGCCACCAGCTCGCCAGCGACGACCCCGTCGTATTCATCATCGGACCAAAAACTGCCGGCGCCAGGCCGACCGTCGCCAGCTTACCCATCCCCAGCGCCAGACCCGAAGCCATGCCTGCGTTCTGCATCCCCACCTCCAGGGCGATCGTACGGCAGTCCTTCTCCGGAAAGCCGAACAGCCTTCCCGCCCAATAACCAAGGAAATAGCCGGCCGAATTGTGCAGCAAAGTAGCCACCACCAGCAGCGCGCCAACCTTGAGCAGGCTGTCCCTGCCCGCCGCCGTGATCACCACGATGATAATGGCGATCCCCGCCATAGAGACGATCGGCATCGCCTTATCCAGGCCTCTAAAACGGCCCCTGACAAGATAGTGGAAAAGCAGTCCCGCCACCACCGGGAAAATGACCATCTTCATGATATCCCATACCATCGCCTGCCAGTGCACCTCGATAAAGCTGCCGGCCAGGAGCCGCATGAGCAGCGGAGTAAGAAAAGGCGCCAGCAGGGTCGACACGGTCGTGACGCTGACAGACAGGGCCAGGTTCGCCCTGGCAAGAAAGGACATGACATTCGAAGCAAGCCCGCTCGGACAGCAGCCAACCAGGATGATGCCGGCAGCGATCTCCGGCGGGAACCCAAACAGCCGCGCCAGCCCAAAGCCGACCAGCGGCATGATGCTGTAGTGACAGACGACGCCGATGATAACGCCCCTCGGCATCCGCAGCACCTGCGCAAAATCCTTCAGGCTTAGCTCGGTCCCCATCCCGAACATGATGACCTGCAGCAGCGGCACGATCAGACCCGACAGCTTGAACCCGCCCACGCTCACAAAATACTGCGGATAGCACATCGCCACGCTCACCACCGCAAGTATGATCACGGTAAAGCCATATCTCTTAAAGAGCACCCTCTTACGCATAGGCAAACAATTTTAGCTCCACAACCGGTCCCAGGACCTCACATTGTCCCATTCCGGCGTTGGTCCAAAATAGTTCTTATTTTCCGGATCGAGATGCTTTTTCAGCATTTCGTCGTTCAATTCAACTCCCAGGCCCGGCGAATCCGGCACACTGGCGAATCCCTTCTCGAACAGCGGCTTCCCGTCCTTCGTCCGGACGAAATCGGTCCAGTACGGCAGGTCCAGCGAATGGTGCTCCAGCGCCACGAAGTTCTGCGTCGCTGCAGCGCAATGCACATTGGCCATAAAGCTGACGGGCAGACCCGCAAAATGCATGGCCATCGCCACCCCCTTCTCCTCGGCGTAGTCCCCGATCTTCTTGGTCTCCAGCAGACCACCGGAAGTAGCCAGATCGGGATGGACAAGGTCTGTCGCGTGATTGTCGATGAGCTTGATGAATTCCTCTTTCAGATAGATATCCTCTCCCGTATTGGTGGGCGTCTCGATACTGCGGGTGATCTCCTTCCACTCGTCCGTATACTGCCAGGGAATAAGGTCTTCCAGCC
Organism: Bacteroidota bacterium; assembly: GCA_018267585.1. Classification (GTDB taxonomy): domain Bacteria; phylum Bacteroidota; class Bacteroidia; order Chitinophagales; family Chitinophagaceae; genus Puia. Next base: position 14,940 of record JAFDYE010000375.1, read on the forward strand.
AGGCCAGCCGGTATTTCTCCAGCCCCCGCCCGAGCCGGATGGCATTGTTCATATCGAAATGACCATAGTGGTCAGAAGCCAGCGGCACATCATAGCCGATGACATCCCTCACCTGCGCCACGTACTTGGCCATTTCCTCGATTCCCTTATCTGTCACCTGTATCTGGGTGAAGGGATGCTTCGTCGCTCCATAGGTCATCGGCGCCATATTCCACTGCCGCTGTACGTCCCAGTAGTTGGAGTTGACGATGGTACCCGGGATCTTTCTGATCATTTCGATACCCAGGTCCATCTTCAGGAAGGTAAAGCCCTTCCCTTCCAGCCGGTCCTTCAGCTTGGCCGTAAATACCTGCGGGTCTTCTTCCTCCGGCGTGTCGGCATAGAGCCGGACCTTGTCCCGGTATTTGCCTCCCAGCAGCTGATAGCAGGGGACATTATACGCCTTGCCCGCCAGGTCCCATAGCGCCATCTCGACGGCGCACACACCCCCGCCCTGGCGGCCGTGAAAACCGAACTGCTTTATTCGCTTGAATAACATTTCCACGCTGCACGGATTCATCCCGACGATACGGCTTTTCAGGAACAGCGCATAGCGCCAGTCCGCGCCGTCACGAACTTCCCCGAGACCATAGATCCCCTGGTTGGTATCGATACGGATGATGGTACAGCGACCCGTGGTGTTGATAGCGGTAGCATAGCGCATGTCGGTGATCCTGAGGTCGGACGGACTCGAATAGCGGTTGACATTCGAGGCGCTGTGTGCAAAGGTATCTTCGATGCCCGAAAAGAGAAGCCCGCTCAGCGAAAGGCCGCCAAGCGCCGATCTTTTGATAAAGCTGCGGCGGCCGCCCGTCCCGGCCTTTTCTTCAGGGACAGGCTCTTCCAGCCCGAATTTCTCCAGGAATTTTTTTGATGGATTCATATGATTACTGTTTTTTAAATAGAATAAGCGGTCTTACCAGGTCCTGCTCTTCATATAGTCATCCAGCTCCTTCCTGCTCATCGGCAGCTTCTCCGGATGCTCATCCAGCCAGTGCAAAAAATCTTTTTTTATCGCATCACTCCACTGAGAGTCGATCTCTCCCGCCAGGTATTTCTTCTCACGGAGACGCTGGTGTCCAAATTCATCCCGCAACTCGATAAACTCGGAAGTAATGACCACCGTATCCAGCAGCTGCGCCGGTATAAAGACAACGCCATACCGGTTGGCGAGCACCGCATCCCCCGGCATCACGATCGCCCTTCCGATACGGATAGGCGTATTGATAGCCGTCAACATCATCTGCTGGATGTAGGAAGGATCCACGCCTTTTACCCAGCCGTTAAAGCCATTGATCTCGCTGAGCCCTGCCTCGTCGCGGACGCTGCCGTAAAAGATGACCCCGCGGTGCGACCGGGAATAGATCGCGTTGCCTAAGTTATCCCCGATCAGCGTCCCGTCGGCCATCTTCAGATAGCTGTCGGCGACATAGACGTCCCCTTCCGTGAGCACGTCGATGGGCCAGGAATTGGTGCCGCCCTGCTGGTTGCGCCCCTCGGCCTTACCCTGCTCCTTGACAACGGCGGCAAGATCGGGACGCAGGGGCATGTATTGCGCCGTGACGACGCGCCCGGTCATGCTCCCGCTGTCGGGATGAATGACGTGCCAGTCGCCCTCATACTGGTTCTGGTAGCCATGGTTACGCAGCACGCCCCAGACGTCTTCCAGCGAGAGTTTCTTCAGACGCTCGAGCAGGTTATCCGAAACCTTCGGACGTCCGTCCGGCGATCGTTCCCCCTTCCAGGCCGGGGTCAGCGCTCTTAGCGTTTCCGGCGAAGAGCCCACCCGCTGGGCCGAAGCATAAAGACTGGCAACAAGCAGTAGAGGCAATAACAGTTGTTGGATCATGATTTCCGTATTTAAAACTCTTTTTTAACGCTCTCATATAACCGCCCAAACTTTTCCACTCTCTCCCTGTACACCGCATGATTCCCGGCATCCGGGTGATAGACGGCCAGCGCCTCCCGCCGGATCGATGGCACCAGCCCCATCGCCTCCATCCCGATGACCACGGCGCCCAGCGCCGCGATCTCCTCTTCACCAAAGGTCAGCACCTTCACGTTGAATACGTCCGCCAGCATCTGGACCCACAGCGGACTCCGCGCAAAGCCTCCGGTGGCGTGCAGCTCGGTGACCGTGTTCTGCTCCGCCAGGATCCGGCCGATACTATATACGGCATAGACGACACCCTCCATCGTCGCCCGGACCAGGTGCGCCTTCGAATGACGGATATCCAGTCCGAAAAAAAGTCCCCTGGCCCTGGAGTTCCAGACCGGCGCTCTCTCGCCTAAAATATACGGAATAAACACCAGATCGTCGGAACCCGGCGCAACCGTTGCCGCCTGCTGGAAAAGCCGGCTGAAGTTCTCCTCTGTCTGCAGCAGGGTTTCTTTTAGCCACTGGAGCACTACGGCCCCATTATTGGTGGCTCCCCCGCTGATATAGTCGTTGTCCTTTACATGATAACGGAAGGTCCGCATCTCCTTATCGACGCCGGTCCCCGAAAGGATCATCCTGGCTGCGCCGCTGGTCCCGATCGTGACCGCCATGACCTGCCCCCCGCAGGCGCCCGTAGCCAAATTGGCGGCAGCCCCGTCGCTGCAGCCGACGATGATAGGGATCCCGGCGGGAAGAGACAGGGAGTGAACCCCATCCCCTCCCCCGGGTTCATACCTGATAGTATGCCGGGGTGAGACCACCCGGGCCAGTTTTGAACGGTCAACTGAAATATGTCTCAGGATGTCTTCATCCCAATCCAGTGTCTTGCTGTTGAGCAGGCCCGTAGCCGACGCGATGCTGCTGTCGACGGGTCGCTGGCCAAAAAGCCGGCCGAATACGAATTCCTTTATGCCGATAAAGGCCGCGGCGCGGGCGAACAGCCCCGGCTCCTCCCTGCGCAGCCAGATCAGCTTGCACAACGGGGTCATCGCATGGATGGGCACGCCCGTCGCCGCATAAAAACACTGACCGATCCCGTTGCCGGACAGCTCTTCGGCAATAGAAGCCGCCCGGTTGTCCGCGTAGATCATACAGGGAGTCAACGGACAAAGTCCCTCGTCGACCGCCAACAGGCTGTGCATCGCCGAGCTGAAAGCCACCATCTCCGGCCGCGCGGGCGAAAGATCGCCCACGACCTCGTTGATGCTCCGGCATACCGCCCGGAGTATCTGCTCCGGGTCCTGCTCGCTCCGGTCCGGATGGGTATGTAACATCGGGTACGATACCGACCGCTTGAGAATGGGCACCCCTTCCCTGCTGAATGCAACCGCCTTCGCAGACGTAGTGCCAATATCGACTCCCATGTAATAGGTCATTCGTCGGTTATTTATCCCAAAAAACGTGTATTGCCATATTGTCCCCGCCCATATGGCTGACCGCGGCGTTGTAGTTGTCCGTATTCACCGAAGCTTCCCGCAGCGGATACTGCAGCCTGTGGACAAAAGCTCCCTTAACCGCCGGATCGGCGCCGGGATAGGGATTGGGCGTCAGCGACGGATAGCCGCTACGCCTGAAATTGGCCCAGGCCTCCGTCCCATTGAGGAAGGAGGCGATCCAGTACTGCGTATTGATCTGCTGCAGGGCATTCCCCGGGTCGAAGGGATTGGCGGCCATATACGCATCCTGCGCCGCCACGGGAATAGTAGCCGACGCATCGTATTTCGCCATCTGGTCCATATGCGCCCGGACACCGGCGGCATAAAGCGTGGCGGGACTGGCGGCTATCCACCCCCTCTGCGCGGCCTCCGCCAGCAACAGCTGCGTCTGCGCATAAGTGACAAAGAACTCCGGGATATCTATGCGCGCCACCGTACGGCGGTTCAGCTGCGAATACTTCCAACCGGTGACCGCCTTCCCCGGGAAATTGGGCGCGGTGTTGATGGTGGCTTCGTTGTATCCCAGCGGCATCCCGATCTGATCGGCGACGGCGGTATCCTCGGAGCCAGTGCCGTTGGGACCCAGCGCGCCACCCGGATTGTTATACTTTACGGCGATAACGCCCAGGCGGGGATCGTGCGTTCGCTGCAGCGAGTCCACGAACGGCTTGGCGAGGTAGACGTTGGCCTTCTCCGTCCCTTGCAGCCAACCACCCGTAGGACTGTTAAAAGTGCTGCTGAAGAAGACGACGGCGTTGTCGGCATTCGACTGCATAACGCCGGCTGCATAGGCTGCCGCAACGATCTGCTGGGCCTTCGTAGCATCTGATCTGCTATAGCGCATTCCTATTCGCAACAGCAGCGAATTACCCAGCTTCTTCCACTGGGCGATATTTCCCTTGTAGATGACGTCGTTTGCCTCGGTGGCCTTCCCCGCGTCCAGTGCACCTACGGCCTGGGTCAGCTCGCCCGTGATATCCGTATAAATATCCTGCTGATTATCGTATTTGGGCAGCCCCAGCTTCTGAAGATAGCCCTGTCCAGCCTGGGTGTAGGGAACGTCGCCATAAGTGTCTACCAGGATCATGAACACATAGGCTCTCATGATGCGCGCCATATTGTAGAGATTGCTCCTCGCCGCATTCGCCTTTGTCTGGTTGATCACGTCGGCCAGCAGGGCCACAGGTCCGTTGACTCCGGTGGTGCTGCCGGTAACTGTTGCGCCATTCCCTGTTCCCTGGAAGAGCAGGTCGAATGTTGTGCTGGCATTGTTGTCATACTCGACATTGTGATTGCCCCCTTCGGCGACTCCGGTGAAAGGATGAATGACCTGCTGCGCAAGCGGCAGCTGATAGTAGAAGACCGGAATCGCAGCGTTGACCTCGGCCGTCGCAAAAAGATAGGCAGGATCGAGCGAACTGGGCTGCGTCGGGTTGGTGTTCACATCCACAAAGTTCTTGTCGCAGGCGGATGCGCCCGCCAGCAGCAGCAGCGGCAACAAGTATCGGATCGAAAACATTCGTACCATAATTTATTTTTTAGGCGATGTTTAAAATTTGAAATTCAGGTTGAGCCCATAGCTGCGGGTAGTCGGCAGCGTGTGCGCCTCGATGCCGGGCACGTTGTCCGAGGCTGAGACCTGCGCTTCCGGGTCGAGATTATCCACATATTTCTTTATCACCAGCACATTGTAGATATTGCCGCTGACAGTGAGCTGGCGGATAAAGGTCTTTTTGACAAATGGCGAGAGATCGTAGGCGAGTGACAGCGACCGCCAGCGGATAAAGCTCGCGTCGTATACGAACGGCGTAGCGACAGCCGTCGACCGGTATTGTGTATAGAAGGTCTCGGCATTCACGCTTGTCGAATTGGCCGATCCGTCCTGGTTGACCGCGCCGAAGACGACGCCGCCTTCCCTGCCGACCAGCGAAGCCTTTGACAGACCCTCCCGCAGGAAGTTCAGGTTGGAATTCGAGAGCAGCTTTGCCCCCGCCTTGAAGTCGACCTGCGCAAACAGGCGCCAGCGACCCAGCGTAAAGGTATTCTGCCAGCCACCGGTCCAATTTGGTATCGCGCTGCCGAAGGTCTTAAGACTTCCCTGCAGGAACAGACCACCGCTGGTGATGATATTCCCCTTTGCGTCCCGCTTGTAGTCATACCCGCGCAGCGACGCCAGCGGCTTTCCGACCTCGTGGGAGACGGTGCCGAAGTATTCCCCCGAGCCCACGTCGAATCGCTGCTGCCCTCCCGCGAGCGATAAGACCTTGCTTTCATTATAGGCGGCGTTGAAGCCGGTCTCCCAGCTGAAATTTCCCGTCTTTACCGGCGTACCCGTCAGCAGCAGCTCGAGGCCCCGGTTGCGGAGATGTCCCAGATTCACCTTGGTGCCGCTGTATCCGCTGGCATTGGAGACGCTGACGTTGAGGATCTCGTCATAGGTATTCTTGTTGTAGACCGCCCCGTCAAAGCTCAGCCGGTTGTTGAATAGCCTGAACTCGAGTCCCAGCTCGGCCTCTTTTACTTTCAGCGGCTTGAGGTCGGGGTTGGGGCTGACATTGCTGGGTATATTTCCCAGCGCAAAGCTGCCCGTGGGTGTGGTGAACTGATTCGCATTGACAAAATAATACAGGGCGTTCGTATACGGGTCCGTATCCCCTCCGACCTCGGCATAGGCCGCGCGCAGCTTGCCATAGTTCAGCCACGAAGGCAGGTGGTTCCCCAGCAGCTCGCTCCAGACAAAGCTGAGGCTCGCTGAAGGATAGAGATAGTTGTTGGACTTGGGGTTCAGTGTGGAGAACCAGTCGTTGCGCGCGGTAAGGTTCAGGAACAGGTAGTTGTTGAACGATAGTTCGGCCGCGCCGTACAGCGAGTTGACCTCCTTCTTCGAATAGTTATAAAAGGGATTCTTGGTCTGTCCGTTGCCGATCGTATAGAGATCGCGCACATAGAAATTCGTAACCGAGGTTCCCAGGTTAGAATAGACCTGCTCCATCTGGTTGCCGCCCAGGGTCACGTCGATGCCAAACCTGCCGAAATTATGCTTGCCGCCGACGAGAAAGTCCATATTCCGCTCGCGGAAGGTCGTCTCGTCCTGATAATAATAGCCGTTGAATCCGCTGGCCGCTGCGCCGATGCTTCGCGTTCCCGTCGGCCGGTCGTAGTCGTAGGGCCGGGTATAATAGTCCTGACCAAAACGTCCCTGGACATAGAGCCAGTCGGTCAGCTGATAGCGCAACGCCGCGTTGCCGATGATGCGGTCGCGGCGGACGTGCTCAAAACGCTGCAGCGTCACCCAGTACGGGTTATTCCGGTTCGTAAACCGGGCCAGCGGCTGCTCGTTGCCATTGGCATCTTTATAGGTCGCCTTCAGCCAGGCCACGTCGATGCTGTTGGCAAGCGTGTAGATCGTCGTATTGGCGTCCATGTCCTGGATGCCGATCTGCGGCGGATTGTGGTTGTATTCATTCGAATAGTTCGCGTTCAGCTGGAGGCTGAACCTTGGCGTGAACTTATAGTTCAAACCCAGGTTAACGATCTTCTTGTGATAGTCGGAATTGGGCATGATGGCATTGGCGTCCGTATTGGAGAAGGACAGCCGGAAATAGCCCTTGTCGCTGCCCCCGGAAACTGCGACAGTATTGGTATAATTGGCGCCGGTCCGGTAAAAATCCTTTATCCGGTTCTTATAGGCGACATAGGGCTTCGTCGTGCCATCGAACTGCGGAGTAGGCTTTCCGTCGAACTTCTCGCCGAAAGAAAAGACGCCGGAACTCTGTGCGTCGCTGACGCTCTGCGGCCGGATATTGTTCTCACCCTGACCATAGTCATACTGAAAATCCGTATAGTCCAGTGCCTGGTCGGCCTGGAAATGCGAGCTGACCTCGACACCCAGGGCCGTGCTGCGTGACCCCGTACGGGTGGTGATGATGATCGCGCCGTCCTTTGCCCGGAAACCATAAAGGGCGGCAGCTGCCGCGCCCTTCAGTACGGTCATCGACTCGATGTCGTCCTGGTTGATGCTCTGCAGACCATCGCCCTGGTCGGAGGAACCGCCGGTCGGATTACCCGTGCCATTGCCGCCGGAGAAGCCCGCAGAAATGCTGGTGTTGTTGATCGGTATGCCGTTGACGACGATAAGCGGAGAATTGTCGCCTTTGAAGGAAGACTGTCCGCGGATTCGGATCTTGGTAGAGCCACCCGGCCCGCCCGCAGGCGGAGAGACATTCAGACCCGCTACCTTTCCTTCGAGGCTGTTGCCGAAGTTCGTGGTGCGGTTGCTCGTCAGCTGTTCGGTGTTGACGCTGGTCGCAGCATAGCCAAGCCGCCGGGCCTCGCGCCGGATACCCAGGGCTGTGACCAGCACTTCGTTGAGGTTGCGCGAGTCGGTGACGAGGGCGACATCGAAGGACGCCCTGTCATTCACAGCGATCTCCTGAAGGGCATAGCCCACCGAGCTGATGACCAGCGTGGAACCCGTCGCCGCATTGATGTGAAAATGGCCGAGCGAGTCGGTGGAAACCGCGGCTCTCCCTCCCTTCACCTGTACAGTAGCAGCAAAAATAGGCTTGCCGGCCGCGTCGGTCACGGTGCCGGTCCTGGTTTGCGCCATGCTGTTGAAGGTAATAAAAAGGAGGGCAGGCCAGAAAGCCAGTGCAATTCTTTTCATAATGGCAATTGTTTGGAGTTAGCAAATCGTCAGATTACACAAAGAAGAAAAATTCCAAACAAAAAAACTTCCAATAAAATCCACCGGTGAATTTTATACATAAATAATAGTCTAACTTACAGTTGTCGCCAAAACAAAAGACCGGATTGCTTGAACCCATTTCTCCTACAAAAAGGATTCTCAAAAGAGCTGGACCTTTTTCCGCACATCCTCGAGTTCGGAGTGAAAAAGATCCAGACCATCCGTCTTACTTCCTTCCCGGTCGAAAAAAGCAATTCCTTCAGCATCTATTATATATGGGATGGCCGCTATGACTGGCTCATCGACGACCGCTCATACATCCTCTATCCCGCCGACCTCGCCCTGGTGCTGCCCGGACAGCCATTTGGCAGCCCCCGCGGTACGCTCGACATCGGCAGCTATGGCTGGATATCCCTCGACATCGGTACCTCGGACAGCAGTCTGGGACCATTCAGCGGCCTCTCGCCCACCGAAAGCCGCTCCATACGGAAGATACTCCTGCTGAACAATGTCCCCGTCGCTACGTCAATGAAGGAGACGGGCAAGCTGTTTCAGCAGCTGGCGCAAGAGCTGCACCTGCAGGAGATAGGCTACCAGACGAGGACCAATCAGCTGATAGACGCGCTGCTCATCCTTACGGCCCGGCAGCTTATCCAGCAAAGCCATTCGCAGCGGGACTTCTCCGGCTCATTTATGAAGCTCGAGCAGGAGCTGCGAAAGAACCTCTCCCACCAGTGGGCAGTGGAAGAGATGGCGGCCCTCGTTGGGCTGGGCACAACCGCATTTACCGAAAAAGTAAAAACATATACCGGCTTTTCACCGCTGAACTATCTGATCAATATCCGCATCTCGGAAGCCATCAAGCTCCTCAAACAGACGGACACCAACCTGACCGATATAGCGCTGGATACCGGCTTCTATTCGTCACAACATTTCTCCACCACCTTTAAGAAGCTCACCGGCTATACGCCGAGCCAGTTTCGAAAGGACAATACCGACATACCATGAACAGGCAGGACTGCATACTGACCATCGACCTCGGTACGGGCGCCGTACGGATCTTCGCCTTTGACCTGCAAGGCATTTTCATCGGCTCCATGAAAGGCTCCTACCCTACCTTTCACCGGGAGCCGGATCAGAGCGAACAGGACCCCGAACAGATCTTTATCACGGTGCTGTATGTCCTGAAGAATCTGCTCAACGAAAGGATCCATCCGTCCGGCTACCGGGTAAGCGCCATCTGTTTCAGCGCCGCCATGCACAGCGTGCTTCCGGTCGACAAGAAAGGCAACCCCCTCGGCAATGCCATCACCTGGTCGGACAACCGCGGCAAAATGGAGGCCCGGCAGCTCAGAACCTCACCCGAGGGCAAGACCATCTATGACGCGACGGGCACTCCCATCCATCCTATGTCCCCCCTGATAAAGATCACCTGGATGAAGAACGAGGACAAACACCGGTTCCACCTGACCGCACGCTTCCTTTCCCTGAAAAGCTATATCATCCAGCAGCTGACGGGGGAGACGATCATCGACTACAGCCTCGCCTCCGCCACGGGCCTGTTCAATATCCATTCCTTCCGGTGGGAGGACGCGGCGCTCGACTATGCGGGCATACTCGCCAGCCAGCTGCCCGAACTGGTACCGGTGTTCTATTCCTCGCCGCGGCTGCGGCCGGAATACCAGGCTTCACTGGGACTGGATGCCGCCACCCGGATCATCGCGGGCGCCAGCGACGGCTGTCTCGCTACCCTGGGAGCCGGCGTATGGGGCGAAGGGAAAGCGACGATCACAGTGGAGCAGAGCGGGGCCGTGCGCGTGGTTGGCAAAGAAGTCCTGATCGACGAGAAGCAACGGCTTTTCAACTATGTCCTCACACGCGACTACTACGTCTCGGGCGGCCCTACCAACAACGGCGGCGTGATCTTCGAATGGTTCACCCGCGAGTTCGGTTCGTTCCGGAAAGCATTCGACCTCGAAGAGGCAATGGAAGGACTGATACAGGAAGCCTCGAAGATACCCGCCGGCAGCGAAGGACTCCTGTTCCTCCCCTATTTGCTCGGCGAAAGAGCCCCTATCTGGAATGCCAATGCCAGAGGCGTGTATTTTGGACTGAATATGCAGCACCGCCAGCAACACTTTGTCCGCGCCACCATCGAAGGCATCCTGTTCGAGATATACAGCATTGGTAAAACGCTCGAGGAACACCGACCCATCCACACGCTGTCCATCAACGGAAGCTTCGCTGCCTATCCCTTCTGGGCGCAGCTGATCGCCGACATGTTCAACAAGCCGGTGCACGTAAAGAACAATTCGGATAGCATCGGGCTCGGCGCCTTCCTCGTCGCCGCCACCGAAATGGGCATGTATCAAAGTCTCGAAGAGGCGACCCGGGGCATCGACTTGCCGGGAATGTTCCGGCCGGACAGGAATAACCACGAAGTGTATATGCGGCTGTTCCCCATCTTCGAGCGCCTGAGCAGCAAATTAGCGGACGACTTCGAAGAGATCGCCGGCTTACAGAGCTAGCGCTCTATCAGATCTCAGGCGCCCTATTTGATCTCAAAGACCGCAAACTGCGCCTCAGGCTTCCCTATATTCTCGATGCGCAGCGCCTCCCCGGAAGGGACGAAGATATAGCTTCCCTTTCCGCTGAATAGTTTATTATTGACCTTACCGCTCGCGTCGGTCCCCAGCAATCCGATCACAACTACGGGACAGGGCAGCGCATTCAATTTTATATTCCCTCCGCCGGCCAGCTTCACGCGATAGGCACGCACCGGCTTTGCGTCGAAAAGAAGCTCCGCGGACGGGATATCCACGCCCTTAAATCCGGCAGAGGGCTTGTGCGGCAGCTCGATATCGATCGTATGAAAAGGCTTCTTATCGGCATTCCATACCCGGTGTATCCTCGGCGTGTCCGTAAAATCTTCGAACCAGATATCCTCCTTGTCAAAGGTCCTGTGCCGCGGCTCTATAAGGGCCTGGCTGCCGGTCTTCGTATTCCCCAGCACCAGGAACACGGACGGGGTCGAATGCTTATGGTAGTAGGTCGTATCGCCGGAAGGGAGACGCACGTCCAGTATCCTCACCCACTGGTTATCCACCACGTCGTGGTGCCTTGGCTCCTTGCGGACCTGCATGATCGAAGCGCTGTCCTTTAGGGTCTGGGCTGAACCGCTGATGGCAAAGAAGAGAAGGGCGAAAAATGAGGATCTGGGACAAAAAATTTTGACCGAAAGTAATTTTTTGCCCCAAACCATAATGTCTGCACACTTCGGCTCAAGGCCTCGTGTGCGAACCGGACTCCGTCCGGTTAAGGTAAGGCTGCGCATGTCCGGATTTTTTATAAAAATAGGTGAAATTTGCGCATTCGATTGCGTTAGTTTTTTATCCCCGGCTCTATTATCTTTATTTTCATGAACAGAAAAGAGTTTCTTCGCAATAGCGGCCTCGCCGCCCTGGCACTTGCCACCGCCCCCTCCACCCGGTTATCAGCCCGCAGCCGGCAGGAAAAGGTCCGGCTTGCCGTCATCGGGACCGGCCTTCGCGGACAGAGCCACCTGAGCCTCCTGCTTAAAAGGGACGACGTCAGCCTCCTGGCCATCTGCGACATCGACGATGGGATGCTCGACAGGACAAGAAAGCTGATCGAAAAAAGCGGCCAGAAAATGCCTAAGATCTATACCGGCAATCCCTACGCCTGGAAGGACCTGCTCCACAACGAGCAGCTCGACGGGGTCATCATCGCGACCCCCTGGGAATGGCACAAACCAATGATCATCGGCGCACTGGAAGCAGGAATAAAATATGTCGGCACGGAAGTCGTCCTGGGCATCACACTGGAAGACCACTGGGATGTCGTAAGAACGGCAGAGCAAAAAAATGCCCACGTCATGATGCTGGAGAACGTCTGCTACCGCCGCGACGTCATGGCCGTGCTGAATATGGTGCAGCAGGGACTGTTCGGAGAGCTCGTACACCTGCAGGGCGGGTACCAGCACAATTTGCGGGACGTGAAATTCAGCGGCAATTGCGAGTTTGGAGAGAAGGCCTTCTCCGAGGCTCGCTGGCGTACGGAACACTCCATCCATCGCAACGGCGACCTTTATCCCACGCACGGGGTCGGCCCGCTGGCCCACTATATCAATATTAACCGCGGCAACCGGTTCGTCAACCTCTGCTCCTTCTCATCCAAGGCCCGGGGCCTGCACGACTACGTGGTCAAAAAATGCGGACCGGACAACCCGAGCGCCAGGGTCCAGTTCAAACTAGGCGACGTCGTCACCACATCCATCAACTGCGCGAACGGCGAGACCATCCTGCTGCAGCACGACACCAGCCTTCCCCGCCCCTACTCGCTGGGCTTCCGTGTCCAGGGGACAGGGGGGCTCTGGATGGACGTCGCAAAAGGCATTCACGTCGCCGGACAGTCGAAGGAAGACGCCTGGGACGATGCGAAGACCTGGCTTGACAAATACGACCACCCGCTTTGGAAACGCTGGAGCTCCTCCGCAGAAGGCGCCGGCCACGGGGGAATGGACTTCTTCGTGCTGCACGCATTCGTAGAATCCACCAAAAGGAGCGTCCCGACACCCATGGACGTATACGACGCCGCGGCCTACAGCGCCATAACACCCCTCAGCGAACAGTCCATCGAACTGGGCAACCAGACGGTTGAGTTCCCTGACTTCACCGCCGGGCAGTGGATGTATCGCAAGCCGTCCTTTGGCCTGTCGGACGAATACTAGTTGTAGCCGGGATTCTGAACAAGCGCCGGGTTTAATATCCTTTCCCCCGAAGGAATTGGAAAGATGCGTTTGTTGACGTCGGCATCCGTCTTGTACCCCCAACTGTCCTCAAACCGGCCGTACCGGATGAGGTCATTCCGCCGCCAGCACTCCCAGTTCAACTCGAGCGCCCTTTCTTTCAGCATCGCAGGTAGATCCACGGAGCCACGGGCGGCCGCCTTTCTCGCGGTCCGGATTTGATTGACCAGTGATAACGCCGTTTCACCATGGGTGCCGGCGGCTCCCCTCAGCAGCGCCTCGGCTTTCATCAGCAGTATATCCGCGTACCGGAATACGGGCACATCATTGCTCTGGTTGCGGTCGGTAGCGGTCACGTCCGGATAGTACTTGATGTTCCGGATGCCCTTGGCCTTGCCCAGCTCGTCGCCCCCGACCTCGAACCTGGCGACATCCCGCAGCGTCAGGTCCGGAGTGAAGTTCAGCTGGTAGTCCACCGGGGCGCTGCCGTCAGCGCCCGCATAGGTATTGTCCAGCCCTACCCTTGTCGTATGTATGATGATGGGATTGCCGCCGAAGTCATACTGCTTGCCGACCAGCCACAGCGCTGTCCGGACGTCGTTGGGATCGTCGAACTGCGCATAGTAGGAAGGGATCGTGCTCACGGGATTGCTCAGTCGGTAAGAGAGGCCGTACTTGGCCTGCAGGGCGGGATGCAGGGAATACCAGGAGAACTGCTCTCCCTGCGCGCTGGCGTGATCATAGGGGATGGCGAAGATGAACTCCTTTGTCTGCGGGCCGTTGTCGGGATAGAACATCTTCGCATAGTCGTCCGCCAGCGTATACTTACCCGACTGAATAATGCTGTCGCAGGCCATCACGGCATCTTCATATCTTGCCTTTCCCGTATACACTTCCGCGTTCAGGTAGAGCTTGGCCAGCAGGGCATATGCCGTATATATATTGGGGCGGCCATAGACCGAGGCATCCGTAGCGCGGCTCAGCGAAGGCAGCGCGGCCTTTACCTCGCTCTCGATAAAGCCGAACACCTGCTGCCTGGGGAGCTGCCTGGGCCTGGCCGTATCGCCAAAGATTGTGGTCACCGGGATATTCCCGTAGAGGTCCATCATAAAGAAGAACACCATAGCCCTGAGAGCCCTTATCTCCGCCACGATCTGCCCCTTGGACGGGCTGGGAGCAGCCGACGCGAACAACGACAGTATCTGGTTGCAGGTACTGATCGTCCCAAAACCCCAGGCCCAGGTATCCGACACGATAGGATTGTCCGGCGTCCAGCTGTGATAGTGCATCTGCTGATAACGTCCTCCGTCGTACCAGCCGCCCGCTCGGCTTGGCAGGATCGCTTCGTCGGTGCTCAGCGTCTGCGCCTGCCAGTAAGACAGACAAAAGCTGCCCCGAAAATTGGTATAGGCCGGACCCGCCGCCAGGATATATTCCTGATCGGTCTTCGGGAAGTTCTGCGGCGTCAGCTCGCTTTCCACGGGAACGTCCGTCCTGGTACAGGCAGCGATCAGCAGCAGGCCGGACGCCAGATACAGGTATATAATGCTCTTTTTCATTTTCTTTTGTTTTATAAACCGACATTCAGACCCAGTAGAAAGGCTCGGGTACGGGGATAGTAGTCTTTGTTATCGACACCGGGCGTAAGGCCACCCAGCGGCACTTCGGGATCGATACCGCGATATCCCGTAATAACGGCCAGGTTATTACCCGACACATATACCCGCATCGAACGCATCCCCCTGAAAAAGGAAGGAAAGGAGTACCCCAGCGTCACGTTGTCCAGCCGCAGATAGGACGCGCTTTCGACATAACGGTCGGAGTAGATATAAGCGCTGATGTCCCTGGACGATTCCTGCGAAGAAAAGACCGGCAGGTTGTAGTTGGCGACCTCGTCCGGCCGGTTCAGGTCGGCAAGGGTAGCATTCATGATCCTGGCGCCCAGCGAGCTCCGGAGAAAGATATTCAGATCGAACCGCTTGTAAGTAAACCTGTTCCCCCAGCCGATCTGTATCTTCGGCTGTGCATTTCCGGCATAATAATAATCGGTGAAATTCATTGGCGCTGCCGTTATCTTCCCGGCCTTGTCATAGAACTGGCTCACGCCCTGTGGATTCTTCCCGGCATATTTGAAGGTAAAGAACTGCCCCACGGGGAATCCCGATTTCAGGATCTGCACATTGGACCCCGTCTGGCCCTGACCATCCGGCGCAGCCTCGAATATCGAATCCAGCTTGAACATATTGTCGGAAAGGGAGACCAGCCTGTTGTTGTTGTGAGAGACGTTGAAAGAGCTTACCCACTTGAAATTGGTCGATTGCGCCGGCGAAGCCTCCAGCGTCAGCTCAAAGCCATTGTTGGAAATAGACCCTACATTGGCCGTGAAAGTGCTGACGAAATACCGGATCGTGGATACCGGGTAGTACCAGATCAGGTCGCTGGTCTTTTTGTCGTAGTATTCCACGCTGGCGGTCAGCCGTCCCTTGAACAGCGAGAGGTCGATACCCGTATTGAACATGGCTGTCTTCTCCCACCTGAGGTCGGGATTGGAGTTTTGCGCCGGGCCGATGCCGTTGACGAAGGACCCGTTGTAATAGAATGAGCCTACCGAGCCATACCTCACCCTGGAGATCAGCGGGTCAAAGCCAAGCGAGTTGCCGGTAACGCCATAGCTGATCCGCCATTTCAGGTCGTTGAACAGCGACTGGTGCTGCATAAAGCGCTCTTCGACGATGCGCCAGGCAAAGGAGGCGGAAGGGAATGTAGCCCAGCGATTGTTCGCGCCAAAGGCCGAAGAGGCGTCCCTGCGCAGCGACGCCTGCAGCAGGTACCGGTGCCTGAGATCGTACCTCGCGCGGGCATAGAAGGATATCAGCCTAAGCCTCTGGTACCTGTCCGATCCCCAGTCGTTACGATAGTTGCCGGTAGGGCTTCCCAGCCCGATATTCGTGTACCCAAGGTCATCCGTGGGAAAGTTCTGGTTGCTGGCCTGAAAGCCGTCGCCGACAACGTCCTCCTGCCAGCTGTATCCTCCCAGCACATTGATCGCGCGGACGCCCCGGGCGCGGTCGAAAGTAAGAAAGGTTTCCACCGTCTTCCGGGAGCTCCGGTAGGACGACCGATACGCCTGCCCGTCGAGACCCGTCTTGAGCGCATACTTGCTGGTATAATAAGCGCTGCTGTCGTCCTGCTCGGTCTGGGAGGTAAGGCTAAGATCGTATCTGAAGCCCAGCGGCAGGATCACCCGCGCTGTTCCGTTGAGGGTCATGATCCTGTTCTTTACCTGCAGCCAGGCATTGTTCTGCAACGATACCGGGTTGTAATACTGCACCCGCTGGAGATTTTCCGTATAGGAGCCATCGGCCATTTTAACCGGCACGGTAGGGAGGTACCGCAGCATATTGTAGAGGATGATGTTCTGGTCCGGCAACAAGTCGGAGCTGGTGGCGGATGACCCGACCGAGACGCCCAGCTTAAGATGATTGCTGAAAGCCCGCTGCTCGACATTGATCCGGCCGATCAGGCGGTTCATCGCCGTATTCTTCAGGATACCCTTGCCGTCGAAATAGTTGACGGCGGCATTATAGGACGTATTGCTGGCGCCTCCGCTGAGAGAGACGTGGTGATTCTGCGAGAAGGCCGTCTGCGTAACGGCCTTCTGCCAGTCGGTATCGGCGCCCTGGTCATCGGAAGGGTCCAGCGCCAGGCCGTTGCGCTTCAGGAAGTACTTCAGCCGGCCGGCGTCCATCATCTTTATCCTGCGGGCAACAGTTTCCGCCGAGACATAGCCGTCATAGCCGATCAGCGCCTCCGCCTGTCTCCCCTTCTTCGTCGTGATCATGACCACGCCATTCGAGGCGCGGGTACCGTAGATGGCGGTGGCCGAAGCGTCCTTCAGAACGTCGATCGCAGCGATATCGTCCGGCGAGACCAGCCGCACGTCTGCGCCGGGCACACCGTCGATGACATAAAAGGGCTCCTGCGCCGCACCGCCGCGCAGCGTCGACGGCCCGCGGAGGATGATCGTCGGCGCACCATTGGGATCTCCGCTGCGGCTGATGGTCAGACCCGCGACCTTGCCCTGTAGCAGCTGGGCGGGATTGCTGAAATTACCCTGGTTGAACCCGCCGCTCTGCACCGTGCCGATGCTGCTGCTCAGCAGTTTTCGCGACTGTTTGCCATAGCCGACCACGACCACCTCGTTCAGGGAGGTGCCGTTCTTGTGCAGCGACAGATTGAGCACCGTCGGCGAAGAAGCCGGGACCTCCAGGTCACTGACCTCGCGCGCACCATAGGTCATATGGCTGACGGTTACCGTATAAGTGCCGGCGGGTATTGTCAGCCGGTAGCGGCCATCCTCATCCGTCAGGACGCTTCGATCGCCAACCCTGACGGTAGCTCCGCCCACCGGCTCTATCGTCTCCGCATCCAAAACTATCCCGGAAAGGACCTCGGCGGAACCACGCGACGAGCCCTGCTTTTTGTAGCCGGGATCGGCAGAAAGGACCACAAGAGTGCCCCTCAGCGACCAGACCAGCGGACTCCCCGAAAATATTTTGTCCAGGACCTGTTTTACCGTCGCGTCCTTTAGCGCAAAATTGATCTCCCGGCTGTAAAGACGAATATTGGTCTCGTTGTAGGAGAAATTGAGGCCGAATTGCCTTTCCAGTTCGGCAAAAGCCTGCTGCAGCGTAGCATGCCGGATGCGTACGTCTGCCCGCCGGGGAAGATCCTGCGCATAGAGGCAGAAATACCCGGAGAGCAACAACGAGAAAAGGAATACCGCCTTTTTCATACTTCTGATCATTATTGGAAGGTGATCGTATTACCCTGCCGGACATAGTGTCGAACTCCAGCCGTGACAGCGACAATATCCACCGCCTCGTCCAGGCTTCGGTTGTCCAGTACTGTTGTGATCAGGATATTCTGCAGGGCCGGATCGGTATAGTGAATGCTAACCCCATAATACCGCTGCAGCTCGTCCGTGACCTCTTTCAGCGGACGCCTGCGCCAGCTGAGCACTCCTTTCCGCCAGGCTCCCGCAAGCGACGCGTCAGGCAGGCTGTCGGTAGTGAACTTCGCGGACACGCCATCGTATTGCAGCCGCTGCCCCTTCCCCAGGGTAGCGACACGCCCGCCCTTTCCGACGTGCACCTCTACCCTGCCCTTCGCGACGGCCACCACAACATCGCCCGAATAGTGGCGGATATTGAACTCCGTGCCGATATCCATGGTCGAGAGCGCTCCGGTGAATACTGTAAAGGGCCGGCGTCCGTCATGCCGTACAACAAAATAGCCTTCGCCGTCCAAAAGAATTTTCCGGTCACTGCTATTGTATCCCGGGTTATACTTTATGGTGCTGGCCGCACCCAGATAGACAAGAGAGCTGTCAGGCAGATACAGGGCCTTTCTTTCCCCTGCCGCCGTTCGAAGGACCGTCCACGCCGGCTCTTTCCCCGAGCCGGCCCGCCTGCCCAACAGCCAGGCCATTCCACCCAGAACAATGATCACTGCAGCAGCGGCAACCCACCTCCGCCTTGCTGCCGGCATCGGACGCACCGGTGCCAGCCGGGCCCGCCAACGGTCGTACTGCTGGTCCAGGCCGGGCATCTGCGGCTGCTCCTCTTCCCGCAGAGCCGCCCATTCCTCCTGAAGCAACTTGTCCAGGCTTTCCCGATAGGCGGGATCATTAAGATATTCCTGCAGAATGCGCAGGTCGCTGATGGAATGCTTGCCCTGCAGCCAGGATAGCACTATTTTCTTGTCGATCTCTTTTGGAGTCATCATGCTGGTTTCTATATCCGCATACACCGATCGGTTTCTCTACCCCTATCGGTAACAATTTCTTAATAAAAGATTAAAGGATAATACTTGTAAGATATTGCAGCATAGCCACGCGCAGCTGTTTGAGAGCCGCTGCTATCTGATTCTCGACTGTCCGCGGAGAGATATTGAGCTGCCCCGCGATCTCTTTATAGCTCATGTGTTCGTTGCGGTGCATCTGAAAAATTAGCCGCCGCTGGGCCGGCAGCAGGGAAACGCTCTTGTGGTAGACAGACTCCAGTTCTTTTGAAAGTATCTCGTCCCGGACGACTACCGGTTCTTCTTCCGTCGCATCTCCGTTCGCGAGCCTGTCCAGCGACAGCAGATGCTCGATCCGCCCGCGCCAGTGGTTGATCAGGCGGTTGCGGGCAGCCGTAAAAAGGTAATTCTCGAATGTGCCGGCGTCTTTTACCAGCGCCTTTTTCTCCCAGATCCTGGTAAGTACTTCCATCGCCATGTCTTCGGAGATCGCCTCGCTCCTGAGGTAGCGAAAGGCATAGCGGTATAGCAGCGGGTAATAATAGGTAAATATTGCCTTGAACGCGTCCTCGTCATCCTGCAGCCAGGACATCACCTTGTGTTGAATAACTTTCTCCATAGTTAGCTTGAAGTTGGCCCGCAAAGTAAACGATCAAATATGAACTGAATATTACGGCGCCCGCTTCAATGGATCGCATAAAAAAACCAGAGCGGAAATCCTGACAATTCCCTGCTCCGGTCAATAACAGTATTCGCTGCTCCCAGCTACTACTTTACGTTCTGTCCAACGATCTTGGCAAGATCGAACATCGATACCTGGCTCTTGCCACCGAACAACACCTTCAGCTTGGCGTCTGCATTGATCATTCGCTTGTTGGTCTTGTCCTGGAGATTGTTCTTCTTGATGTAGTCCCAGATCTTTTTGATGATCTCCGTTCTCGGGAGAGGCTTGCTTCCGATAACGTCAGCCAGTGCAGCACTCGGATTGAGCGCCGTCATAAAGGCTGCGTTCGGCGTTCTTTTTTTCTTAGGGGCAGCTTTTTTAGCAGCCTTTTTAGGAGCGGCTTTCTTCGCTGCCTTCTTGGGAGCAGCCTTTTTAGCGGCCTTCTTTGCTGCCTTTTTGGGAGCAGCTTTCTTAGCGGTCTTTGCCATGTTAACTAGAATTTAATTGGTTAGTGAACCTAAATTACTACTTTTTCCAATATAACAAGGGCTAATCTGCTCACACGGTAATCCCCATCCCCAATCAGGGACCCCCTACACCACGAACGGCACATCGATAGCCGTGCTCGGCTGGGAGAACCAGCGGGGTCCATCCTCGGTCATATAGGCGCAGTCCTCGAGCCGGACCCCAAACTCCCCATATATCGCGACCATCGGCTCGACGCTGAAGCACATCCCCGGCTGGAGGGGCTGCTTGTTTCCCAGGACCATATTCCCCCATTCATGGATGTCCATACCGATGCCGTGTCCCGTCCGGTGGGGCAGGCCGGGGATCTTGTAGCCGGGTCCAAAGCCCGCGTCTGTTATGACTTTCCGGGCAGCGATGTCCACCTGCTCACAGGGGACGCCAACCCTGGCCGCCGCAAAACCCGCCGCCTGGGCCCTTTTCTCCAGGTCCCAGATCTCCCGCTGCCGTTTGGTCGGCGGAGCCCCAAAAACGACCGTACGGCTGATATCGGAACAATACCCCTGGACCTTACAGCCGTCATCCATGATCACGACATCCCCCTTTTGCAGGTGCTGGGTCTGGATGCTGCCATGGGGATAGGCAGAAGCCGGTCCAAAATTGGCGCTCAGGTCACCCCGGACGCCAAGACGGGAAAAAGCATCTGCCGCGATGGACGAAAAATCAGCCGGCGTCATCCCCTCGTGCAGCAGGGCGATCGAGGCCTTATAGGCCGCCACGGTAATGTCATTGGCCCTCTGCATCAGGGCCAGCTCCGCGGCAGACTTGATCATCCGGCAGTTCATCGTCACCGGATCGCCGCTGACATAATTCAGCTGCGGGGCCTCTTTCCGGACACCATCGAAGATGAAAAAACGGACCCGCTCTTCCATCCCGATATTTCCCGTCCTGATGCCATAGTCCTTCAATATCCCCGCGATGACCTTATACGGACTCTCGTGCTCCTCCCATACCCTCACCTCGGTACCGATCTTTATCAGCTCACGCAGCCGCTCGGCCTCAAAAGCAGGGCTTACGTATTTCACCTCGCCCTTTGCCGGGATAACTGCCACCATCGGCCGCTCGCTCTGTCCCCAGCCAATGCCGGTGAAATAGACCATCGACGTTCCCGAGTCGAGGACCAGCGCTTCGATCTTATTCTCCACCATCAGCCGCTGGGCCTTCAGGATACGCGCCTGCCGTTCTTCCACCGCGATAGGGACTACATCCCCTGTCATCGGCCGCAGGCCATCCAGCACAGAGGTCATGACGCGCAACGATCCCGCACGGGCGCCCAGCCCGTTGACTCCGGCCGCCGCCAGCCCGGAAAGACGGATAAAATCTCTTCTTTTGATACTCATGCGACAAATCAACAAACTTCTGCCGACACAACCTTCTCATATTTTAGCCTTTTCCTCCCAAAAAAGAAAGGAGCCCCTGGAAAGGGGCTCCGCAACTATCAGCTCTGCATTGTTACCTTATGAAGCCTGTCTGTAAACAAATCCTTTCAATATAACATTCAGCACCCCACTCTCCTTCTTTACCTGCATCGTCGTGGGATAGTATCCGCTCGTCTTGTATTTTGTAGGTTGTGGTATGGCCCTTTCAAAGGAAGCATTGGCATCCAGGAAAGCCTTCGTGATCATCGGCTCATAGAACGTCACCTTGCTGTCGTAGGACCCATAAAGGAAGGTCTGCGTAAAAGGCTGACCGTGCAGCTCGGGAGTCGTAGCGTCTACCCAGTGCGTCCCCATCTCCGGAACACCGCCGGGCACCGGAACATAGGTCCCGGGCAGGTAGCCGGGCGCCGGGAAAAGCAGGAATTTAGAAGAATCCTGTGCATATGGCGGGATCGCCAGCCTGTCCGCCTCGGACTGAATATAAAAATGGAAGTCAAAATGGGGCTTGTCGTAGACGCCGGCGGGCTCATGTCCGTGGGGATTCCATTCGAGCAGGGCGTGCGTAAAGGGAGTGATCGAGGCCTTTGGATGGAGCTTCAGCGATATGCCATCCTGGGCTTCGTGCGACTCATCCGTACCGGGGTCAAGGGTCGAGAGGGCCGCCTGGTCGATCGCAATGGCCAGCATTTCCGGTTGGCCGTCCTTATTGGTTTGCAACCATGTCCAGGCTTTTCCGCCCTGGAATTGCTGATCCGGACCTTTGAAAACGTTGTCGCCGTCGTTGTGCTTCTTGCAGGAGGCCAGCACGATCAGCGAAAGGAAGAAGTAGACGATCTTTTTCATTTTTGGTGTTTTTTTGTTTTGTTCCGCAAAGATGCCCTCCTCCCGGCCCGCAGAAAACCTTCGGCTGCATGAGCTGTCATAATCGTCACACGAATTGAAAGGACGGCCCCCGCCAAACATTTCATCCGTCAAATACCGCAGCTCATACCACTGGCCATGCTCCGGCAACCTTCTCCGCTATAGCTTGGCGAAAAATTTTAAATATGCGACGTCTCATAAGTATCCTGAAATGGACCGGCATCGTGGTTGTTGCCCTGATCGCCATCCTGGCAATTACGGTCCTCTGCCGGCAGAACCTTCACTATACGGCCCCATACCCCGATATCACGGCATCAACCGACAGCGCCGTCATCGCCCGAGGCCGACACCTGGTCTTCGGTCCTGCCCACTGTATCAACTGTCACAATCCGAATAATCCCGATTCCCTCGTCGCGCTCGGACAGGAGCCGCCCCTCACCGGCGCCGTCGCCTTCAACCTCCCCGTCGGCGTTATCTATTCGAAGAATATCACGCCGGACAAGGCGACCGGCATCGGAAATTTCACCGACGCAGAGATCGCCAGGTCGCTCCGCTATGGCGTCCACCCCGACGGCACCCCCGTATACGATTTTATGCCCTTCCACAATTTGAGCGATGAAGACCTCAAAGCCGTGATCTCCTGGTTGCGCGCACAAAAAGCCGTGCATCATCCCGTACCGGCCAACCGGCTGAATACACTGGGCTATCTCGTCAAGGCCTTTCTCGTCAAACCCGTCGGGCCATCCGGGCCACCGCCCACAGCCGTAAGAGCCGATACTACCGCCGCCTACGGCAGGTATATCGCACACAGCATAGCGGAATGCAACGGCTGCCACACCCAGCGCGACCTCGCCGGAGCCTTTACCGGCCCTCAATTTGCCGGGGGCGCGAATATCGACGGCTTCATTACACCAAACCTGACACCCGACCCCTCCGGCCGCATCTTCAGCTGGTCCCGGCAGGACTTCATCAACCGTTTTCGCAAAGGCAGGCTTGTCCCCGGCAGCCCGATGCCCTGGTACAGCTTTGGCCGCATGTCAGACGACGAACTGAAAGCCGTCTATCAATACCTGAAGACAGTGAAGCCCGCCAGGATGCCCGCAATTCATTAACCAAAAAATTCAGCTCATTCACCCTTGCATTGCCCCGCCCCACGCCAAACCCCAATTTTGTACGAAGAAAAAAACACCACATGTTCAAAGCAGCTCCTATACTCCTTTTCACCGTCCTGCTGGCTGGCCAAAGCTTTGGCCAGTTCGGCAGCCTGATCAACAAGGCAAAGAATAAGATCAACCAGCGCATCGACCGCAGGGTCGACCAGGGCATGGACAAGGCCCTCGACAAAGCTGAAGGCAAGAGCACCGCAACATCCGGCGACAGCCCGGGTTCAGAACCCGCCCCGACCCTCGCCAGCTTCTCCAAATACGATTTTATACCCGGCGAAAAGGTCCTCTATGCCGAAGACTTTGCAGAGCAGTCCATCGGCGAACTACCTGCCGGTTGGAACAGCAGCGGCTCCGGCGAGGTCGTTACCCTCGACAAATTTGCGGGCCGGTGGCTGCGTCTTCACAAGTCGGTATCCTATCTCACGGCCAATACGCAGAGCTTCGGCCAGGACTATACGATCGAGTTCGACCTCGTCCTGCAGCTGAAGAACAACGGCTGGATGTATCCCCAATTCCTCATTTCCCTGCTGGCCAGCCGCGACCTGTCACCCGACGACAACAGCCTGTTAAAGGACTACCGGCAGTTCGCCGCTGCAACGGCAACGATCGCACCCTTCGAGAACAATGGCTCCCGGGCTCTATTCGAAACTTTTAAGGAAAAAGCTTCCATTTTCAAAGGCGACCTCATCAATATCGGGCAGCTGCAGAACTGGTATGGACAGGCGGCGCACGTCGCCATACAGGTACAAAAACAGCGCTTTCGCTGCTGGGTGGGCGAGCTGAAGGTCTTCGACGTTCCGAAAGCCATGCCCGCCGCCGACACCATGAACCAGCTGCGGCTGGAGGTCGGCAGCACGAATTATCCGGAAGAAGGTTATGGCGTCTACATCGGCAATATCCGCGTCGCCACCGGCCTCCCCGATACCCGCCACCGGCTGGTCGAAGACGGGAAATTCTCCACCAATGGCATCTGCTTCGACCCCAACAGCGCTACTATCCGTCCCGAATCCTATGGCGTCCTTAAAGAGATCGCAACGGTACTGAAGGAGAATCCTTCGATCCGCATCAAGGTCGTCGGCCATACCAGCAGCGACGGAGACGACGCCGCAAATCTTGACCTGTCGAAAAAACGCGCCGCTGCCGTAAAAGACCTGCTTGGCAGCGAATGGAAGATCGACAGCGACCGCATCGGCACAGACGGAAAAGGCGAGACCGAGCCAATCGCCGACAACAAGACAAAAGAAGGCCGCGCCCAGAACAGACGCGTCGAATTCATCAAACTCTAATCAATCAAAAAAATGAAACACACCATTCGCCTGGTCGCAGCCTCATGCCTCGTTGTGCTGAGCTGCCATCTCTTCTCCTTCGTCATCGCCCCCCGCCTCGCGGAAGGCATCTGGCAGCAGCTGGGTATCACCCAGCAGGACGGCAACGACAAGATCAAAAAAAGCTTTCTCGACGGCTACCTGCACTATGAAGGACTGAAAGCCGCAAAGAATATAGGCGACCGGGGAAGAACGGCAGCCGACCTGCTGGCCTATACCAGACAATACCTGTCCGGCCCCGTCTTCAAAGCCGCCTATGACAAAATGCGCAAAGACTCCAAACCCTCCGAACCCGTCGATTATACAAGACCAAAAGAACAGATCCGCCAGGACAAGATCGCCGATACAAAAAAGCTGATCTCCAATACCGAGAATGTGATCAGCACGGGCAACGCCGAAATAAAGAAAACCATGCAGCCCATACTGGAGATGCACAGGAAGAACCTCGCGGACTATCAGAACCCGAACAGCCAGACCATCGAGCTGCTCTATCAGAGCCAGGTCGACCGCCGGAAAAAAGAGCTGGAGGACTACAAAAAATATACCCTGCAATGGGCACAGGAATTCCCGGAAGACAGTCGTACCTTCATCAAACGTCGCATTCAAAAATATCTCTCGCTCGCCGCCACTGTCGACTTCTCCGCAACTACCCACGAAAAGAACGGCAAACAGATTTTCGACAAGCAGGAATTCCAATACAAAAGCAACGACTGGAAAATGATCTATCGGGCCGGAAAGGAAGTATACGACGTCACGAGAACTTTCACCGAAAAATGGATCCAGGAACTCCCTTAACCCGATCCTCATGCACAAGATGACCTGCACCCTGCTCCTCTTATTTACGGTCTTCGTATGCGGCCGGACACAGTCCCTCCCCGACGCGGCGCGTCTTTCCAAGATGTCGCCCTCCGAGCTCGCTGCTTACAGGCAGCTGATGCTTAAGCAGGCTTCGTCCAGGGCCAGACAGCTCGCCGCGCAATACGATAGGAAGATCGACGCAACGGTCCTTCCGGACTTCGAGGCAAAGCTTCCCGTAAAAGATCTCAAAAGACTTTCCCTTATCCCGCCGGTCGCCCCTTCGGCTGCCGAGCTGTCGGCTGCCGTCCGCCTATCCATACGGCAGCTGGAAAGCCTGACCCCGGCTCCAATTGTACAGGAGGTCAGGGCGATGACGGCAAAGCAGGATGGCGCGGGACTGCAGGGCGCTGCGGTCGGACAGTGGCTGAACAACAACCCCATACAGGCCCTGCTGCTATCCATGGAGGCTGCGCTCAGGAGCCCGTCGGAGGCCACTGCCTGGAACAATCTTGCCGCGATGTATAATATGGCCGGACTCCAGCATAAGTCGATCCCCATTCTCCAGCGCTGGCTGCAGGAGGAACCCGGCAATGCCATGCTGCTCAACAATATGGGCCAGGCCTACCTGGGTTTGGGCGATATATCAAGGGCCAGGCAGTACCTCCTGAATTGCCTTTCGGTCGACGAGCTCAACCCGGAAGCCAATCACAGCATGGCCGTGATAGCCTCCTTCGAGGGACAGATCGACGAGGCCATGAACTATTTCGAAAAAGAATTGCAGATCGCCACCCGCCGCAGCACCCTCGGTCAGATCAGGAAAATGGGACGCAGCGTCAACCTGGCGGCGATAAGAAGAAGCAGGTCAGACATTCCGCACCGCGATCTGTTCACGGAGATCGGACTGGACAAGTTCAGGATCCCCGATCTGCCGACGAACTGCGACCAGACGGATGAATGGAAGGCAAAGAAAGACGCACTGATGAAAAGCCTGAGCGCCGAGTATTGGTTCTGGAAGAAAGCCGCGGCGTTAACCGAGGAAGAGCGCAGGCAGGACGGCAGACGGGTCCCCGGCCTGTACGCCGACCTGGCGGACGAGCTTCTCCATGAGCACGGCAGCGAATACGCTCCGCTGCTGGGCCTGATCCGAAAAGAAGACGTCGCGCCCCTCGATGGAATGGTCAGGAACTACTGGAACAAGCTGGCGCAGGCGGCCTGTCCGCAGCCGCCCCTCGATCCCGGGGGAGGAGAACAGCTGATAAAAGCCTACGCCAGGAAATGCTGCGACCTCCACAAGCCCATCGTCGATGCCTATATGGATGAACACAACGCCTATATAACAAACCGCCTGAACCTCACCCTGGCGAACTGGAAATCCTATATCAATGGCTGCGTGGACATCGCGCAGCTCGATCCTACCAACGCCGCCAAAAAGAGTGTATACGGCGTCGTCGGCGAATATTTCGGTTTTTTGATCTCAACCTTGCAGACCTCGGTCGCAGAAGAGCCACCCCCCGGAGAGTGCATGATCCGGATGAGCACGGCAACAGCGGATGAGATCATTACCGCAAAACACGATATCGACCTCGACTGCCCCGGCTGGCTCAAGCTAAAATACGATCTGGCTCCCTTCACGCTGAAAGCGGACTGCTCAAAGTTCAGCGTGGAAGGAGGCGAGGGCCTGCTCGCCGGCTACGAGAAGAACTTTAAGACAGGGGTCTGCACCCTCAGCGCCGGCGTCGGCGAGAAAGCCAATTTTCAGAACCTGGTGAAGGCCAATATGAAACAAATGGTCTATATCAGTTTTGACAACAACAACCAGTTGACGGACCTCGGCCTTAAAGGCAGCAGCCAGGTCGGGACCGACATCGGTGGGCTCGAAGGCGGATATTCCCTCGGTCTCCATTCCGGCTTCAACGCGGCTGTCAATGGGAAGGGTATTTTGAAAAGTTTTGTCAACCTGTCGACTCAATAATAAAAATCAAATGCTACGAACTATGCAACAACACCAATTCCCCGGAGTGCGTCCGACGATCTTAGTGACCGGCGCCACGGGCGCCCAGGGAGGCAGCGTCGCCCGGGCCCTCCTGAACACCAAACGCTATACCGTCCGCTGCCTCACCCGCGACACGGGCTCTGAGAAAGCGCAACAGCTGAAAAAAGAGGGCGCAGAGCTCGTGGAAGGCGACCTCAACGACAAAGACAGCCTGCTCGACGCAATGAAGGGCTGTTACGGCGTCTTCGGCCTCACCAATTTCTGGGAACACTACGAGCAAGAGTTCCACCAGGGAAGAAATCTTATCGATGCCGTACGGGACTCCGGTATCTCTCACTTCGTCTACAGTGGCCTGCCGTCCTACGTCGAACTGAGCAGCGGAAAATTCGCGGTACCACACTGCGATATCAAAGCCTCGCTGGAGAACTACACCCGGTCTCTCGACCTGCCCGCCAGCTTCGTCCATATTGCCTTCTATTATGAGAACTTCCTTTCTTTTTTTCCACCTCGGAAAGGCGCCGACGGCAATTTCTATTTTGGTTTCCCCCAGGGTGACACGCGACTGGCCATGGCCAGCGTGGAGGACATCGGCAAGATCGTAACTCAGGTATTCGCCTGCCCCGGGATATACCTGCACCGGACCGTCGGCGTCGTAGGGGAAGACCGCAGCTGTAAAGAATACGCGGCGATCATGAGCCGGGTACTGGGAGTGACCATCCGGTACAACCATATCCAGCGCGACGCCTACGCCGGCATGGGCTTCCCCGGCGCTGAAGAGCTGGCCAATATGTTCGAAGTGCAGCGGCTTTATATCCCCAGGCGCAGCCAGCACCTCATGGAAAGCTATTGCATGCACCCGGGGATGCAAAGCCTCGAAGCCTGGCTGACAAAGAACAAACAACAATTTCTTCAACTATTAAACGAGACTGAATATGCATAAGCGATATGCGATACTTGCATCCCTGATCCTTGCCACCCTGATCTTTGGCTTCTCCTGCGGAGAGGTCAGCTCTGAAGGCTCCGCCCCTCCCGTCGCCGACCCCGTCCAGCTGGTCAAACGCGGGCAGTACCTGGTCAACGCCATCGGCTGCGATGACTGTCATTCGCCCAAGAAGATGGGCCCGCACGGGCCCGAGATCGATACCGCTCTCCGGTTCTCCGGCTATCCCGCCGGCAGGCCGATGCCGGCCTTCGACACCGGCACGGCAAAAAAATGGATACTCTTTGGCGGCGATCTCACCTCCGCAGTAGGTCCCTGGGGCGTATCTTTCTCGGCCAATATTAGTTCAGATCCCACCGGGATCGGCAACTGGACGGAAGCCCAGTTCGTGCGCTGCATCCGGGAAGGCAAATGGAAAGGACTCGAACAGGGCAGACCTCTTTTACCGCCTATGCCCTGGCAGAACTTCAGCAAGCTGTCCTATGAAGACCTGCGTTCTATATACACCTTCCTGAGAACGACAAAGCCGGTCAACAATTCCGTACCTCAGCCCATTCCGCCCGGAGGAATGCCGCCGGCGATGAAATAATGGATATTTTATATTAATTTGACCACCCTAACTAACCTATGCAGATAAGACGGTATAGCAGAATTGAGCCGATGATCTTCATCTGGTTCATGCTGCCCTATACCGTCCTGATCAATCTCCTGCTGTTTGGCTACTGTACCCTGTCCTCTTCCGGCGTTTTTTTCCTGCGGCTGGGTATCTCGCTGCTGTATTTCGCGGCGATCTATTCGATATTCGGCATGGCCGCCATGCTGGTGAAGCGACGTTTTCCAGGCGACAACGAACTCTTCAGACGCACCGGCATCCTGTTACCCCTGTTCTGTGTCATGAACCTCCTGACCATTCAGGCCGTCTACCTGCTGTACGAAGCGCTGCCCCTGAGCGGCTGCCCGGTCCAGCGCGGCATGGAATGGTGGGTAACGGGCTATGCCTGCCTCGCCAGCGCTATACTCACCTTTGTCAACGAAGCCGGCCTGGGCTGGGAGAAGTGGAAGACCGCCATGATGGAGACCGACCGCCTGCAGAGCGCCTACCAGAAAAGCCGGCTGATGAGCCTGCGCCGACAGCTGCATCCGCACTTTCTGTTCAATTGTTTCAATTCCCTTTCCAGCCTCATCCAGGAGAACGAAAAGGAGGCGGAGAAATTCCTGGACGAACTGACCCGGGTCTACCGCTATCTGCTGAAAGGCGCGGAAGAGCAGCTGGTAGATCTCAGCGAAGAGCTGAAGTTCATCGACGCCTATCTCTACCTGGTCAAGACCCGTTTTGGCCCCGCCCTCGACGTCGTGATATGCATTGAGAAAAAGGACGAAGCAAAGAAGATAGCGCCGATGAGCCTCCTGGTGGTCCTGGAAAATATCATCTACCGGAACGCCTTCAGCAAGGCCGAGCCGCTGGGCATCGACATCCGGACGCTGGCGGACGGCTCGCTGATGGTCACCAATACGGTCCAGCCCAAACCCGTCACCGGCGACGGCCCCGACCAGGAAGAAGGGCTGGACGACCTTGTCGGCAAATACAGGCTGCTGGGTGGTCCCGGAATAGTCATTCACGAGACGCCGGCCTGCCGGTCTGTCTGTATTCCATTAATCGAAAACAGCACGATGCCATCATGAAATTCTCCCGACCACTGAGAGTCCAGGTAATAGGCTTCTGGGTATCGATGCCCTTCATAGTGCTCGCCTATAACGCCATCCTGTATCCGGGACGGTTCCTTGCCGACTGGCGGGTGTGGGCGGTCAGCTGGCCGCTGATCTATGGCATCGGCATCGTGTCCTGGTATGCGCATATCCAATACGATCACGCGATCCGCCGGCAGTTCCCGACACTCGAAGAGACGAGGAAGCGCATCCTGTATAAGGCGCTGACCAACCCCTTTATCATGACGCCTTCCGTCCTGCTGATCTTCTGGATCTATGACCACTGGCATATTCTCGGCTACCAGATGCGCGTCCGCGACCTGAAATGGGGCTATCTGATCGGCCTGTCGATCAACCTGCTTTTCGACACGCTCTGGGAAGTGCTGTTCCTGCTGGAAAAATACCGCGAGAGCGTGCAGGAAAAGACCCTCCTCGAAAAAATGAGCATGGAGCACGAATTTGAGAATTTGAAAGGACAGATCAACCCGCACTTTCTTTTCAACTGTTTTAATACGCTTTCGTCCCTGATCGAAGAGGACAGGACAGAAGCAGAACGGTTCCTCGACGAGCTCAGCAAGGTCTACCGGTACCTCCTGCGCAACAACGACAGCGGCGTCAGCACCGTGGAAAAAGAGATCCGGTTCATCCAGTCTTATTTCCAGCTGCTGCGTACCAGATACGGAGAAGGGCTCCAGTTGAACATGGACATCGACCGGCGCTACTACTCTTACCAGCTGCCCTCGCTCAGCCTCCAGCTGCTGGTGGAGAATGCCGTCAAACATAATATCGTCTCCAGACAGCAGCCCCTGGTCATGGATATCTTCACAACGGCCGGCAACCGGCTGGTCGTCAATAACAACCTCCAGCGAAAGGCGCTGGCGGTCGCATCCACCCGCATCGGACTCCGGAACATCGAGGCCAAATACCGGCTGATGAAAGAAGAAGGATTCCAGGTCGTGGAAGGCGAGAAGAATTTTATGGTCGTGCTGCCGCTGATCTGGAATAACAATTAAAACACAAACACTATGAATATACTGATCGTGGAAGACGAAGACCTCGCCGTAAAAAAGATACAAAAGACGCTTTTGTCGATACAGTCCTCGGCCGTAGTGACAGGGGTCACCGACAGCATAAAGAGCACGGTAGAATGGCTGCAGCAAAATCCCGCGCCGGACCTGATCCTGATGGACATCGAGCTCGCCGACGGGCAAAGCTTTGAGATCTTCAAGCTGGTCGACGTCACCAGCCCGGTCATTTTCACGACCTCGTATGACGAATACGCGCTAAAGGCCTTCAAGGTCAACAGCATCGACTACCTGCTCAAACCGGTGCAGAAAGAAGAGCTGCAGCTCGCGCTGGACAAATACCACCAGATGAAGCTGCGCTATTCAAGCAAAGAAACGCCGGAAGGAGAAGCCCGGCTGGACGTCCTGCTGAAAGAGCTGCGGCGTCAGCTGGAGCCCAGGGAATACCGCCAAAGATTTCTCGTCAAGCACGGCCAAAAGCTCGTCAGCATCGACCTCGGCGAGATCGCCTATTTCTTCAGCGACGGAAGGCTGAACTTCTTCCGGACCACCGACGGCCGGAAGTTCGTCGTCGACTACACGATGGACGAACTGGAAGAGATGATCGATCCCAGGCTCTTCTTCCGGATCAGCCGCGCCTTCTATGTGTCTGCCGGTTGTATCGACAGGATCGAGGAATATTTCGGCAACCGCCTCATCCTTACCCTCCGGCCCACGGTAGAAAAAGAGGCGCTGGTCAGCAGGGAAAAAGTGACCGACTTTAAAAAGTGGATGGGCAAGTAAAGAGAACAGCTGTCCCCTTCTCATCTGAATGCAGGTCGAGGGCGCCACGGATCGCCGAGGCCCGGCTACGGGCCTCTTCCACCAGACGGATGGCCCGGCCGCTGCGATGATCGATGCGTATCCCCTTCGAATACACGCTGAGGTTCAGCATGCCATGGTCCTGCTCGAGCTGGACAAGAGTATCCTGCGCATTCGCTTCCTCCACCAGCACCCGCAGCACGAGCTTGTAGATCAACAACAGCTCATGGCGGATATTCATATCAGGGTGCAGACGCTCGACCCCGTTGTCGGCGTGCAGCCTTATCCGGACACCATGCCGGTGATTCAGCGCTTCGGCGAACTCCCGCATCCTGGCGATGGCCTTTGTCATGTTATCGTTGACGGGATCGATAGCCCATAACATATCGTCCATCGCAATGATCATATTATGGCTTTTGTGATGGATCTCGTTGATGTAATTGATGGCCTGCTCCGGATCCTTCTCCGCCTTGATCCTGGCGATCTCGCTCAGCACATTGATGTTCTGCAGCGCCTGGTTGACCTCTTCGTGCAGGTTCCCCGAGATGTCGCTGCGCATATTCTCCAGCGCGGCTTTCCGCTGCATCCGCTGCCGGTCGAGCACATACAAAAGAGCGGCCCCGGCCAGCAGCACGAGACACAGGAACCACCAGCTGCGCCAGAAAGGTCCGTGTACATGAATAGCGAGCCGGCGCATATTCCTACTTACCATGTTCTCCGCGTTGACGCCCTCGGCGCCGAATGTATAGCGGCCGGGCGGGAGATAATTATATACGGCGTCATTCGACTTCGCGTCGATCCAGTCCTTGTCGATGCCTTCCAGCCTGTACATGATGCCGCTGACATCCTGATAAGCCAGGGTCGACAGCGATATCCTCAGCGAATTCTCGCCGTATGGCAGCTCGAGCTCTTCGAGCTTTTCGACCGAGTCGACCGACAGGGGTTTGTTGTTCGCCCATATCCCGGTGATCTCGACATCGTTGGGCGCCAATTCCGAGTTCCGGATCAGCGCGGGCTGGAAGACCAGGACGTCATGCGTAGTCCCGATGGCCACACGGCCATCCTTTAGCTGGTAGCCGGAACCAAGATTAAAGGCATTGCTGCCTACGCCGTCCATCTCGTAAAAGGTCGAGGCCAGCTGCTTGGTAAAGCTCAGCTTGTGCAGTCCTTCGGCATTCGTGATCCAGATATATCCCTTCCGGTCCGGAATGACGTTGGTGGCTCCGCTGAACAGCGCGCCCGTGACGCTGGTGTCGCTGCGGATACGGCCGGTGTAGACGTTAAGGATATCCAGGTTATGCGTAGCAATAATATAGAGACTGTCGGAATACTGTACGATATCCGCTGCACCGACCCCGCTGAGACGCCAGCCTTCCCTTTCGGTGGTAGTATAGTGGTTGAGAATGGCGCCGTCACCCGGTCTCACCCGGTATACGCCTTCCATTTCGGTACAGGCCCAGACATCGCCGCGGTTGTCCAGGTAGAGACGCTGAACAGGACTGCCCAGCGTGCTCATGACCGTGTAGGCGCCCGTCCTGGCTTCCCAGCGGATAAGCTCTCCATGCTGCGTCCCGATCCAGACATTGCCGTCTTTATCAACCAGCATTTGCCGGATCGTGCTATTCTTGACAATGGGAAGGTGCAGCTGCTCGGTCCTTCGGCTCGCCCAGTGAGAAATATGGATCCAGCCTTGCTGGTGACCGCTCCAGATATCCCCGTTGGGCCGCTGAACGATGCACCATGCCTGGTTGACACGCGCCCTGAATGGCCGCAGCCCCTGTATATACCATCTCGAAACCGGTCTGAAGAGGCTGTCGTAAGCGAACAGGCCGTTGCCCCAGGTGGTGACGACGATATCGCCGTTCTGCAGCTGGCGGACGCCGGTCACCTCGGGTGTAAACACGCTGTCTCTTCCCGGCATTCGCAATGCGACGGAATGGCAAAGCTGCGCTCCCGGGTTGAACCAGTAGAGTCCCCGGTCGGTCGCCAGCCAGATATTGTGCTCTTTGTCTTCGATCCACTGCTGGACGACGTCATAGTACAGGCTGAACTCTCCGCCGGCATTGGGACGCACCAGCTCGAACCCTTCGCTGCCCGGCCGGAGTATCACCAGCATATTGACGCCGGCAAGGGCCACCGTCCCGTCGCTGGCCTCCGAAATATAGTTCAGCTCATTATATCTTCCCTGGAGACAACGCGCAATGGAAAGACTCCAGTTATGCTCTCTCCCTGTGCGGATATCCAGGCTGAGATAGCTGGGTCCCACTCCTGTGAGTGGCCAGTACAATACCCAAAACCTGCCGCTGTGGTCGATATAGGGAAAGCCAATATTCGTATAGCGCCCGTAGCCGGCGATGACGACGTCGCTGTCCGCATTGTGCCCGCGATAGGAAAGGGTCCGTCTTGCCGGATCGTATTTCACCAGGCCCGAATCCGAGCCCAGCCAGTAGTTGGACGCGCTGTCCTGAAAGAATGATATGGGCTTCCAGCCGGGAGGCACCGGAAATGGACGGTTGCCGGGGTGAAAAGCGCTGATCTTTTCGTCATAAGTGAGTATCGCCCGCCTGATCAGGAAAAGCATGATATGACCGGCCTGGTCCATATAGAGACGGCCTTTCCCCTTGTTGCGGTCGTCCTCGGCGATGATCGTGGGAACTTCGTGGTACTGCAGATCGGACAGGTCCATATAGCCGACCCGGTTGAAGGCTGAAAGTATCCAGAGCCGGTTGCTCCTGTCCAGCAGCAGCTGCTGGACGATGTTATTGGGTAGCGACCGCGGATCGTTCAGCCGGTGCTGGAACAGCAGCATCTTGTATCCGTCATAGCGCTGCAGCCCGTTGCTGGTCCCTATCCAGATATATCCCTTCGCGTCCTGCTGCAGGGCCATGACCGAGTTGGAAGCAAGCCCGTCCCGGATACCCAGCCGCGTAAAAAGATATTGCTGCTGGGCGGCGAGCCGGCCGGCACCAAGACAGAGGAAAAGCAGGCTGTAGAGCAGAATGCGCAATTACAACGGATTTGCCGGACAAGATAGGCTATAGCGTGATTAGCAGCGAACAGTCCATACAGCTTTTTTGACAGTTCATGCAGCCCGCTGCGACCTTCCTAACCGCCCAACATAGAATTGAACGCTGTATAGGACACCGTGTCTTCCGCAAACCTAAAGGTTCCCTTCTGCCGCACCTCTTCCGCCGCGTGCAAAAATGCCCCGTAGGCAGCACGTACCAGCGATGACCCGAGACTGACCCTTTTGACCCCAAGCGCCTCCAGGTCCTTCAGCGACAGCGGGCTTCCCGCAAGCCCCATGACCACATTCACAGGTTTGGGCGCTACCGCCTTCACAACCGCAGCGATCTCTTCCGGTGTCTTTACTCCGGGAGCAAAAAGCACGTCCGCCCCCGCCTCGGCATAGGCCACCAGACGGCGGATCGTATCGGGCAGATCGATCCTGCCCCTGATCAGGTTCTCGGCCCGGGCCGTCAGCACGAACGGGATCGGCAGACTACGGGCCGCCTTAACCGCGGCCTCAACCCGACGGACAGCCAGGTCCAATGGATAGATGGGAGTTCCCGGGTTGCCTGTGGCGTCTTCGATAGAACCGCCACAAAGCCCCGTTCTCGCTGCCAGCAGAATCGTCTCCGCACATGCCTCCGGCTCATCCCCAAAAC
The DNA here is from genome assembly GCA_018267585.1 of Bacteroidota bacterium. GTDB lineage: Bacteria > Bacteroidota > Bacteroidia > Chitinophagales > Chitinophagaceae > Puia. The sequence goes on from JAFDYE010000375.1 coordinate 50,463, forward strand.
CATTTTCCAGATCCGCAGACACTGGCAGACCTGCCGCATTGACAATGCCCGCGACATTGGCCAGCGTCTCTTCCCGCGTGACCCTGGCAAGTCCATCCGGCCTGCCAAGCGAAAAGGCAAGCCCCCCGCTGGTCGTAGCCAGCGCTTCAAAACCAAGGCTGGCCAACATCTTAGCCGAACCGGCGTCCCATGGATTGGGGATGGTAAAGATACCCGGACGCTCATGGAGGGATCTGAAGGCCGCAGCCTTATCAGCGTGAGAGATTGACATGGTGGGTCTATTTGGTGTGTTCATAAACTCTTCGCGCTTCGGTCACCAGGCTCAGATAATTCCTGTCCAGCACGTTGTTCGTCGAGAAATTCTTCTTCGCCATTCTTTCGATATCCGCCCAGGATACCCCGGATGCATAGCCGGGATCTTTCAGCTTCATTCCAAACAGCGCAATACAGGCGGCTTTTCGTTGTTCACCCGAAGCCCTCTCAAAGGTAGTCAACTGATTGGGACAATTGTAGACCATTTTCAACGCAGCTTTTTTGCCGGGGAGGCAATAACCGATGCTGATATCTGCAATGTTGGCGATATCCGCGGAATCCTTTTTGGGAACCAGCTCAAAAAGCGCCACCAGCGAATGACCGGAGGATATCTTCCCGCCCCGGAGCCGGGCCGCGCTGTCCATTGCCGCCGTCCTTTCAAATCCGATCAGACGGTATTCCCTCACCAGGCTGGTGTCAAAGCCCGCCGTGATACACACGCTGTCCGCCACCGTGCAGACATTCGGCCCAAGCTCGTTCAGCAAGACCCTTTCGACGTCTTCCGTCTCTTCGATCGCCGCAAAATTGCCATGCCCCGTCGCCGCCATCCAGGGCAGCTCGGAATTGCGGACGCTGTCTACGCCCACGCCCAGACAGGAAAGCTTTATCCCCGCCTGCGCCTGCTGGTTGATCAGCTCTCCCAGCTCGTCACGGCTGGAGCCCCCATTGCTGATATCTCCGTCGGTGATCAGGATAACCTTGTTATTGCCTCCCTGTATCATCTGTTGCTGCGCCACCTCGTAGGCCAGCTTGAGGCCTTCAATGCCCGGGGAGGGACCGTCCGGTCTCAGCCCTTCGATGACGGACAGCAGCTGCCCCTTATTGGCTCCGGATATACCGGCCGCGGCGACACCGATCCTGCTGCCAAACACCACGAAGGATACTTTGTCATTGTCCCTAAGATTCTTTATCAGCAGCGGAAAACCCGACCGGACCAAAGGCAGCTTGCGGGGCATGTCCATCGACCCCGATGCATCGATGAGATAGACAAGGTTGGCGGGTGGTGTCCCCTGCCGGTCCATGATACGCGCACAGGTATTCAGGTACAGCAGCCGGTGCGATCCGTTCCAGGGACAGGACATAAGCCCCGACGTGCAATGGAACAGCGCAGACCCTTCCGGCTCTTCATAATACAGGTTAAAGTAGTTGAGCAGCTCCTCGACCTTTACCGCTTCCGCCGGAACCGGCATACCCATGTCGAGGAAACGACGAATCATGCAATAGGACATCCCGTCAATATCCGCAGGAAAAGAGACGCTTGCGCCTGAACTGGCCGACAAAAGCCGCCCCTTTCGGGATGGCGTAAGCGCCCGCATCTTCAGCGTGATCTGTACAAAATCCGCCGACCGGATGGCCATTCGAAATGGTTCATAGCCCGGCATGGCAAAAAGCAGGGAATCCTCGCTGCTGCGCGAGCTGATCTCGAAATTCCCCTCGAGACCGGTCTTATAGAGCGTACCCGTGGACTGGACGAGGACAGCGACGTTCTGGAGCCTGTCGCCGTGAACATCCCTCACCTCCCCCGTAAAGAAATATTGGGAATAGGCAGCGGCAGAGGAAGAAAAGAGGGCAACGAATAAAAGTAGATGTAGCTTCAATAAAGTGCTTTTTTACCGGCAATATCCTTATTAAGATACGACACATTTGCAAATCCACAATATGCAAATGGAGTGCCAGCCAGCAGCCTATTCCGTCCGGAGGCTCTTCACGGGGTTGACCAGACCCGCCTTGATCGCCTGGTAGCCGATCGTGGCAAGCGCTACACCGGTAACCATCAGTCCGGCAAGGACGAATATCCACCAGGACAGGTCGATCCGGTAGGCAAAATCGCTCAGCCATGCCCTCATCGCATACCAGCCCAGCGGTCCCGCGATCAGGAAGGCGATGCCGATCAGCCCGAGGAAGTCGGAAGAGAAAAGCGTGACGATCTGCCCCAGGGATGCGCCGAGCACCTTGCGGATACCCATCTCCCTGGTCCGCTGTTCGGCCGCAAACATAACCAGCCCGAGCAGTCCCAGACAGGATATCAGGATGGCCAGGGACGCGAACAGCAGCGAAAGACGGGTCATAAGCAGCTCGGTCTCGTACATCCGCTGGTATTCTTCGTCCATGAATTGGTACGCGAACGCAAATTTCGGGTTGATGTCCCTGTAGACCTTTTCGATGCCGGCCAGTGCCTGCCTCGTCTGGCCCGGCAGGGTCTTGATCATGATCACCCCAAAGTATTCGTATTCTTTTACATCGAGCAATATGGGGACGATCGGATCGCGAAGCGAATTAGTGTGAAAGTCCTTTATTACGCCGATGATATGCCCCTTCTTCTTCCAGGCCTGCACCCATTTTCCGATGGGGTTCTTCAGGCCCATTTCCCGCATCGCCGTTTCATTGACCAGGAAAGCATCCGAAGAATCTGTCGGGTTCAGCGGGGAAAAATTGCGCCCCTCCACGATCCTGAGACCGAGCAGGCGGACAAAGTCAAAACCGACAGAAGAAGGGTTTACCCCGACCCTTGAATTGTTCGCCTTCCCTTCCCAGGTGATCTCGTCGTCCGTTACCAGGAAATTCATGGAATGCGGCGTTTCGCTGCTGCGGTCGACCACCGCAATACCCGGCGAAGCGAGCAGCCGCTGCTTAAATAGCGCGTAGCCCTTTGCATCGGAGAGTTCGCCCTCGATCCGCACATAGATGATATTCTCCCGGTTGTAGCCCAGATCCGTCGTCTCGACATAATTGGTCTGCCGCGTGATCACGATCGTCGCAATCAGCAGGAACAGCGATAGCACGAACTGGAAGACCGTCAGCCCTTTCCGGAAAAGAATAGAGCTTTGCGTATATCTGATCGCGCCCTTCAAGACCCTCACCGGCCGCAACGAAGAAAGATAAAGTGCCGGATAGCTGCCTGCAACCAGCCCCGTAAACAGCATGACACCAGCCAGCGTGAGCCAGAATCGCGGCTCCGCCGCCGGAAAGCGGATATGCTTCGCCGTAAAATGATCAAAGGCCGGCAGCAACAGCACCAGCAAAACCAGCGATAGCACCATTGCCAGCAACGAAAAGACAAGCGACTCGCCGATGAACTGCCCTATAAGATGGATCCGCGTCGAACCCACCACCTTCCGCAGACCGATCTCTTTCGCCCGCCGGACCGACCTCGCCGTCGCCAGATTCATAAAATTGACACAGGCGATCAGCAGGATAAAAAACGCTACGCTGCTGAAGATGCGGACGTATTCGATACGTCCCGCAATAGGACGACCATTGACAAAAACGTTGTAAAGGTACTGGTCCCCCATCCGTTGCAATCCCACCCGGAGCGCAGCCCTGTCGGCCGGAGCCAGCCGGGTGGCCATATAGCTGTTGATCGCCGTTTCCGTCGACCCGGGTTCAGCCCCAGGCGCCAGCTCCATAAAGGTCCGGAAACCATGGCTGGCCCATTCCAGCAGACGGCTCTTCTGCGCCTCCCACGACAAGAGAAAATCGCAATGAAAAGAGCATCGCTCTGGCAGGTTCTCGAAGACCGATGACACGACGAGGTCCATTTTATCCTCATAGCGGACGGGCTTGCCCATGGCCGCGTGCGCGCTTCCGAACAACGACTCCGCTACCTTCCGCGAAATGGCGATACTATAGATGCCTGGCAGCGCCGTGGCAGGCCGGCCTTCCAGCAAGGGAAAGCCGAAGAGGTCAAAAAACCCGCCGCTGGCCCGTGCGCCGTCATATTTGATGACCTTGTCACCGACCTGAAGCGTCTCCGGATGCCCCCAGGGCAGCTCATAACCGGTAGCGTAGAAGACGGTATTTCTGACCGCGGGCACCGAGGCCGCCGTCTCCTCCAGCGCAAATTCCCGGAGGTTCTTTTGACGATTGTAGGAGACCGGGGTATTATAGCTACCCTCTACATGGCCATCGGCGGTGGAAAGGGTATAGACAGTATACAGGTTCTTTTCACTCCCGTAAAAATTATCTACGCTCCTTTCATCCTGCACCCACAGAAAGATGAAAAGACAGCAGGTCATGCCCAGCCCGAGACCAAACACGTTGATGCCGGCATAGACCCTATGCCGCTGCATATTCCGCCATGCGATCTTGATATAGTTCTTTAACATCGGAAGGATTTATTCGGTTCTTAGCGTTTGAACAGGATTCATCGACGCGGCCTTCAGCGCCTGATAGCCTACTGTCAGCACCGTGATCACCAACGCGGCAGCTGGCTTTTCAGCATGGCAGTGAATTGTACCTATTCCACAGCCAAGAAAATGCCCTTTTCAGGAAGTCCTGAGAACCAAAAAATTGCGCAAACTTCAACGTCTGCAACTGTCCGCTAGCGATACACCCGCTGTCCGCGTATATATTCGGCGACGTCCACCATTGGGGCCACCCAGATATCCTTTTCATGCTCTTTCAGATAGCCGATCAGCCGCCGGTGGTCGTCCAGCGCGACATTGATATTGTGGCCACCGCCTACCCCGTGAAAGAGAAAGACGAGCAGAGTGCCGGAGTCCATGGCCTGCTTCACCAGCCCGATCATATAGTCGGCATTTTGCCCGTTGATACCATAGCAGCGGATATCCGAAAGATCGATGCGCCCAGCCGTTTCAAAGCCGGAGTTCGTTCCCCGCGCAGCAGCGAAATCGCTCTTCAGCGAATCGTAAAATAGCGTATCCCCGATGCGCAGGTCCCCGCAGGGAAAGGCAAAGGTCCGGACCGACCGCCCGTCGATAGCCGAAAGCAGCTCGTTATTGGCCCTTATCTCGTTGACCGCACGGCGGACCGTATATCGCGAAAGGTCATTTTCCGCAGTGACCCAGCTGCGCCCGGGACGGCTTCCGTCACAGGGATGGAAGAGGGAATGATTCCCCAGCTCGTTGCCCTTTGCTGCGAGCTTACGCCATTCCCCGATGCGGCGACTTACCGCAGGCGAAGAGCCGATCAGATAAAAGGTCGCGGTAAGACCCGCGCTGTCCAGCTGCGGCATCACTTTATCGAGGTGGTTGTCGATAGCATCGTCATAGGTTAGCACGACAGCGCAACGCTTATGATTCCAGCCCCCCCCTTCCTCCGGGGGATAGATCCTGTACGGTCCTCCGCAAGTGGCGAAGGCACCACGACCGTTGTCCTGGGCAAATGCCGCGGGCGCAACGAAGACAAACAGTAGGGCAAACAAACATTTCATACCCTAATATAGGAAAGAAATTGCAACCGATTACAATCCAGTATTTTATTCCCCTGTCATGGGTTTCCGGGTATTCTCATCATCAGGCAACCTCTGCATCCTCAACGGCGTTTTCCATTCGCGGAAACTATTTCGAACAACCAACAACCATTTGCTCCGGGGGCAACATTATTCTCCGGCATCAGTTTTCATTTTTTATTTAAACAACCATGAAACGTAACAACCACCATTTCGCAATGGCAGGTATCGCCATTGGCATGCTGCTGACTATCTCATCCTGTTCCAAAAAAGACAACAACAGCAATCCTGCTCCTCCCGCCGTACCAAAAATTCAGATACAGCTGGCGGACAACAGCAAATTCGGCAAGATCATGACGGATAGCAATGGCCGGTCGCTCTACTTCTTCTCGAATGACGCCGGCGACACTTCCACCTGCTATGGCGGCTGCGCGACGGCCTGGCCCGTCTTCTATGTAAACAATCCCACCCTTTCGGACGGACTGAAAAGCGGCGATTTCGCCACCATCACCCGCACCGACGGCAGCAAACAGACTACGTATAAAGGATGGCCGCTGTACTACTATGCGCAGGACAGCAAGGCCGGCGACGTCAACGGCGATCCCGTCGGCAAAGTCTGGTACATCGCAAAACCCGACTATACGGTAATGATCTCCAACGGACAGTTGAAAGGCAACGACGGCAATCTTTATGACTCCCTGTACAATGCGGGCGTCACAGGTCTTACCCGGTATATTACTGACGACCACGGACACACGCTGTACAATTTTAAAAATGATTCGTTCAACATCAACAAATTCACCAAGGCCGACTACAGCAACAACCCAAGCTGGCCGGTCGACACGCTGTCTGCCATCGGCAGCGTCCCCTCGACGCTCAACAAGGCCGACTTCGCCAATATCACCGTCGTAGGACGTACGCAGCTGACGTATAAAGGACGGCCGCTGTATTTCTTCGGTTCCGACGCGGGCAAACGCGGCAGCACCAAGGGCGTCAGCATTCCCAACGCCAACAAGCCCATCACCTGGCCTTATGCCAATGAGAACATCACTCCCGGGCCCGGATCGAATTAACGCGCTCCAACATCCGTTGCCCTTTAACAGACAGGGTTATTGCCAAAGGCGATAACCCTTATTTTTTTTATACGCCATACGTCGGAATAAGACAATATTACGGATATGTATATTTTTTATTTAAATATGTTTTTGATTCCCAGGTCTTTCTATTATATTGGTGCAAATTCAATACCCCATGCCGAAACTAAACCCTGGCAGAAGACCATTTTTTGGTAGAGGAAGATATTTTGTCTTCCTTCTGACTTCGGTATTCCTCTCCATTTTGCTGCAGGCGCAGCCCAGAATAAATTCCTTCTCTCCGACATCGGGTCCCATAGGTACTGCGGTAACCATCACCGGTAGTAATTTTGGCGCTACGCTTTCGGACAATATCGTTTATTTCGGCGCGGTAAAAGCAACCGTTACCTCGGCCAGCGCGACTTCGCTGACAGTCGCCGTACCAACGGGCGCGACCTACGAGCCGATCACCGTAACTACCGCCGGGCTGACCGCGTCGTCGGCCATCCCCTTCAACGTGCTCTTCTCCGACAACGGCCAGTTCACGCCCCAGGCCTTCGGCACGGGATCACCGACGCCGACCGGGGGGACCGCGCCGACCATGGTTTCCGCCAAAGACTTCGACGGCGACGGTAAGATCGACCTGGCTATTATCATCGCAGAGGGCTTACAGGTGTATAACAACACCGGGAGGCTGGGGTTTCCTGCGGTCACCGCGCTTTCGTCGATACCCTACGCCTTGCCCGGTTCGGGAGTTCCGCAGGCCCTGGCAGCCGGAGACATCGACGGCGACGGCAAGACCGATCTGCTGGTGTCCACGCCCGGTGACGCATATGTCTACGTCTTCCGGAATACCAGCACGCCCGGGCATATCTCCTTCAATGCGACGCCATTTTCAGTCCCCGCCTCCGCCAATATCGGCTGCATCACGCTCGCGGATTTCAATGGGGACGGCAGGACCGATATAGCCATCCTGGACCACATTTACGATCCCACCGACCCGAATAATCCCATTTTCGGCCACATCAACGTTCTCGCGAACAACAGCACGCCGGGGAATTTTTCTTTCGGGGCAGAACAACTGTTGTCGTACGTGCCGGGTTCCTATCCCATGGTCCTCGCCGCGGCCGACCTCGACGGCGACGGAATGCCCGAGCTGGCCTATACAGAGTCCAACTTCAACCAGATCTATATTTACCAGAACGGCTCCAGCCGCGGGGGCACCGCTATCAGTCTTACTCCTGCCACCACGCCACAGCCCCTGAGCACCGGGGACATGGATATATATGGCAATTTGCCCACCCCCTATGGTATCGCCGCAGGCGATATGGACGGCGATGGCAAGATCGATCTTGCAGCGACAAATTTCTTTACCAGTAGCCTGGCGATCTTCCGGAATACCAGCATCCCGGGGAATTTTTCCTTTAGCACGGAATCCACGACAACCCCGACATCCATGTATCCCGCTCAGATCGCATTCAGCGACCTGGACGGCGACGGCCTGCCTGATCTGAGCCTGGCCACCCAGGGTGCAAACAGTCCTGCCAGCGATTCGATCTGGGTCTATCGCAACACCAGCAGCGGCGGGCATGTATCGCTTGCACCCTACGCCGGCTATCTCGCGAATTCACAGGCTTACTGGACGGTCCCCGCCGATCTGGACGGAGACGGAGTACCTGACCTGCCCGTAGTCAACAACGGGGTTGGCCAGCTTTCCATTCTGATCAACAAAAGGTCGACCGACCTCGCCATCACCTCCTTTTCGCCGGACACCGCCTCTACCGGCACAGTCGTGACGATAACCGGGATCAGCTTTACGGGCGTCACCGGCGTCAGTTTTGGCGGTGTCCCCGCACAATATACGGTCGTATCGCCCACGTCCATCATAGCAACGGTCGGCGCAGGAGCCACAGGCCTCGTAAAACTGACTACTGCCAATGCCTTTGCGACGGCTCCCGGCTTTGTCTTTAAGCAAACGCCATCGACGATCACCAGCTTCTCCCCGCAGACCGCGACCACGGGCACTGCCGTGCTGATCAAAGGCACCGGCTTTATATCCAACCAGGCCAGCGCAGTCAGCTTTGGCGGTACACCGGCTGCCTCCATCAACGTGATCGACGATACGACCATATCAGCCATAGTTGACTCCGGCTCGACCGGGGACGTCGATGTGATCGTTACAGGGGATACGATCTCC
>JAFDYE010000376.1 GCA_018267585.1 Bacteroidota bacterium
CTATATCGACCTGGACTTTTTCCAGACCTCGCGAAAAGTAAACCCGGACCTCATGTACGGTCTGCTGCTCTTTTTTGCGGACGAGCTTCAGGAGTCCGAACGCAAGATGCGCAACCTTGCCCATATGCAGGTCAAGGGTCGGGTCGCCCAGGCGCTGCTGAGTCTCCGGCAGAAGTTCGGAACGACGCCGGACGGCCATATCGGCATCACGCTCAGCCGCCAGGACCTCGCTTCCTTTGTCGGCGCGACCTATGAGACGGTATTCCGTACGATCAACGACCTCGCCGGCGAACAGCTGATCGCGCTCGACGGCAAGGACATCATCCTTCTCGACGTTGAAAAGCTAAGCGATTATACAAAGGAATAGCAGAGGACTACATCACCCGCCGACAGGTCGCCGCTGTCCGCGGCGTGCAGAGCGAGACCATTGGCCTGCCGCCCCAGCCGTATATCGCCCGAGCCGTTGAGGCTTACGCCAACGACCCGTGCCGGAGCGCCGGACAAATGAACAGGAAAGAACTCGTCCAGCGGCGTCTTCTTCTTTCTGGCTTCCCCCATCGGCAGGCCGAGCGGCGCCTGGACGGGAAGGCCCCAGCAGGCCTGCAAATATGGCCTTATCAATAATATGGTATTCACCAGACACGAGAAGGGATTGCCCGGCAGCGCAAAAACCATAGCACCGCCCTTCGCCACGCCACACCAGGTGGGCTTTCCCGGACGTATGGCCATCTTGTGAAATAACTTTTCGACCCCCAGTTGCGCGAGTACTTCCGGAACATAGTCTGCATCACCTGCCGATACCCCCCCGCAAAGGATGACCATATCGGAGCCAAGAGCCGCGCCTATCTCCCGACGAAGCAGCCCGGGATCATCGGCAACATGGGCCCAGCGGTGAAGCGCGACGCCCTCTTTCTTCAACGCCGCCTCCAGGAGCCAGCGGTTGCTGTTGCGGATCTGCACCGGACTAACGGCCTCCCCCACCTGCACCACCTCGTTGCCCGTGGTGAGCAGCGTGACGCGGGGCAGCTTTTCTACTTTTACGGCAGCTCTTCCCAGCGTGGCCAGCAGCCCCATGACGGCGGGCTCACAGCGGCAGCTGCGGCCTATGACGACGTCGCCCATGCGGAGATCTTCTCCCTGCCGGGCGATATTCTGAAAGGGCTGGGCCAATATGTCCGACAGAACCGCCTTCCCCTCGTCCTCCCTGACGTCTTCCCGGCGGACGATCACGTCTGCCGAGGCCGGCACGGCGGCCCCTGTCATGATCTTATAGCATTCGCCTTCCCCGACGTCCCGCGTGGGCGTATCGCCGGCATAGATGGTTTCCGCAATAGAAAATGTAAACAACCCCATTTCAAGGTCGGCGGACCGAAGCGCATAGCCATCCATGGTAGCCCTTGGGAAGGGCGGATAGTCGCGGTCTGCGAACACGGGCTCGGCCAGCACACGGCCAAAAGCCATTTCCAGCGGCAACTCTTCGTGTCCGAAAGACCGGGCCTGCGCCAGGACGATCTGCTGTGCCTGTCGGTAGTCGATCATCAGTGTCCTCCTCCTTTCATCATTTTCCTCGCGTGAAAGACGGCCGGCAGAATAGCCTCCAGCGACTCCCTCGCGCCGTCGCTGCTGCCGGGCAGCGTCACTATCAGCGTATGAGCGATCGAGCCCGCTACCCCACGGCTCATCATCGCCAGGGGTGTTCTCTGCTGGCCGTAGACCCGCATCGCTTCTGCTATGCCGTCGGCGTCCCGCTCGAAGAGCTCCTTTACCGCATCCACCGTATTGTCTCTCGGCCCGAGCCCCGTCCCCCCGGTGGTA
>JAFDYE010000377.1 GCA_018267585.1 Bacteroidota bacterium
ATATCCGTATCCTCCACGGTGTCATGTAGCAGGGCGCAGATCGTCGATCTCACTCCCAGCCCGATCTCCTCGCAGCAAATCCTCGCAACCGCCAGCGGATGCAGGATATAGGGCTCCCCGCTATTACGGCGCATCGTCTTGTGCGCGTCGGCGGCCATTTCAAACGCGGTACGGATCAGCTCTTTGTCACCCAGCTTCAGTTTGGGTTTCAAGGATCGCAAAAGGGCACGGTATTCCCTTAGAATCAGCTTCTTCTCCTGGTCTTCCGTAAGATTGTATTTTGGTATTGCAGCTACTGTTTCCATTTCCATACATTACGAATTTACAAAAAAAACCCTAGCTTTGCACCCCTGACAGAAATGCTTTCCAGGCAGAAAGGGTTTTACCGCCGGATTTTAACAGTAGCTGTAAAAAGTTGATCTTTAGCCAATTAGCGGGCGTGGCGAAACTGGCAGACGCACTAGACTTAGGATCTAGCGGAGCAATCCATGTAGGTTCGATTCCTATCGCCCGCACAAAAGGGAAAACAGATACGTTTTCCCTTTTTTTATGCCTTCACATATAACGTAACATCGCAAAGCCTCTGGCAAAACCGAACTGCTTATAAAAAGGCTCCAGCCCATCCCTTGTGAACAGACCCACCAGGGCCCCCCGCCTCGCGTTCTTATTCAGCCAGCCGACCAACTCCCGCATCAGGGCCGTACCGATCCGCCGACCCTGCCAGTTCTTGTGTACCATGACGTCCTTTACATAATAATAGCTCACCCCATCCCCAACCAGCAGTGCACAGCCGACGACTTCCCCGCTGACCACCGCCACCACCCCAAAAATGGCCGCCCCAAGCACCCGCTCTGTTCGCATATCCACATCGGCAACTTGAGCCGCAGTATGCGCCTCAACGACCTCCTTCCCCCAGCCAACACTCACCTGAAGCCGCTGGAATTCCTTTATACCCGGAAGACGCCCTATGATCTGTACCGTCGAAGGCATAGAGGCCACACTCTTCTCCCGCTCCTCTACCATCCCGGCAAAACACAGATAATGGCCATTGATCTCCCGGACGGTATATTGCGCCATCCCCCAGGGCTTGCTCTCCAGCGGCTCGACGATCTCCGCACCCCGCTGCTGGTGTAGCCGGTAAAGAGACTCGATCCGATGAAGCCTGATCCAGACCGAGCATCCCCCTCCTTTCCATTCAGGCTGCAGGTAGAACTGAACATGAACCGTCTGCCAGGAGACTGCGCCTATATCAGGCGGATCACCCCAGGTCCACTGCGACGTAAATCCAAGCACTTCCTGCCAGTAACTGATCGTTCCGGGTAGGTCCCGCACCGGAAGCACCGGCTCGACATGCGAAAAGACAGGAGGATTGAGCTCTTCGGTTACCATATGACGGAATTGATCAGGTTATCCAATTAAAATAATTGTCTTTGGAAATCCTTTCAAACACAGCTTCCGGGTAAGCCTTTGAAAAGGCCTGGGGGCCTTTTGCCTTCTTGCCGGAAGAGTATTTGAATTCAAATG
>JAFDYE010000378.1 GCA_018267585.1 Bacteroidota bacterium
AGCGGAAACGATCATTCAATTACTGGTGCTGTTATCAGCTCAAATTTACTGCGCAAAGATAGATGATAATAATCAAAAAACCATAGCTAAAATGGTCAAACTGGTCAGCATCTCAATTATTAATTTGTTAAGGCCTTCCTCTTGATCTGTTAATGACCTCGGCCGGCTCAGCCGCCGGCTCAGCTCGTCAGCGCCCGCGGCGTCCTCCTGTAGGTAAGACCATAGACCGCAAATGCCGCCGCAGTCAGCGCCATCCCCGCCACACAGACCCCCGTCCACCTGGCCGCGTCCCAGGCCACCATGCCAAGCGCCGAGCCCAGTGAAGTACCCGTGAAACTAACGGTCATGTATACTGTATTAAGGCGGTTGCGCGCACCCGGATCGAGCGCATAGACGCGACTCTGGTTGGACACATGGATGCACTGCATCGCCAGGTCAAGCAGAACGATACCGGCGATCATACCCGATACGTAGTCGGCCCAGATATACAATAGAAGAAAGGAAAAGAACAACAGGCCCAGGCCGTATCCTATCGTTATACGCGGATTCCGCCGGTCCGCCGAGCCCCCTACCAGCGGCGCCGCAAGCGCGCCCGCCGCGGCCGCCAGTCCAAAAAGGCCGATCATATCGCTGCGGAAATTGAATGGCGTTCCGGACAAATGAAAGGTCAGGGTAGTCCAGAACATCCCAAAAGTCGCGAAACCCAGTGCGTTGATCACCGCCGCCTCCCGCAGGACAGGCTGTTCTTTTATCAGGGTCAGCAGGGTCCGCATGAGAGACGCATAGGAACCGCTGAAATGTGGTCTGCTTATCGGGAACGTATATCGCATGATCAGCAGCAGGCACAGACTGATCCCCGCAGCCACCCAGAACATCCCGCGCCAACCCAGCCAGGCCCCCACGAACCCGCTGAGCGTTCGTGACAGCAGGATGCCGACCAGCAACCCGCTCATGATCGAACCGATCACCTTCCCCGTCCGGCTGGGGGCCGCCAGGTGTGCAGCCATGGGCAGGATCAGCTGAGGAATGACTGAGGTCGCACCGATCAGCACACAGGCGATCTCCATACAGAGCAGGTTCGGCGATACCGCCGCCAGACACAGCGCCGCTACCGCGAAACCGGCCATCCAGACGATCTGTCCACGCCGCTCGAGCTTGTCGCCCAGCGGAACAAAGAACAACAATCCCAGCGCATAGCCCGCCTGCGTGAGAAATGTAATCCGCCCGCCCTCACTCTCCTTTATATGGAAGCTCTTACTGATCAATACCAGCAGCGGCTGACAATAATAGATATTCGCTACGATCAAACCCGTGCAGATGGCCATCAGGAGAATATGCCCCCTCGTCAGAAAATCCTCTTCGATCTTTTTCATATCGGTCGCAAAGGTACGGCTATTGCCGCTGACCGCCTCCCCGGGTCCGACCCCACTCATCGACACCATTCAACGACCTCATTTACCACCCCCATTCTCCACCCCATTCCCCTCACCCCCTTCTCCTCACCCTATTCACCGACCCCAATGGAAAGACGCCGCCACGTTCGCCGAACCTCCTTTGTTTAGTCCTATTGTCAAAATATTGTCAAATATTCTGCAGATTTCTAAATGCCTTTCCCTATATTGGGGGATCAAAATTCCGAATATGTTGCATCGCAAAAAATTCATCATTTCCCTTTCACTTTTCGCTCTCGTACTGACCGGACTTGCCGCCTTCCGACCCCAGGACAAAAAGCCCAAACACAACTTCAAAGTTCTGCCCAAGGATATCAGCCACGACGATCTGAAAAAAGTAATGGATGGCTGGTGCCAGGCCCTCGGTGTCAAATGCGGTTTTTGCCACGCCCCATCCGCGGACAGCACAAGCCATCGCCTGGATTTTGCCAGCGACGCTAAACCGGAAAAGAATATCGCCCGCAGCATGTACAAGATGACAGGCAAGATCAACAAGAAGTATTTCAGCTTCAATAAAGATGAAAAAGGCGAGGTCATCCCCGCGATCAGCTGTATCACCTGCCACCGCGGAAACCCGCACCCCGGCGAAGTAAAATAAGAGACAGACAACTAAAAATTTTGCAAGGCGTCCCTTTCGGGACGCTTTGTTATTTTATTGTATCTTTTACCGTTTGTATCTCTCCAACAGTGGCTTGTCAGCCCCGGGACGCGTTTGGGAATCATAAATTGCCTAAATTTAGGCCCTCATAATTCAATCATGGCAAACAATTCTTTTAAATTCGGCATGATCGGCCTCGGCGTTATGGGGCGTAACCTACTGCTTAATATGGCAGACCATGGTTTCCCCGTTGTCGGCTTTGACCTGGATGCACAGAAGACAGCTACACTCGAATCCTCCGCAACACCCAACACTACGGTGAAAGGAGTGAACACGCTCGCGGATATGGTCCAGCTGCTTGAAAAACCCCGCAAGATGATGATGCTCGTCCCCGCCGGCAAGCCGGTTGACGACGTTATCAACAGCCTTCTACCTCTGCTCGAAAAAGGAGATATCGTCATCGACGGCGGTAACTCACACTATACGGATACACTTCGTCGCGTCAAATTCATGGAAGAAAAAGGCTTTCACTTCATGGGCGTCGGGATATCCGGCGGCGAACAGGGCGCCCGCACAGGCCCCAGCATCATGCCCGGCGGCGACCCCGAAGCCTATCCCCATGTCCAGCCCCTGCTGGAAGCCGTAGCCGCGAAGGTCAATGGCGTCCCCTGCGTCGCCCACCTCGGCAAGGGCGCGGCCGGTCACTATGTAAAAATGGTGCACAATGGCATCGAATACGCCATCATGCAGCTGATCAGCGAAACCTATGACCTCCTCCACCGCGGCCTGGGTCTCGACAACGACGAGCTGCACAAGACCTATAAGAACTGGAATGACGGCGAGCTTCAGTCATTCCTCGTCGAGATCACCCGCGACATCTTCCTCAAGAAAGACGACAAGACCGACAACCGCCTCGTAGACATGATACTCGACAAGGCCGGCGCCAAGGGCACCGGGAAATGGACCTCTCAGGACGCTATGGACCTGGGCGTCCCCATCCCCGTGATCGATATGGCCGTCTGCATGCGCGAACTGTCCGCCTACAAGGACGAAAGGACCCTGGCCGCCACCATCTATAAAACGCCTTCCACGGACATCCCTGTCCCCAGAGAGGTCTTTATCCAGCAGGTGCAGGATGCCCTGTTCTTCGCGACCATTATCAGCTATGCACAGGGCCTGGCCATGCTCCACGTTGCGTCGAAAGACCTGGCTATGGACATCCCCATGCAGGAAGTGGTCAAGGTCTGGCGCGGCGGATGTATCATCCGGTCTTCCCTGCTCGAGGTATTCTTCAAGGCCTACGAAAAGAATCCCCGGCTTTCCAATCTGTTGCTGGAACCCGAGATCGCCCATCTGCTCCAGGGGAAGAAACAAAATATGCGGAACGTCATTATCCACGCCATCCACATGGGCTACCCGGTGGCAGGCCTGATGGCGGCGCTCAGCTATTTCGACGCCTATCGCAGCGAACGCATGCCCACCAATCTCATCCAGGCACAGCGCGACTACTTCGGCGCACATACCTACCAGCGCATCGATGAGCCGGGCATCTTCCACACAGAGTGGAATAAATAATGATACACCAGACAGTAATAAGATAGTATATGCAAAACCACAAACGGCCACCCGCATCCCTGATCTTTATATTCGGGGGCAGTGGCGACTTAAACTTCAGAAAGCTTTCACCCGCCTTATATAACCTGTTCATCGACGAGTGGATGCCGGAGAAATTCGGTATCGTGGGCATCGGACGTACTCCCTATAGCGACGAAGAGTACCGCAAGCGCCTTTGGGACGGCATCAAGCAGTTCAGCCGCCGGAAAGGCGAGGAACCCAATGGCCACTGGACCGATTTTTCCCAGCACGTCACCTATCTCCAGATGGACGCGGAGAAAGACAACAGCTACGACAAGATCATGGACGTCATCAAGGCAAAGGAGGCCGAGATCGGCGAACATCCCAATGTCATCTTCTATCTCTCCGTAGCACCCCAGCTGATGCCCGACATCGCCAAAAAATTAGGCGCCCTTAAGACCTGCTCGGAAACGGCCACGACGCGCATCGTGATCGAGAAGCCCTTCGGGCACGACCTCAAGAGCGCACACGAGCTGAACCAGCTGCTGACCAGCATGTTCAAGGAAGAACAGATCTACCGCATCGACCACTACCTCGGCAAGGAGTCGGTACAGAATATTCTGTCCCTCCGTTTTGCCAACGCCCTGTTCGAGCCTATCTGGAACCGCAATTATATCGAGTCCGTCCAGATCACCGCAGCGGAAACTGTCGGCGTAGAGGGTCGTGGCGGCTATTACGAAAGCTCGGGCGCGCTTCGCGACATGGTCCAGAACCATATCCTCCAGCTGCTGTGTATGATCGCAATGGAAGCGCCCGTTTCTTTCGAAGCCAATGAAATACGGAATAAGAAGGTGGACGTGCTGAACGCCATTCGCCGGATCAGCAAGGAAGACGTCAACCAGACAGCCGTTCGCGGTCAATACGCCGAAGGCTGGATGAAAGGA
>JAFDYE010000379.1 GCA_018267585.1 Bacteroidota bacterium
GAACTTGTTCGGCACCGAAAACCCCAGGTAGTCCACGCTGATCGGGTACACGGTCGCCTCCGGCTTGTGCAGCAGGGCCGCGATCTTCAGTGAAGCCGGCTGCTGATGCTCCAGCTGCGGCAGGAACTCGCTGAGCGTCTTCCCCGTATCGACGATGTCTTCCAGGATGACCACGTGCCGCCCATGCATGTCGGTATCCAGCCCGATAGCGGTGATCACCTGCCCCGACGACTTGGTACCCTTATACGAAGCCAGCTTTATGAAACATATCTCCGCCTCGATCGTCAACGACTTGAAAAGGTCCGAAGCGAACATGAAAGATCCGTTCAGAATGGCCACGAACAAAGGCTTCTTCCCCTCATAATCGGCATCCATCCTGACGGCTATCTCCTTTATCTTTTTCGTGATCTGCTCTGCTGGCAAATAGGGCTCAAAATCCTTGTCGTGTACCCGTATTATCGACATACCTTAATAAATTATCATTTGTTACTTACCGTCCCTTCCAACCGCGGCCGCGAAGGTGCCGATCCCTGTAAATATATCTTTTCTCCCGGTGCCGGCTGGTCGGCAGGAGTCAACTGATTCATTTCCAACATGTCCTGCAGACGGATTCCCTCCACCTGACAGATATCATACAAATTTTCTCCCACCCTTACCACATGAAACCCGATAGGCCCTTCCCTTCGCTTGCGCTGCAGGAATATCAACTGCCCCTTTACAAGCACGTCTTCTTCCTTCATATCGTTGAACTCCAGCAGCCGGGGCAGCGATACATTGTACTGGTTGGCGATCGACAACAACGACCTTCCCGCCTCCGCATAAACAACCTTAGTCTTGTTGATCTGGAACTCGCCCTCAGGATAAGACAGTTCAGCCTGGCCTCCGGCTGCACCAGCCGCGCCCGAACCCGCACCGGATATCCCCGAACCCGCACCGGCACTATTCCCTGCCACCCCTCCGGAACCCGTCGCCCCGCTTCCCGCCTTACCTCCAGCCGAGCCATCCGAAGCCAACGCCGTGACCGGCGCCATTCCGGGTAAGGTCAGCACCACCTCATCCGCCGGCTTCATCTTCCCCATCGCGATCAAAGAATATTGCTGAAGATTATAATCCTTTATCAGTTTGATAAGTATCTGGGAGTACCGGATATTCGTCGCATAACCCGCCTTCCTCAATCCGTACGCCCAACCTTCATAATCCGTCGGACTCAGGCTAAAAAGAAAAGCATACCTGCTGCTCTTCCTCAAAAAATCCGAGTGATCGCGGTAAGAATCCGCCGCAGTCGCATAGCTGCGAAAACACTCATGCTTCGCGTCATCATCGTGGTAAACTACCTCTCCCTTCCAGTCGTCCCTGCACTTGATCCCAAAATGATTGTTCGACGCCTTCACCAGGTCGCTCGTGCCCGCCTCCGTCTCGTGAAGCCCCTGCGCCAGGATGATAGAAGCCGGAATACCCGACCGCTGCATCTCCGCCATCGCAATGAGCTTATAGGTATTGACATAGATCACACCATTGGCGCTGATCTGCGCCCGAAGATCGGCTCCCCCCAGCAACAAAACCCATACGATAAACCATTTATACTTCATGCACCCGATTTTTTTTATTTCTTCCTGATCAGGAACAAGCCATCGCGCAGCGTTACAATGAC
>JAFDYE010000037.1 GCA_018267585.1 Bacteroidota bacterium
GATCATCCCGCAGATCGCGTGCTCGCGGCTGCCAAAATGAAAGCTGCGTTCGCGTCCCTTGCTGTAACCCGCCGGACTACCCTGCCACTGGAGAAAGAGACGCGACAAAGGCATTCCCCGACCGGTAAAAACACCCAAATTCCGATGCAACGGCAATATCCACTCCTGCGGATCCATCGCCAGCGTGGCCCCGGCCGCGATTGCCTCCTGGCCGATACCGCTGAACCATTTGCTGATACGGCCCTGACGCAACAATAGCAGCATTTTCTCTTCGATCATCCGGGGCAGGAGGAGACGCTTGTAAAAGCGGACCAGTTCTTCGTTGCTAAGCTGTTTTCTGTCGAAATACATAGGAATCCTGTCGGCTGTTTAGTATTTATCTGCCCGTTCTTCCCTGTCCCTGTCTTTGTAAAGAAGTGATGTAAGCAGGGATAAAAGCAGGCTGAACAGCAGGGCCCAGCCGAAGCTCTCCACTTCGAATCCCTTCACAAATTTACCGGCAAGCCAAACGATGAGGGCGTTAATTATAAAGAGGAAGAAGCCAAAGGTAAGAATTGTGATCGGAAGGGTCAGAATGATCAGGATCGGCTTTAGCAAAAAATTCAGAAAAGCCAGCACCAGCGAAAGTACGATCGCCGTCCAGAAAGTATTGATATGAATGCCCGGAAGAACAGAAGACAATGCAAATGCAACTACCGCGGTGATCACAATGCGGAGCAGAAAATTCATTTGATTCTTTTGTTCAAGTTAAAGAAATTTAACTATATCACGGTCAGCTCATAAAAATCTTCCGGGTTCAGGTAGGCCTTTGCGAGCTCCTGCAGCTCATCGGGGGTTATCGTCTTGACAATTTCGATACCTTTTTCAAAATAGTCGGAGTCCAGCCCATTCAGGATTATATTTTTCCAGCGGCCCGCCACATGGAAGGGACCGTCCAGGTCGCCCAGCACGGTGCCGATCGCGAAATTGCGCGCCATCTGCAGCTCCTCCTCGTCGATCGGCTCATTACGCAGGCTCTCCATCTCGTTATAAACCTCCTGAATAGCCGCCGCACAGACCTCCTTGCCCGCCTCGGTGCTGATCAGCAGACCGCTCTCCTGGATATTATTCAGCAGATAGCTGTAAATGCCATAGGTATATCCCTTCTCCTCCCGGATATTGGCCATCAGCCGCGACCCAAAATATCCGCCAAAAACGTTGTTCAGCACCTGCACCCTCTGAAAATCCGGATGATGCCGGTTGGGGAAATTCCGGGCAATACGGATAGAGCCCTGTACGCCGTTGGGATCGTTGACAACATCATATTTCCGCTGCGCGGCAGGCTTTATCGGAAAGCTCGGCTGCTCCCCGGCGGGCACCCTCAAGGATAGCCCTCCAAACCATTGATCGAGGAGCGGGACCAGGTTATCCGGCAGCTTACCTGCCGCGATGATCCGGCAGGCCCCATTCTGATAGAAGCTCTTGTAAAAAGCCAGGAGATCTTCGCGCTGCAGCTGCTGATAGTCTTCCATCGAACTGTATTTTCCATAGGGGTGCTCCAACCCGTACAGATAGGACTCTATGAGACGCCCCGCGACAAAATCGCTTTTCTTCAGGCTGACCTGCAGACGCTGCTGCGAGTTCTTCTTATAGATATCCAGCTCTTCATCGGGAAAGACCGAATCCGTGACCAGCTCGGAAACTACCGGCAGAAGCTCGGCCACATATTTATTCAGACAGTGCAGAGTGATCTCCGCCGTCTCATGCTGCGCGCTGCGGTTGAGATAGGCTCCATAGTATTCAAAATGCTCGTTGATCTGGAACGCGGTCCGTTTGCCGGTACCATTCTTGAGCAGGCTGCTGACAGCGGCCGCGACCCCATGTTTCTTCTCGTAGCTGTTGCCGGCGTCGAATATCCAGTTGATCATCATAGCATCGACATTCCCCAGGTCGACCAGGTAGACCTCGATACCGTTCTTCAGGATCCGCTTCTGATAAGGCGGTAATTTCAGCTCAAATTCTACTGCGTCCTTTATCGGTGGTGCGATGGTGCGATTTAACATAGTCGTTTTTTGTGCCATTCTAGCTCTTTTTTTCACTGCGGTAATACATGGTGTTGCTGTTCTTTTTATCGAACAGCTGGCGGCTCGTCTCCAGGATCTCTTCCGCCGTAACGGCCTGGTATTTCCCCAATTCGGTATTCATCATGTTCACGTCTCCCAGCAGCTCGTAGATGGCCAGGCTGCTGGCCCGGTTCATTACGCTCATGTCCTCGAACACGATGGCCGACTCGGTCTTATTCTTGATCTTGGTCAGCTCTTCCGCACTGATAGGCGCCGCTTTCAGCTTTTCCAGCACTTCTTCCACCGCCGCGTCGGCGGTCTCGAGGCTTACGCCTTTTATCAGCTTGCCTTCGACGACAACAAGACCGGGATCTACCGAGCCCGTATGATAGCACTCGATCTGGCTGAAAAGCTTTTTTTCTTTTACCAGCGACTGGTAGAGGCGGGAAGAGGCCCCGCCGCCCAACACTTCCGTAATGAGGTCGGCGATATAATAGCCCTTGTCGGTCCGGGACGCCATCGGATAGCATTTATAGAGCGCATCCAGGGGCACGTCCGCGGTAACCTCGATCCTGCGCGCTTCTTTTTGCACGGGTTCGGCAGGCAGGTCGCGAACGTATCTCTCGCCGGCGGGAATATCGCCAAACCACTTCCCGGCGAGCTCTTTCACCTGCTGCACGGTAACCTTTCCGGCTACGACCAGGATGGCGTTCACCGGGCGGTAGTATTTAAAAAAGAAATTCTTTACGTCCTCCAGCCGGGCCTCCTCGATATGAGACAGCTCCGAGCCGATCGTCATCCATCGATAGGGGTGCTTTTTATAGACCATTTCCCGCATCTTGAACCATACGTCCCCGTATGGCTTGTTGATATAGTGTTCCTTGAACTCTTCCATCACCACCTTGCGCTGCACCTCCAGGCTCTTTTCGCTGAAGGCCAGCGAAAGCATGCGGTCGCTTTCCAGCCAAAAGGCTGTCTCGATATTTTCAGCCGGCAGCTGAATATAGTAGTTGGTAAAGTCGTTGGTGGTGTAGGCGTTATTCTCTCCTCCCGCAAGCTGCAGCGGCGTTTCGAAGTCTTCGATATTGACCGAGCCGCCGAACATGAGGTGTTCGAACAGGTGGGCAAACCCCGTCCGCTTCGGGTCCTCATCCCGCGCGCCAACATCATAAAGGACGTTGACGACAACCATCGGGGTACTAACGTCTTCGTGGACTATAACTCTAAGGCCATTTGCAAGGCTGAATTTCTCAAATTTTATCATAGTTGCGACCCTTTCCGGGGACCAGCATCCCGGGCGGGGTTGCAATTTAGGCTATTTAATACTTTTTACCTTCAGATACGTCTGCTGAAGCTCGCCATTTCTCTTCACGATGATCTTTACCTTCTCGCCGGGGTTTTGAAGCAAGTTCTTGTAAGCCTGTATGTTATTACTGAAATTGTTCCCCACCGCCAGGACGACATCGTCCTCTTTCAGCCCTGCCAGCTCCGCCGGGGAATCCTTCATGATATCCCCAACCCTGATCTCCCCGTCGATCCAATAGATGCCCAGCCCGGTATAGGAATAGTCGAAAAGCTCACGATAATGGGAATTTGGCGTCAGGTAGATCATCCGCCTTTCGTAATTCAGGATGACATTGAACCGCCGCAGGATGTCGTTGCCGATCAGCCCGCCCAGGTTTGGATAAGAGGTCACATTGTATTGATCATCAAAAATATAGGTCGGCACTTTGCGGAATTTGAAGGGCCCCAGCTTGAGTTCTCTAAGCGTCGTCAGCCGCATGGTGGCCTTGCCGCCCAGCCCCTGTGCCTGCGTATAGAAGATCTTCTTCCGCGAATCGAGCAGGGCGCTGTCACTGGCAAAATCGGTCGAGAGCAAACTGCAGAGACCCGCCCCGGTATCGAAATAGAACCTGTTCTCCACCCTTCTCGCGTCCGCTACCACGGCACTCATGATCGGCAGGCTGGCGATCACGGGCCTCAGCATATACCCTCCCTTGGGATACCGGAATGCGCCCCTCGAATAGACCGATATCCGCAGACTGTCATAGTTGATCTGGACGATGTACCGGGTGAAAAAACTGTATCCGATGATCCCGTCGATCTTCTCGCCGTAGACGCTCGTGAGGATATCGTAGTCGTTGACGTGGAAGTTCAGGCTGTCCACGCTGAGCCCCGGCAGCCTCAGCGTTTCATTGTACAGGAATTTAACCTGCCGCACTCCGGCAATCCCGAGTATCGTCCGGTCGGAGGGTTTGGGCGTCAGATTGAGCCGCAGACAGGTCATCGAATCCAGCGAAATGCCCCCGCTGCCGGTGTCCAGAATAAAGTTCAGCGTATCCGCAAAATTGTCCAGCCGCGCCCTGAGAAGAATGACGCCTCCCGTGAACATAGTGAAGGGGAATGTTGTAATTAGCTTCGCCGGCTGCGTAAATGTCTCCTGTGCGCCTGCGGATCGTCCCATAAAAAGTATGAGAAATACCGGCATGAACAGGGCTTTCCGGTATGTACAGAGCTCTAGCAGCCACGACAGTGAAGGGTGTTTTTTCTGGCTAAGCATAGTTAGTGTGATCTTGGCCTCTTAAATATAGTATATTTACCCCAGCATTTTATGCCGAAATTCCACAAAAGGAGACGTTACTATGAATTTATCCGGGTTATATGAAAGGGCGCTGAAAAAAGAGTTTTTGTCCATTGAAGAAGGCGTATTCCTGTTCGAACAGGCTCCCCTGACCGAAATTATGTATATAGCCGACGAGCTGCGCAAACAGCAGGTCCCCCATGGAAAAGTGACCTGGCAGATCGACCGCAATGTAAATACCACCAATGTTTGCATCGCCAACTGCAAATTCTGCAACTTCTACCGGATCCCGGGTCACGCAGAAGCTTATATCACAGACATCGATACCTATAAAAGAAAGATAGAGGAGACCATCCGCTGGGGCGGCGATCAGCTGCTGCTCCAGGGTGGACACCACCCGGGGCTGGGCCTGAGCTTTTATACGACCCTCTTCCGCCAGCTGAAACAACTATACCCGACGATCAAGCTGCATACCCTCGGTCCTCCCGAAGTAGCCCATATCTGTAAGCTGGAGAAAATGAGCCACCATGACGTGCTGGTCGAGTTAAAGGCCGCTGGCATGGACTCCCTGCCCGGGGCAGGCGCCGAGATCCTGGTAGACCGCGTCCGCCGGCTCATCAGCAAGGGAAAATGCGGGGCCGCGGAATGGCTCGACATCATGCACGAGGCCCACAAGCTCAATATCACCAGCTCTGCGACAATGATGTTCGGACACGTCGAGACCCTGCAGGAAAGAATGGAACACCTGGTGAAGATCCGCGAAGTACAGTCCCGGAAACCGGCCGGGGCAAAGGGATTCCTCGCCTTCATCCCCTGGACCTTCCAGGACGTCGATACCCTGCTCACCCGTATCCGCGGCGTCCATAACCTGACCACTCCCGAAGAATATATCCGCATGATCGCCATCAGCCGGATCATGCTGCCCAACGTTAAGAATATCCAGGCTTCCTGGCTTACCGTAGGTAAACAAACAGCCCAGATCTGCCTTCAGGCGGGAGCCAACGACTTCGGCAGCATCATGCTGGAAGAGAATGTCGTAAGCGCTGCCGGCGCTCCCCACCGGTTCACAGCCAGAGGCATCCAGGACGCCATCCGGGAAGCCGGCTTCGAACCCCAGCTGCGAAATCAGCAGTATGAATGGCGCGAGATCCCCGCCGCGATCGAGGAGCAAGTCATAAACTATTAATGTTCAATATGTAATCGGTTGTTGCGGCTTTTTTTGCACCTGTAGAAACTTAAAATCCCGTTTTTGCGTTCCTATAGGTGAATATCAGTTCAATATTCAATGAAAAGCCCCTTTCGCAAACTTGTTCGCATATCGGTAGTTCTACTGGTGCTGGTACTCCTTTTTAACTTCTTTGGGTACTACTTCAACCATATTAAGTCCTTGGAAAACAAGGAGCTGATCGAATCTATTAACCGATCGGGCGAACAGCAGGCCCTCAGCCAGCGCATCGCCAAAGAATCCATCCTCTTACTGAGCAACCCGGGACAGGGCCCGGCTACCCCTTTCAGGGACAGTCTCTCCGCCCAGCTGGAGGCTCTTCAGCAGCTTCAAACCCAGCTGCAGCAACAGGCCGGCACGATACCTCCGCCCGTGCCCCAGCAGATCTTCCAGATCAAGCTGCTTCTCGCCAGCTCGCAGCCCTATTTCCAGTCCATCATAGCCATCGGACAGGAGCTGACCCAGGCCGACTCCGGGCTGCTGGTAATGAACAAAAAGCTCTACCTCCGCGATATCCTTTACAACGAACAGAAATACAGCTCTCTCCTGAGCGAGGTGAACCAGCACTACTCCGAGCTGGTCCGGGAAAAGAATGCCGAGGTCGCGACCATCGATACGGGTAAGCTGATCTCTCTGCTCGTGGCTATCATCGGGCTGATCATCCTCGTGCTGGAACCCGCTTTTAAGAAAGGGGAGAAGAACTATAAAGAGCTGCAGAAGGCCCGCAACGAACTGCTCAACGAAAAGAAGTTCCTCGCGTCCATCCTCCGCTCACAGACCAACTATGTCATCCGCATCAACCGGGCAGGACATTTCACCTACGCGAACCCGGCCTTCCTGAAGACTTTCGGCTATACCGAGCAGGAGATACAGCATATCCTTTTCTATACAACGATCTTCCCGAAAGACCTCAACCGCTGTCAGC
>JAFDYE010000380.1 GCA_018267585.1 Bacteroidota bacterium
AGAAGACCGGTATAAAACGGATGAGAATCTTATCCGGGGCTGTCAGTCGAGGGTCTGGCTGCATGTTGACTACAAGGACGGAAAATTAGCATTCACTGCGGACAGCGATGCGGTGATCACCAAGGGGCTGATCAGTCTTGTTATCAAGGTCCTATCGGGACATACGCCTAAAGAGATCGCCGAGGCGGAAATTACCTTTATCGATGCTATCGGGTTGAGCAGTCATCTTTCGCCGACGAGGTCGAACGGGCTGCTGTCGATGGTCAAACAAATTAAGTTATATGCCGTGGGATACATGGCTAAATCGGTTAAGCAATGAGCGACATAACGGAAACCGGAGGCGTGATGCCGAATGGGGAAGGTGCTGCGGCGAAGGGTGGGGATAGCGTGAAGGGTGGAGATAACGCCGTTGGGGATAATTTACGCGACCTCGTTGAAGATACGCTGCGGACGGTATTCGATCCGGAGATACCGGTGAATATTTTCGATTTGGGTCTGGTATATGAGATTCGGATCAATGAGGGTGGGAAAATAAAGATCACGATGACACTTACTGCGCCGGCCTGTCCTGTGGCCGGAGATATCGTTCAGGATGTACAGCAGAAGATAGAAGCTATCGAAGGTGTTACGGATTGTCATGTTCAGCTGACCTTCGATCCCCCGTGGACCAAGGAAATGATGACGGAAGAGGCCAAGCTGGAGCTTGGATTTTTATAAATGTCGATTTTACATTTCCGGTAACGATTGCGTAGATTCCCCCTCAAAAGCAGGATGCGGCAGGATAGTTCGGGTAGGCGTTTGTCTACTTTTATGCTATTCTGATTAATCTATAACTGCTTTGCTGTATGAAAAAATGCATTCCCCCACTGGCAGTGTGTATAGCGACATTGCTGCTGGTTTTTCCATTTCTTTCTTTTTCTCAGGGAGGTTTCCATGTCACCGGGAAGGTAACGGACCAGGCGGGTGCGCCGTTTGCGAATGTGACCGTTCAGGTAAAGGGAGTCCGATCCGCGATCACTACCGGTGCTGACGGGTCGTTTGCGTTGGAAGCCGCTTCCGGAAATGCTACCATTTTGTTTAGTTTTATCGGGTATGAAACACAGGAGGTGAAGCTGGCATCCCGTCATCAGATCGACGTGTCGATGAAGCTGGCCAATGCTTCGTTGGGGGACATCGTTGTGGTTGGGTACGGGACGCAGAAACGGGCGAACGTTACCGGTGCTACGGCGCTGCTGAAGAACGATCATTTCGATGAACGGCCTATTACCCGGGTCGACCAGGCTCTTGTCGGCCAGCTGGCGGGTGTCACGGTCAAGCAAACGACCGGGGTGCCGGGTAAGGCGTTTAGTGTCCAGGTAAGGGGTTCGGGTTCGATCAGCGCGGGTAATGAGCCTTTGTATGTGATCGACGGTATGCCTCTGACCAATAATTCTTCCAACACGGGTAACGGGTCTTTTACAGGCGGTAATCCACTCGATAATATCAGCCCGAACGATATTGAAAGCGTGCAGGTGTTAAAAGATGCGGCTGCGGCGGCCATTTATGGGTCCAGGGCGTCGAACGGCGTGGTTCTGATCACGACCAGGCACGGTCTGAGTGGTAAGCCGAGGATCAGCGTGAATGGTTATAGCGGTTACAACCAGGCCGCAAAAAAGTTGGAAATGCTGAATGGCCAGCAGTGGATCGACCGGGCTACGGAGATGATCAATGCGGCCTATGTGCTCAAATATGGATCTTCCGGTGCTACGGCGGGTGATGGGGCTGCTACCCGTGCTGCGATCATCGGGCTGGCCCCCGGGCAGGTCAATGTACAATATATGATCGATCCGCGGTGGGCGCAGCCGGGCCATCCCGGTTTGGAATTCAAAGACTGGCAGGATGTGATCGAGCGGAAGGGGATGATGCAGAATGGGGAGGTTGCCGTCAGCGGTGGGAATGATGCGGTGCGGTATTATGTTTCCGGGAATTATGCGCGGCAGGAGGGATTTGTAAAGGGGTTGGATTATACGATGTATTCGGCGAGGGCGAATGTGGACATTACTGCCAGCAAGGTGCTGAAGTTCGGTATTGCGGCGGCGCCGTCCTATTCCATTACCAATGATCCGGGTGTCGAGGGAAAGGACAATATCTTCCACCAGGCCCTGAGCATGTCGCCTGTCCAGGAGGACACGGTGGGTAATTATCCGAATATCGGTAAGAATGCCCAGTATCTTTGGAGCAATAGCACCAATGCTCCCATGGGGAAGCTCCAATACAATATCGGTCAGACCAAGCGGTCCCGTATCCTGAGCAGTCTGTATGGAGAGGTTCAGCTCGTCAAAGGGCTGGCGCTAAGGAGTACGGTGAACTTCGACAACACGAACAGCAATACGAGCACTTATGTGCCTTATATCACGACGGGCAGCCAGGCCAGCCGGACCTTTAATGCGGCTACCAATTCCAATCTGACGGCTGCTACTTCAGGAACCTATTCCAATTACAGGCGGCTGACCTTTGTCAATGAGAATACGCTAACTTATAATACGGTGATCCATGACGATCATAGCCTGAATCTGCTGGTGGGACAGGCTTACAATATCGATCGCCTGGACCAGTCAGGGATCACTTCGGTGGGAGGCTTTACGAGCAGCTCGATCCAGACGATCACGCAGGGGTCTGTGGCCGGGACTGCGCTGACCGGTACCAACGGGTCGACCCAGAATGTGCTGGTTTCCTATTTCAGCCGCGCGCAGTATGCGTATAAGAGCAAATACCTGTTGTCGGCCAGCCTGCGCACGGATGGTTCTTCACGTTTTGGAGTCAACAACCGGTACGGGGTATTTCCGTCAGCTTCGCTGGGGTGGAGGGTGATCGAGGAGAATTTTATGAAGAAGGTAGGGGTGGTGAGCGACTTAAAGCTGAGGGCCAGCTATGGCGTGAACGGCAATAATAATATTGGCGATTACGATGTCCCCACCCTGGGATCTTATGGTTATGTGCTGGGTTCGACCCCTGCCGCGGCGATCGGTCAGGCTCCGAACGTGATCTCCAATCCTGATCTGAAGTGGGAAAGATCGCAGACCTATGATATTGGTGTCGATTTCGGATTGCTGGGGAACAGGATCACGGGGTCCTTCGACTATTACAATAAGCTGAATACGCAACTTTTGCTGAATGTGCCGGTGCCGGAGGTGACGGGTCAGCAGTCTGCCTTACGGAATGCGGGGTCTGTGCGGAATATAGGGGAAGAACTGGAAGTGATTACCCGGAACCTCGTGGGGGCATTCGAGTGGAGCACCAGCATCAATGTGAGCCACAACGGTAATAAGATCGTCTCCCTGTACGGCAACCAGAAGCAGATCATCATTCCGAATGGGTTTGATGTGACGGACAATATCCTTCGTGTCGGAAGCCCATTGAACAGCATCTATGTTGTGCGGCAGACAGGTATCCTAACCCAGGACGATATCAACAAGAAAGTTGCGTTATACGGGACGGGCGAGACGGTTGGCGATCCCAAATACCAGGATATCAATGGTGACGGCGTTATCACCGAAGCGGACAAGCAGATCGTGGGTCATCCGAATCCCAACTTTACGTTCGGCATGACGAATACGTTCAGGTACAAGGGTTTTGACCTGAGCGTCCTGGTGCAGGGGCAGCAGGGGGGAAATATTTATTCGTTGCTGGGCCGGGCTATCACCCGTACCGGCCAGGGTTTTACGGACAATGCCCCGGAATTCTACACCCATCGATGGGAGTCTCCTTCCAATCCCGGGGCGGGGCGGGTAAGCAAGGCCTATTCGACATTTGGATTTGTCGCCAATACCGAC
>JAFDYE010000381.1 GCA_018267585.1 Bacteroidota bacterium
CCTGGCCGTAATATAGAGATAGGCCTAAAAATGGATCTCGTCTTCTATATGCTCGCGCCTGTCCCAGATGGTCATGAATGCATCCGTCACCAAGGAAGCGGCCACCATCCTATCATCGCTGAGTTTCAATAAATAAAAGAAAAGGACTTCATGATATCGGGAAAACAGGATTTGTAATGCCTCGGTCGAACCATTCTTAAAATCGTCAAATTCGGAGGAGGAGTTGCAAACATGGTTGTTCATCTTTCTAATAAAATTTTTGATGAAAAAATTGCGTTCCAACTTTTAACAGCAAGGACTTAGTGGGGTGTACAGTGGTTACGACATAGGAATTGGAATCTTTCAAATTCAGGCCTTTTGATCCGCATATTTATAGCAATACGCAATAGCTGGATTTAACCACCTTAACAATCGGTTTGACCGCAGGAATCTTTACAGGGAGCAGAAGAGGCCGCGAGGACCCCGGGGTTTATTACTATCTCCTATATATTATGGCCTCCATGTAAATATCTAGGTGGCGATAATCGTTTTCGCGGTTCGAGCTCTTACTGAAAAAACGATAGTATATTTATAACGCTCTATAGAGCCTCTCAACCACATCTACGGGTAATTCTTTATTTCGTCTCGCGGCCTTCGCAGTCTCTCACCCTATCGAACGGTTTCCATAATTATTATTAAACCTTAAGTTTTTCAGCTGCTTTTTTCTTCAAAAAGCAACACTACCATGAACCGATTATCCAATTGCATCCTGCTCATCGCAGGACTGACTGCCTTTTTTGGCACGACTTCCGCCAACACGCTTCCCACCAAAGCACCATTTCTCTCGCCGGCTCCGATCAGAGATTCCACCATCTTTATCGGGATCCCCTACCGCCCCCTCCAGGGTACATTGTTCTACTGGTACTCATGGCCGTATGACACTTACAACGACCGAAAGACAATTCCTGATGAGGAGTGGGAAATGTGGCTCTATTACGCGGCGCTCGTCGACACCGATCCTTCGGGAGGCGAACTCATCGAAAGAGGATACCTGAACAACGCATACCCACATAATATACTGCCTTCCCAATTCCTTTATGTGCATTTCGTGTATTCGGCGAAGTAGGGTTTTCAATTCGGTAATATCAGAACCCGCCGGTAGGACTTTTACCTACCGGCCTTTTTGTACTAAAAATTTGGTAGGAGCTGCTGGTTAAAATTGTCCATTTGTGGTTGATTTGTTATACGTCCCACGTTATTGCTTTGCCATTTGATGTCCTTCTTTTCCCTTCATTCCAAACTTTTGTCCTTCAAGTACTGTGAATTTTTCTTACAAGTCAACATTTGACTTGCGTTATAATCATTTTCTTAATAGAATAGTAAAATTTTACACCAATGAAAGATCTGGTTTCAAGGCACTGGTTTGCTTTCGTATCCGCTATTATCGGAGGAGTATTTTCTGTCCTGGCCGAATATGAAACCGGCCATGCCTTTATATTTTGCATCATCTACATGACCGTCATCTGGTCCGTACACAGCATATGGGTCGACAACTGGAAAAAATCTGTGATCACCGAAGCCCAGATGCTTGCCTATTTCAGACGCGTCAGGCATAAAGGAGCCGGCAATGTAGTCAGCAACAACAGGATCGCAGAAATATACCGGCTCACCAATGAGCTGGAATCAAAGACCTATGTGCTGTCGCCCCGGGAAATGGAAGAGCTGACAAGCAACGCTATCAGGGATCTTTGCGGCAACCGACAGCACCAGCCTTGTTATTATGCCATACACGGAGTCAATAGTGACAGGACGTTGCATACCTGGGACTCCGATTCACCGGAAGAAAATCAAAGAGACGAATTTGTCCGTTCCCAGCGGCAGTTGTTAGACACAGGCGGACACGTGACCCGGATCTTCATATTCTCGCGGGTATATTTTACCGAGAATACAGAGAAATGCATCCGGATGTTGACAAAACACAATGAATACTACAAAGGCACAGCTTCACCGGTAAGGACCATGGTCTATTTGTCCAATCCCCAAAGAGACACTTCGTTGACGCAGGACTTTGCTATCGTAGGCAACAAGATGGTGTTTGAATGGTACAGAAGCCTGAGCAGCGACAAC
>JAFDYE010000382.1 GCA_018267585.1 Bacteroidota bacterium
ATCTTGAGACTGGAAATACCTGAGCGTTCGGCTTCTTTTTGCTGCAGCCCGACGAGGTATTCTTTGCCGCCGCTGGCGATCTTTCTCAGCCTGTCCAGGTCTTCGTTGACGCCTGACCGTATGGTACCGCCTTTGGCGACTGCCGCGGGCGGGTTGTCCGAGATGGTTGCGAGTATCTTTTCCAGCGCTTCCCGGCAGGGGTCGAGTTTTTGGGCCAGGTCTTCGAGCCAGCCTTCGGGGAAGGCGGTAGTCTTTATCTGTGCCGTATGTTCGAGTGCCCTTGCCAGTTGCAGGAGCTCCCGGGGGGTGATCTTGCGGATGGGGATCTTGCTGACCAGCCTTTCTACGTCGCCGCACTGCTGGATGTGCTGGATCAGGGTTGTGCGCTGTTCGGGGTCTTTGATAAAATATTCGACGGCGTCGAGGCGCTGGTGGATGCGTCCGGCTTCTTTCAGCGGCATCAGCAGCCAGCGTCTCAGGAGGCGGGCCCCCATTGGAGAGACGGTGTTGTCGAGGACCTTCAGCAGGCTGTTGGCGTGGTCTGAAGCGCCGGACGGGCCGAGCAGCTCGAGGTTGCGGATCGTGAACTTATCCATCCAGAGGTAGTCTTCCCTTTCGATGCGCTGGATGGTGGAGATATGCTGGAGATTGGGGTGTTCTGTATCCTTCAGGTAGTGCAGGATCGCTCCGGCCGCTATGATACCGGAACTCATTTCTTCGACTCCGAATCCTTTGAGGGAGTGTGTCTGGAAATGTCTGAGCAGGTTTTCCCGGGCGAAGGCTTCGTCGAAGAGCCAGCTTTCGAGGGTATAGGTATAGAACCGGCTGCCGAAGACCTCTTTGAAGTGTTTCTGGTAGCTGCGCTGGAAGATGACCTCGGCGGGCCGCAGGGTCTGGAGGAGGCGGTCGGCGTATTCGGTGTTGCCTTCGGCCAGGAAGAACTCGCCGGTGGAGATGTCGAGGAAGGAGATGCCGATGGGGGAGGCGGAGCTCTTTTTAGGGGCTCTGGCGCCGGGCATGCTGCCCGTGTCGGTTGGGGATCCCCCGAGCGCCGTATCGGGCCAGCCTTCGGGGAAGTGGATGGCCGCCAGGAAGTTGTTGCTGCCGCTTTCGAGGAGCTTGTCGTTGGTGGCGACGCCGGGGGTGACCATTTCGGTGACTCCTCTTTTCACGATTCCTTTGACGGATTTGGGGTCTTCGAGCTGGTCGCAGACGGCCACGCGGTGACCAGCCTTTACGAGCTTGTGCAGGTAGGTGTCGAGGGCGTGGTGAGGGAATCCGGCCAGCTCGGAGGAGGAGGCCGCGCCATTGTTGCGTTTGGTCAGCGTGATGCCGAGTACACGGGAGGTGACGATCGCGTCCTCGCCGAATGTTTCATAGAAATCGCCTACGCGGAAAAGCAGGATGGCGTCGGGGTATTTCTGTTTGATTGCCCGATGCTGTTGCATGAGGGGAGTCTCGGCGCTGCTTTTTGACATAAGGGACAAAAATAAGGAAGGGGGAACAAACAAAAAAGCCGGCTCCGCGTGGGAGCCGGCTTTGGTAAAGGATGGTTGATACTATGTGCCGGTGACTTGCTTGTTTTAAAAGCCTCCGCGGCCTGCGGGGCGGGGTGCGGGCAGGGGTTTGCGGGGCAGCTTTTCATCGCGCTGGGCCGTATTGTAGACGAATGCTGCGACGATGGTGGCGATCTGTTTGAGGTCGTCTTCGCGCAGATGGTTGTAGGAGTCCATGTTGGTGTGGTGGGTGCGGGTGCTGTACTCGATCTCGTCCTGGATGAACTGGAAGCCGGGGAGGCCTACCGCGTCGAATGACTGGTGGTCGGTGCCGCCGGTGTTGCTGACGTCGACTGTCGTGGCGCCGAGGTCATGGAAGGGCTCGAGCCATTTGGTGAAGATCGGGCGGCAGGCTTCGTTGCCCTGCAGGTAGATACCGCGGACCTTGCCGGTGCCGTTGTCGATGTTGAAGTAGCCCGCGAGTTTGCCGTGTTCGGGGAGCAGCTGCATGGTGGCGGGGTCGGCGAAGGTCTTTTTCACATATCCCCTGGAGCCCAGGAGGCCTTCTTCTTCACCGCTCCAAAGGGCGATGCGGATGGTGCGGCGGGGCTGTATGCCAAGGGTTTTGAGAATACGGATGGCTTCCATCATGACGGCGCAGCCTGCGGCGTTGTCGGTGGCGCCGGTGGCGCTTTGCCAGGAGTCGAGGTGGCCGCCGAGCATGACGATCTCGTCCTTCAGTCGCTTGTCGGTGCCTTTGATCTCGGCGATGACGTTGTAGCCTTTGGTGTCGTCGGTCCCGAATTTTGTGGCTACTTCGGCGTCGATACTAACGGGGATGCCTGCCCTCAGGAGCCGGACGATGGTCATATAGTCTTCGAGGGACGTTACGATGTCGAGGAAATTGGCGGGCGCGGAGGGCTGGTAGGAGCCGCCGCCCTGGACGAAGATGGTCCCGTCGTGGCCGCGGGGCGATTCGCTGAGAATGGCGATTGCGCCTTCCTGTTGAGCAAAGGATTTCAGGGCGTTCTGGAAGGCCAGGGCGCCGCGGTTGAACCGGGCGCGGCGGCGGCGCAATTCTGCCGTGTCAACGGGGCGCATGGCGACTTTGGCCATGGAGTCGAGCTGTTCGTCTGTCCAGCGGGTGGCGTCCGGCTTAAAGCTCTGCTGGTAGGTCTCGTCGAGGTCGGGGATGAGTATCCTGCCCGCCAGCTTGCCTTTGTACTGGTCGAGGGCGGCGGAGTCTTTGGCAGTGATGAGCATTACGGAAGCCGATCTCGGGCCGCCGGTGCCGGCGCACCAGGCCTTGGGATATGCGATCAGCGGCTTGTAGTAGGGCGCTGTCATGGCTACATAGGACTTTTGCAGGTCCCAGCTCTTACCGAACTCCCCCCAGGGGTCGAGGGCGGCGTCTGTCAGTCCCCACCGGGTCAGCTGTTGTTTGGCATAGTTGGCGGCTCTGAAGAATCCGGGGGAGGAGGTGAGGCGGTTGCCGCTGGCGTCGGTCAGGTGGAAGGCGATGTCCATTACCTGTGAGTGCAGGAGGCCTTCCTGGCGGATCTTTTCGATCGTTGCCATATCGACTTTTTCTTCCTGGGCCAACAGGTGGATGGACAGGACGAGGAGTCCCGTGAAGGTTAGTAGTTTTCTCATGAGCGATTTAATATTTGGAGTTAGCCTCCGGCGAAAATGCCTTTGGCATCTTAAAGTAAGCCTTTCAGCATTGAAAAGGGAAAAAAAGCGGGGCATAAATGTACGGACGGTCATATCTTTACACATGCGCAAATTGGGGATGGATGAGTTGAACCGAAAATCGGTGAATGAATTCCGGGAGTCCGAGAAGACGCCGGTGGTCGTGGTAATGGACAATATCCGGAGTATGCACAATGTCGGCAGTGTGTTCAGGACGGCAGATGCTTTTTTGATCCAGGGGATCTATCTCTGCGGGTATACGCCGCAGCCTCCGCACCGCGACATTCACAAGACGGCGCTGGGGGCGGAGGAAACGGTGGACTGGCGCTATTTTGCGACGACGGCGGAGGCGGTGAGGTCGTTGAAGTCCGATGGTTATGCCGTATTTGCGGTGGAACAAACGGTAGGAAGCGTATTTTTACAGGAATTTTCTGTGGGTCATTCGGGTCCGCTGGCTGTGGTGTTTGGGAACGAGGTGGATGGGGTTGGCGAGGAGGCGCTGGCTTTGTGTGACGGAAGCGTGGAGATACCACAGTTGGGGATGAAGCATTCGTTGAATATTTCGATAGCGGCGGGGATCGTGTTGTGGGAACTGGTGCGGGCGCGCTTTAAATAGAAAAATATGAGTACTGTTAAGAATTATCTG
>JAFDYE010000383.1 GCA_018267585.1 Bacteroidota bacterium
GTAATGTCAAGCCGGAGGCGGTGATCGAGGCTGCGGACGCGCCTACCATTTACGAGGTACCGCTGACGATGATGCGGGAGAAATTGGATGTCATCTGTCTGAAGAAGATGAATATCACGCATTATCACGAGCCCGAGCTTGGGAAATGGAAGGAGTTCCTGGACAAGCTGAAGTATCCCAAGAGCCGCGTGACGATCGGTCTGATCGGAAAATATATTGAGCTGCAGGACGCCTATAAGTCAATTCTCGAATCTTTTGTTCACGCCGGGGCGATGAATGAGTGCAAGATACAGGTCGTGAACGTGCACAGCGAATTCATAACGGAGGATAATGTTGCCGAGAAGCTGGGTAACCTGGACGGATTGCTGGTTGCGCCTGGTTTTGGGCACCGTGGTGTGGAGGGGAAGATCATTGCAGTGAAGTATGCGAGGGAGAACAAGCTGCCCTTTTTCGGCATCTGTCTCGGCATGCAGATGGCCGTTATTGAATATGCCCGCAACGTGTTGGGGCTGAAGGATGCCCATTCGACGGAGATGGACGTGCATACGCCTCATCCGGTGATCGACCTGATGGAAGAGCAGAAAAAGGTGACGGCGAAGGGAGGGACGATGCGGCTCGGGTCTTATCCCTGTGCGGTAAAAGAAGGTACGCTGGCGTCGGTGATCTACGACGGAAAGAACGAGATCACGGAAAGGCATCGTCATCGTTGGGAATTTAATAATGCTTATCTCCGACAGTTCGAGCAGGCCGGACTGGTCGCCAGCGGTTCGAATCCCGAGAGCGGGCTGGTGGAGATCGTCGAGCTGCCGAACCATCCTTTCTTTTTTGGCGTACAATACCATCCGGAGCTAAAAAGCACCGTGGAGAATCCTCAACCGATATTTGTCCATTTCGTCAAGGCCGCGAAAGAGTTTGCGGAGGCGAAGAACGCGGTAAAGAACCCGCTTTTACAGAGCGAAATGATCTGAGGCCGAAGAATCCCGGGGATTACCGGTGGCGCGGGGTCACCGGCCGCTATTGTTTTGGCGGCGTGATAGGCCCGTGCTATATTTGCAATTCCTAAAAAAAATATCATGGGAATGGATCGCAATACGGTAATTGGGTTTGTGCTGCTTGGGGTTCTACTTTTCGTTTACTTGTTCACTTCTACAAAGAGCAGCAAGGAGCTGGCGGCCCGGCAGAAGCGGGAGCAGGATTCGATCGCTCTTGTGAAAGCGCATCAGGCGGCTGTCGACGCCGGGAAGGCCAAGTCCCCGGATACGGCTACTGTTGTTGCGACGGTGGTTGACTCGAATAGTTTTGAGCGCGCGTTTAAGGGATCGGAGCGTTTGGTTACCGTAGAGAACGACCTGGTTAAGATCGTTTTCAGCAATAAGGGTGGACAGCCGGTGGACGTAGAGCTGAAGAACTTCAAGTCCTACGACAGTACGCCTGTCAGGCTGGTGAAGCCGGGTGAGGACAGCCGCCTGAGCTATTCCATCAACACAGGGTCCAATCAGTCGGCCCAGATAGCAGACCTTTATTTTGATGCAGGACAGGTGGTGAAGAATCCAGACGGAAGCCAGACCCTCCGTTATCGCCTGCCGTCGCCGGCGGGTGAGTCGCTGGAGCATGAGTTCGTCCTTCCTGCGAACGGCTATTTGCTGACCTGGAATGTGCACGTGGGCAATCCGGACAAGCTTTTCACGCAGAATATGCTGAACCTCACCTGGCATACGCAACTGGACAAAACGCAGGAGAACGTGTCGATCGAGAAGCAATACAGCAGCATCGGCTTCTATGAGAATAACAGCTTTGATTATATGTCCCGGGGGACGGAAAAGGATTTTGAGAAGCCGGTACAGTGGCTGGCCCTGTCGCAGCAGTTCTTTAACAGGACGCTGATCGCGAAGAACAATTTTGTGTCGGGCGGCGTGCGCGTGGTGAAAGAAAATTCGGACACGTCGAGCGTCATCTCCAGGGTCGACGCGAACCTGCAGACAAAGATCCCGGCGGAGGCGTCGGCGACCGTGCCCTTACAGCTGTATTATGGTCCGAACGATTTCGATATCCTGGACAAGCAGGCTCCGGGCATGACGCATATCATCGACCTGGGCCGGGGCATGTATTCATTCGTCCGTCCGGTGAACGTCTATATCATCCGTCCTGTTTTCAATTTCTTCAAGTCTCATATTTCTTCTTTTGGGATCGCCATCCTGCTGCTGACCCTCTTTATCCGTCTGGTGACCTCTCCGCTGGTATACAGCAGCTATCTGAGCGGCGCCAAGATGAAGGCATTGCGCCCCGAGATAGAGACCCTTCGCAAGAAGGTCGGCGGCGATCAGCAGCAGATGGGGATGGAACAGATGAAGCTGTTCCGGGAGGCGGGGGTGAATCCGCTGGGTGGGTGTATACCGGCTTTGCTGCAGATCCCGATATTCTTTGCCTTGTATAGTTTTTTCAGCTCGAATATTGGTCTGCGGGGCGAGCATTTTCTCTGGTCAAAGGATCTTTCGACCTATGACACCATCGTCCATTTTGGTTTTTCTATCCCGGGGTACGGCGATCACGTGAGTCTTTTTGCGCTGTGCGCGGTGGTGACGAGCTTCCTGATCTCGTTGTACGGGATGAGCATGACGCCCGACCAGAGCAATCCGGCGATGAAGTATATGCCTTATTTCATGCCTGTGATCCTGCTGCTGGTGTTCAACCGCCTGGCTTCGGCCCTGACCTGGTATTATACGGTGTCGAACGTCATCACGCTGGCCCTGCAGTTCGTTATTCAGAATTATATTATCGACCACGAGAAGATACTGGTGAAGCTGCAGGAGAACAGGACCAAGCCGAAGACGAAGTCGAAGTGGCAGGAGAGGTTGGAGCAGATGCAGGAACAACAGAAGGAGATGCAGAAGAGGACACAACAGAGGAAGGGGTGAGTTTTGGGTTTTTTGGTTTTTGGGGTTTTTGGGGTTTTTGGGGTTTTGGGGTTTGGGGTTTTGGGGTTGGTTTTGGAGGTCGGGGGTGTATGGGGCCTGCGATGGCGTGGACCACTTCGCCGCTGTTCGGCCTACTATCGGGGGGCTTTTGGGGGAGATTGGGCAGGGGTGGGGATGGGCGGTGGAGCTTTGGCGGGCGACGGCCGAAAGGCGGCTCCGCGGCACGCCTCGCAGGCCCCGGGCCGGATCCCGAAGTGGGGGAGAGGGTGGAGGTGTGGGGATGTGGAGGTGGTTGTGGGTGTAGGTGTCGGTTGTGGGTGTAGGTGTCGGGTGTGGGTTGTGGGTGGGATGGGGCATGGGTTGTGGGTGGGGAGTGCGGGTGGGGAGTGCGGGTGGGGGTGGAGATGGGGTGGAGATGGGATAGGTTGGGTGATTTTGTGGGGAGGGAGGAATGGTTTATTTGGGGGATGGCTGGGTGATTTGCAAGTGTGGAGGGTCTTTCTTATTTTTAACGGATTTTATGAAAAATCCGATCTATACGACCCTTTTTTGTTGTAGTCTTTTATTGTCGCAGGGGCTATTGGCCCAGAAAAAGATATCAGAGCTTACGCTTATATATGACTATTCTGTCTTTATCGGGAATGTCAAGTCTGATGATATCGGGGCTGCGTCGCACACCGTCTATATCAAGGGCAATAAGTCCCGGTCGGAGATGAGGAATGCGCTATTCTCTTCCACTGTTATATTTGATGCCAATACGGGTTTTGCCGTCGTTCTGAAAGAGGTCAGCGGGCAGAAGCTGTTGATCCGTCTGAACCCGCAGAACTGGTCAGAGAAGAACCAGATGTATGAGGGCATTGTTTTTAAGAATACCGGCGAGACGAAGGAGATCGCAGGGTACCGGTGTGTGAAGGCGACGGGCCAGACGAAGTCGGGGATGCTGATATCCGTCTATTATACGCGGGATATCGTTCCGGAGAACCGCCTTTATGATCCGGCGTTCCGGACCCTGGACGGGCTGCCGTTGGAATATGAGCTGACGAATGGGAATGTGCGGATACAGTACCGGATCTCGAGGATCAATCTGAATCCTGTTCCAGCTTCAAGATTCGATCTGCCCAGTTCGGGTTACAGGGAAATGAACTATGAGGAGAGCAAGAAGATGAATGTCGGGGGGTAGGTGGGGTGTTTGGGGTTGATGATATTGGGTAGATTGAGGTGATTTAGGGGGGAGGGGGGAATGTAAATTGACGCGGAGGTCCAGGAGGCGCCAGTCGAGCGAAGCGAGAC
>JAFDYE010000384.1 GCA_018267585.1 Bacteroidota bacterium
AACGGTCACATTGTGCTCATTAGCTGCAAAGATCTCTGCGTTCTGCCTGGCATATGTACTGATTCCTCCTCCATGGAATGGGGGAAACTTGGATGTTGGCAACCAATAATTCATGTTATTTTAATAGAGACTTTAACTTTCTTTTGCCCATAAGAACTTTTAGTATGTGGCCAAAGCGTTTATACCACATCGGTAAGACCTCATACTCCTTTTGATACCATTGGAATATTTCGTCCTTGTTATTCTGCAGCCAGGCGATCTGTTTGTGCAGTTCGTTAATTCTGATAGCCAGTTCCGGGTCATTGGTGTCAATATGGAGAGGTGCTGAGCTGGATGATATCCTGTTATAGGCATCGACATGCCACGAGGTCGTTTCTTTCAGGATCTTTACATAGTCCTTGTGATTGGCGATGTGAAATCTCAGTTTTTTATTATCCGACTGAGTTTTGAGGTATTGGCTGTAGATGTCCTGTTCGACGGTCAGCACCTTGGCAAGGCTTGCCGACGTGGCCAAAAAATCGTTTTCGAATGTTTCGAGGGCTTCCAGCTTTTTCTGAAAATCGGTTTGCGAGGTGGTATAGATAAGTATCTTCTTATTGAATGACTGGTTGTTAATCACTTCGTCGGGGAACCAGCTCAAGTCCGTGTTGTCCTGGTTCAGCGCATTGTTGAGGTTCCCGGAGAAGTAGAAGACGTCACTTTCAACCTCGGACTGGTCGATATGGCTGACGGAAAGGGAAGGAAAACCTTGTTTTTCAAGCAGGCTTTGGACTTTTGCCCACAGCACATATAGATCCAGCTCTTTTTCGGGCATTATATCGGTCAGCAGGACGGGTGCATCGGAAGTTTTAAGGTAGTTCGGCAGGAAAAAAAATGCAGAAAGGGAGTGCATTAATTCCGTTTGCTGTTTGGGCCGGTGAAACGGCCATTTATGCTTGCTAAATGAGATACAAAAATTCGTCTCGGCCTTATACAAGGCTGTGAGATGCTTTTTCTTTTCCGTGAACAACTGTATGTCCCATGGAATAATAATGGAATGGTTCTTCAGTTTAGGAACAAATAGATCCTCGAAAAAATTCTGCATGAAGAAGGCATATTCGAACATCATATTACAATTTAGATCCCATGAATTTTATACCCCTGGTTGGCCCCCAGCCAACAAAACATTCTTTCCCAGGTATGGGCGATCGTGGAGCCGTGGTTGTCCAGGACATTCCCGGCCTCGAGTTCGGATCTTAGCTCGATAGGGTTATTCTTTTTGAAGAAGGATTCGATGATGGATGCTCTCATCCAGTACATAGTTCCGGAAATATATTCATGGTGCTGAAGCCTGATATTATATTTTTTCAAATAAGTCTTGACCAGGTCATCATTGTGCCGGAATTTTTGAGTATTGTTGTCCCATTCATTGATGATGTGCTCTTTTGCACCAATCACGCCGATCTTCTGATCGTTTTCGAACAAATGAAGAATATGAGGGGTGTTGCGGCGGTCAAGAATCTTTAATAAGTTCTTTCTCCATGAATCTCCGACGAGTGTCTGCGGGCTTTGTTTGTCGTGGAGGAGGATGATATAGTCAGAAGAGAGGCCCAGGGTAAGGTAAAGGTCGATGAGCGCCATTTTCCCGCCGACATCCTTGCCTACATTCGAGGTGATCAGGGCATATGCGTTGTTGAAGGTTCGTCTGATGTCTTCGACGATCTTTTCTTTTATGAGGCAGTCTTCGCTGATGCTAAACAACAAATTGGTATTCTCGTTCTCGAAGTTCTTTAGCTTTTGTTTGAACTCATTCCAGGTAGTATCGTAAAAGATGTGTGTCATTATGGTGACCCTTGCAGAAAGATCGGGAACCACTTCGTTGACGTCATAAAAATCAGATATTTTTTCGAGAAGCCGGGGCGCCTGGACAGCCGTCAAAAAATTGCTTCTGACTATGGGAGGGATGGATACGGCCGCCAGTTTGAGCTGATCGGGGTTGTTATAGTAGTCAAAAACGGCTGTCTTCAGGGCATTGAAGTCCATATAAGGGATGGCATTACCGGTACCGAACCCAACGTATTCCTGCGATCCTCCGGAGCCTTCAAAACAAATAACGGGCTTACCAAGAAGTCCGGCTTCGAGATTTACGAGCGGAAAAGGGTCTTCCCGGGAAGGCATCAGAAATACGTCGAAAGCGGAATATATCGGATAAGGGTTCATTTGTTTGGCAAAGAAATGAACCTTTTCTCCAAGCCCCGACTTTTCGAGGTCGAGCTGGATGCTTTTATAAAGATCGGAGCTTTTATCCGCGCCGACCCAGACGAGGTGAATGTCCTGATGGCGACTGCACAGGGTGTTCGCGATCACCGGTATGAGATCTGCAGACTTTCTCCATTCGAAAGTGCCTGACATGCCGACGATAAATGCGTTGGACGGTATGCCGTATTTGGGAAGGTCTTTTTTGGGATTGTTTTTTTGACTGATCTTTTCGCCGACGTCCTCTATGAATTCATTGATTACGCTGACATCTGTGGGATTGACCCCAAAATAGTCGATGATCATATTTTTTACAACGCCTGCGCATGCGATGAAATGGTTCACGTTTTGCCTGATCCATTCTTCGTTGTCTTTTATGATCGGGAATCTGTCAAGCACATATTTTAGCTCATGGCCAAAAACGATCTGGGGCGCTTTTAAAAAGGAGACGAATTTCTGCACTTCTACATTGACGAAGGTATTTGAGAACACCAGTCCGATCTGCTCTTCAGCAAGGCGGTCCTTGAGTTCGGTTTTTTCATGTTCCTGCAATGCCCAAAACCGGGTGGTAGTCCCGAGCGCTGAGAATTCATCGGCCATCGCTTCGCGCTCTGCGAAATAGCAAAATATCGTTTCAAAGGGAATGTCGGTATTGTGGGAAAGCCATCGCTGAAAGTTCAGCAATACTTTTTGCGCGCCGCCTATTTCCGCCGTGTGCGCGAGGAACAGGATCTTTTTTTTCTGAACCTTGGCCCTTTTCGAGCCAACCGAATAGTGTCGGGTATAGTCTGCCAAAAAGTTATCGATCATCCTTATCGGATAGGTCGTCTCGGTCTGGATCACTTTCCTCCAACTGTTGAGACTAATATACCTTCCGAGGTGCCAGTAGACTTTGCTTACAGTCGGATTGATCAGTATCTCTCTTTTCAGGAAGGGAAACTGGAATTTCTCGATCAATTCGCGCCAGTAGGCAATAGAGGAGTTGACAAAACGTGATGGGTCAGATACGCTGCGCGAAACCAGATCAATGGGTGCGTAAGCACCGACCTTGAATCCGGCCTTTATCAGCCGGGTTGAAAGACCGACCTCATATTCATTGATGATATCGGTCTTTGCAAGTTTGCTGTCGATCGCTTGCCAGAAATCCCGCCAAACGGCGCTTGAAATGACTTTTTTATTGAAGTGAAGAAAATAGCTTTGGATATGATAGTCCACTTCGTAGCTATCTGTCATTCCACAAACATCAAACCTCTTTTCAACCGACGATATAATTGCAGAAAGCGAATGAAATGGTCCAAAGACGCTGTCATTCGCTAATAATATGGCCTCACAGTCTTTGCCATAGTCTATCAGCTTCAGGGCGGTTTGCCAGGAGGCAAAATCAAGTCCTTCATTTTGCCGTTCGATGACCATCTGGCAGGATTTGGCCAGTTGGTGGATGCATTCGTCGGTAAGCGACCGGGTTGAGATAAAGAATATTTCGTAACCTGCTTTCCGTATTTGTTCGAGGTAATAAAAAACATAATCGTTAACCTGACCGGTAAAACTAAACGAAGCGAACAGGCAAAGTTTTTTTGTGCTGCCAGAGGGGCCCTGGTG
This sequence comes from Bacteroidota bacterium, assembly GCA_018267585.1. Lineage (GTDB taxonomy): Bacteria > Bacteroidota > Bacteroidia > Chitinophagales > Chitinophagaceae > Puia. The sequence goes on from JAFDYE010000384.1 coordinate 3,835, forward strand.
TAATATTTTGAAGTTTTCCTGCCTGGTAAGTAATTTATTTCCATCAGAGGATGGACCAGATATCATAGTGCGTTGGTTTAAAGATTATAGTGTTGATCAGGTTGCTTGAATTTGCCTTCGAACGAAGGATTCAATAGTATTGGTAGGTATTTTTTTATGTAGTAAATTAGTTTAGTATATGTTCAGGGTCTTATTGAAAATTCCGGCAATTTGCAAATTAATGGTATTTTTTTAATTCCACCTATAGATAATCGGATACAATCCTTATTTAATAAGGAATTGGTCAAGTTGGGGCGGGATATTTATCGCGGGGCGCTTACAAATAATTTAAAGGGAAATCGTGCAGGCTATAATTTCCGCCGGGCAGGATGGAGCCGAAGTATCTTTTTTCTCTCTCGAGAAAATCCGGGATCATGTTGCGGCTTTGGTCAAAGAAGTGTCCTGCGATCTCGGTGATGAGCGTTAGTATGCGATCGGGAGTACCGGGTGCAGGTCTACAGAAGGTGGCGATCCTGCCGAAGGAATGAAAAAGACCCCGGAAGAAAACATAATGGAGGGGTAGCAGGGTATTGATCTTCCATTCGAGGTCGAACAGGCTTATACCGTCTTTGTTCTCTATCATGTTAAAGGGTACAGCGTCTGCATATTTTCCCTGTAAAAGGGATTGGCCGTCTCTTTCAAAAGAGAGCCTTTTCAGGAGCTGGTAATAGAAGGAAGCCCATTTGACGACGTCGTCGATCGACCAGCCCTGATTGCCGACGATTTCGAGCAGTCTGATAAAATATAGCGTGCCTTCCTGGTGAGCTTCGTCTTGCACCACCTGTGTGATCTCTCCGTCTGTGGAGCACCAGGACTGCGGATATAGTTTTTCCCTTCTTACAAGGAGCCGGTCGTCAAAGCCTTGGATGAAGTAATTCGCCTTGCAGAATCTTTTTCTTCTCTTGGAGCTATATGAAAAGCCGAGGATATTGCTGGCTGTTATCGAAAAGGCATCTTTTCCGGCGATGAGCAGGAATGAGCTTGACAGGGATCCTATTACGCTCGGGGTTATCGGTTCCTGCATCAGCTGATACACTGACATGCCCGAGGAGTCGCTGCTGCTTGCGATGGGCAAGAGCAGATTGGATGTATTAAATTCCTTGATGGTTAGTGCAGATTCTTTCAGAATGATCTGGGGCAGCTGACAACCGGGAAAGGGGTAGAGGAACTCGGTGTGTCCAAGGCCTACTTTTTTAAAGATGTCGGCAATGCTTTGCTTATCGATTGCAGGATCTGTTGCCTGTCCGGGGACGTTATTGGCGAAGATGTTTGGTACTGGCAGAATCAGGATACCGTTGTCATTCAACAGATCGGCTGCCTTTTTCAGCAAAGGGAAATTGATGCGGCCTGAATCTTCGAAAGGGTTGACATGTCCCGGACCGCCAGTAAAGGTAATAATATCGAAGCGGGTCTCTGGTCCGTAATTTTCAAAAGATGTGCAGGTGATGGTAACCGTTGCCAAGTCCCTGCATCTGGCAGCTGCAAACTCAGCCTTTTCCGGATGGCCTTCCAGGGCAAGTACGGATATTCCGTTTTCCCCGAAGAATCTGGTCATGGTACCGTAGCCGGCTGAAATTTCCAAGACGGATTTCCCGTTCAGATAGCTTGCGAACGGGCGCATCAGGTCGACAATTTTGTCATTCAGCTCGTCATACTCGGGCCAGTCACGTACAATGGCCAGCAGCTCTTCCGATCCGATGGTAAGATCCTGGATCTTTTGAATGCTTTCAAGGTGTTCCTGGATTTGCATTGCACAACAATTTGGAGATAACATAGCAGTTTTTGTGCCGTTATCCGGAATTGCCGTTAATAGAAATGGAATTATGAAATTAATGTGGTCTTTTTCCCCGGAAGAGTTTTTCTTTTAGTATTCCGGGGAAACTTCTTTTTTCGAAGGTTCGTTTATACCATTCGATGTCTTTCTGGTAGCCGCTGATATCGCTAAGGAGCTTGTTGATCAGCTGTCGGGTTCCTTCATTGGTTTGACGGCATTCGAGGAGCTGGCCTTCGAGACGTTGGACGAGGCCGTCCTTTTCGTCAAGGCGCGCTTTGAGCTGGCGGATCTGTTCTTCCTGCTTTCCGATAAGATCCTGTTTGAATGTGATCTCATTCTCCATATAGGCCTTTATTTTTTCGAGGCTTATATGGATTGAATGCAATTCGAGGTCCTTATCTTCATTGTTGTCGATCACAGAATACATTTCCGCAAATTTATTAGGTTTTTCGTTCAAAAAGACCAATAAAATCAATATTAACGGTCAGAGTAACGTCTTATTAACTTTTGTACAGGCTTCTATACGATGTAAATGTCGAGTATACATCAAATTCCTGTTCGCAGTGTTGCTGGGAGTATTCCCCCATGATCTGGAGCATGTCGCGGTTATTATGGTATTGGAGGATCTTTACAATCGCTTCGTCCTCAGTAGTGAAGAGGTCTCCATTCAGGCGTTTGTTGACGATGTCCCTATTGCCGACACAGTCCGTAAGCAATACTGGTTTTTTGAGCGCCAGGGCTTCGAGTACCGCAAAAGGCAGTCCTTCGAAGACGGAGGTAGACAAATAGACCTGGGAGGCAGCGATAAGGCACTTGGTGTCTTCCGTTGATAACCAACCGGTAGTAACGATATTCCTGGCTGTCAGCAAGTCACGGTCCGCGCCTTCTCCTATCCAAAGGAATTCGAAGTCGTGAAATTCTTCGAAATATTTTGCTATTGAATTGAAAAGGGCAGGATTTTTTTGGTCTTCGATGCGGCCGCTGGTCACGATGCGAAACTTGCCGGGTTTGAGTTCAGGCCGGCTCTTTTTATCCGATCTGTCGACCGGGCTTAATCTAGGCAGGGGACCAGCGGGGCGTTCTTCTATATCGACGCCATTATTAATATTTAAAGCTTTTATTCCTATTGCATTATAAGCTTTCAATTCGGATGGGCTGCAGCAAACTACCCGGCCGCCGAAAATGGATCCGAGTCTTTCGAGCTGTTTGTAGAGGAAATTGCTGAATGAGCTGTTACCGACAAAGAACGGGGCTCCGTTGGGGGTATAGATAACAGTATTTATACCGGCCATGCGGCAGGCGACCCTTCCGAGAAAGCCGCTTTTCGATGAATGGAGGTGTACGGCGTCGATATGAACCTGTTTTTTGAGCCTTTTAAGAATGGTATAGAGCTCCATAAATGCGGCAGTATCCTTCCGGAAGCTAATTTCCCTTTGGGCTGATTTCCAACGTATAAAGCGCACATTACCCTTGGGGAAGCGTTGCTTTACCTCCGCGGAGGTCATCAGGTGCTGGCGTTCGCCATGTACGATAATATGAAGATCGTCCTGCAGATTCTCTACCAACGATCTAACGAACGTGGCAATTCCAGAGGCAAAAGGTTCGACAACATGTACTATTTTCATCGGTTTTTCTGATAAGGTGTCATTAAATACGATTCCCTATATCTTTTCCTACGGCGAGCGTTTCGTATTTATAAACTTTTATTTTATTTCAGAAGCAATCTGACCTAATTAACGTCATTACGTTTAATTCCGTATGCCAGCTTTTTAACTTCCAGTATCATTTTATATGGAATAACCAGTAAAATCGACAATTTCAATACCCCGATTAGACGGAGCAGCCAGTTGTTTCCATATTGCCTGACCACTTTTATACGGCTTTTCAGCTGTTCGTTCCGGTAATGCAGGGATATTCCCTGCGGGTTGATCTCACATATGACAAGAGCCTCCGGCAAAACCGCGGCTTCAGCTGTAGAAATTATTTCATAAAAGAAGCCATAATCTTCCGCGTGGGGAAAATTCTCAGGGTAAACCCCTATTTTTCTTATAGTATCAGTCCGCCACATGACGGTAGGGTGGATAAAAACATTTCTAAAATGCATTTCTTTTAGGATGCTTTTATATTCCGTAGGGGTCATGTAGCGATAGGATTCGCCCGTGCCGAAATTCTTAAAGATGCACCAGGTGCCGAGCAAGGCGACACCCGGGTGTGCATCCAGGAACTGTACCTGGCGTACGAACCGTTGGGGCGCGCAAAGGTCACCGCAGTCCAGCCTGGCTATATACCGGCAGCACTGCTGTTCTTTGAGCCACCTTAGCCCCGTATTGAGGGCTACGGTGATACCCTGGTTTTCTCCAAGCCGCAGGATTGTGATGGATAAAGGCAGAGGCAGATAAGGAAGGATATCCTCTCTAAGAAGCGGTTCTTTGCTTCCGTCATCTATAATTAGCAAGACATATGCCAAGGAATCGTAATCGATGCTCTTTAGCGAGCTGATCAGGCCGGGAAGGTTATTGTAGTAAGGAATTAGCAGGCAGAAATCGTAAGCAGGTTTCTTCCTTTCTTCCATTGGTTAGGTTTAGCTTATTGATTTACAAAGGTAAGTAAAAATGAACAGGTGAAATGGCCGGAATGTTCATCACCTGGTTTTTAACATTACGTTTTTTTTGCCTGCCAGGTTAAAAAGAGTACAGGCCGTTGGAACGCGCAGGGTTAATGAGCTGTTAATAATCTGGTTTAAAAGATTTTATGGAAAATGTTCTTTTATTTGGTGCAACGATCGATACAGTGCCGCTGTCCTGAGATTCCTGAGTATAGACTTGCGAAACTACCACTAAGTGGTATATAGGAATTGGAAATAATTCGCTTTTTTTGCAAGTTTTTTAAGGTTGTCTGCTTACGAATAGACTAGAAAGCTTATTTATTCGTTAACCGGACGGCCGGAAGAAATTTAATCATCCTATCAGCATGCGCAATACGACAAGTCTGGAAGCTAGTATTTACCATCAGCACAAATGGGAAGATGAGAAGGCGCATACGATCCGTCAGTTTATTGAAGCACGTAAGGGTTACCTGGTCTTAAAGCGGATTTTCGATATAATTGTGGCCTCGACGGTCACTCTTTTAATTTTTCCCTGGTTACTTCCCGTTATAATCGTCCTGATAAAGCTGGACTCAAAGGGACCAATTTTCTTCAAGCAAAAGAGGGTTGGTTTCCTGGGCCGTACGTTCTGGTGCTATAAGTTCAGGACGATGTATGTGAACGATGCGGCGGATACACGCCAGGCGGTCCGGAACGATCCGCGTGTCACGAGAGTCGGCCAGTTCCTCCGTAATACGGGTATTGACGAGCTACCGCAGTTCGTCAATGTGCTGCTCGGGCATATGAGCATTGTCGGTCCCAGGCCGCATATGTTGAAGGATTCGCGGGATTTTGCCGAGGTCGTCACCAACTATAAGTTCAGGAATCTTGTTCGTCCGGGTATCACCGGTATGTCCCAGGTGCGCGGCTGTCGCGGGCCCGCGACGACATTTGCCAGCATATTCCGCCGCTATCAGTGGGATGCGTATTATGTTCGGAATGTCAGTTTTGTGCTCGACGTCCGGATCATGGTGGAGACGGGTTTTCTCATGATCACTTCTCTTTTTAACAAAGACAAGCCCATTCCGGCGGAAGGTGCGGTGGCCTCTCATTCTGAACGGGCTGCGGCTGAAAAAAAAATAGCCTGATATCGGATCGTATTTTATCCTTTAGCTTCAATTCAACTATTATTAGCGCGTAGCAAATAGCTAAACCTAAATTGAAAGACGGGTTCCGGGCGATCTATTGCATTTTGAAATATAATATTTTCGCGAAATGACCAATGAATAAGGACCGATTTGTACAAGCGAACGCGACCGGGTTGTCCACGTTGGAGAACATAAAGGGCGCCGATCGCCTGAATGCCTGGATATTCCGGATGGTACGGCCCTATATGCGGGGGCGGATCCTTGAAGTAGGCAGCGGTATCGGAAATATTTCTTCGCAGTTCGTCAGGAACGGGATATCGCTGACCTTAAGCGATTACAGCGACGAGTACTGCGACTATCTTCAGAAAAGTTTTTCATCGGAGCTACTGATCAATGGGGTCATTAAGATCGATCTTGCCGATAAGGATTTTGGGCGTAAGTATGCCTATTTGCTGGGAAGTTTCGATACGGTGTTCGCTCTTAACGTTATGGAACATATTGGGGATGACAGGCTGGCGATCGCCAATTGTCATAAGCTTCTTGCGCGGGGCGGGCGCCTGGTCCTTCTCATGCCAGCGTACCCATTGCTTTACAATGGACTGGACAGGCAATTGGGGCATTATCGCCGATATGACCGCCGGTCGATGGAACGGCTGCTTTCCACAAAGTTTTCTATTGTCCGGATCTGGTATTACAATCTGGGAGGTATTTTGGGGTGGTTCATATTTGGAACGATCTTTAGAGAACAGCGGATAAGGGAGTGGGAGATGAACCTATATGACAGGCTTGTCGGTCTTTTTCGTCTCGCGGACCGGGCCGTATTCAATCGTGTCGGTCTGTCCGTAGTTGGAGTTGGAAAAAAGGAGTAATTTGGAGTTTATGAAAGGCTTCTTATTGACTCTTGTATCCTGCGCCCTGGTGCTGGTTGTGCTGAATGCTGGCTATTACAAGGAATGGTTCGATGGCAAGCCCCGTCAGTACTGGTTCGATTTCCTGAAAGAAAAGGATGACCCCGGGGATGAGGTGGCTATTAAAACGGCACGGTATGGCGTCGTTTACACGATCTCCATGCGGGTCAAGGAGGTTGTCGAGAAGAAGAATATGCCTCACGCCATTATCCTTTTTGAGCCGAACAGCTATTACCGGGATTCGCTGCATATCTACAATAATGTCCGGGCTCCGGAGCCGGCGGTCTTTTATTATTACACCGGGCTGGAGGGGGTCTGGACCAATTCTCCGGACGTAAGAAAAGCCAATTTTATCGTCAGGATAACCAAGAACAAGGGGGTTACTCTCGACGAGATCAAGTCACCCGGGCAGCTGCAGCAGATACTGGAGAGTTTTAAAAAATACCCACCAATACTGTAAGTCATGCCGATGATCCTCTTCCTGTTATTGCTGGTCTGTTTTTGGGTGTCGGGGTTTGGGATCCTCACGCTTTTCCGGATCAGGCTGAAGCCTGCTTATATGGTTACGCTGTCGTTGTTGCTGGGGGTGGCCGTGGCTTCTTTTGTACCGTTCGTGCTCCAGCTGCTATATATTACTATCACGGGGCCGACGGTATTCGGGGCGCTGGCGCTGGTAGCGTTGTTGCTGAATATTCCTTCTTTTCTGAGGATGCGGCATTCGGGGCTCGCCGTTTTTTTGCAGCCTTTTCGTCCCGTGCGGTTTCGGGTTCGGCTTTATGAGGTGCCTTACTGGCTTGTCCTGGGGTTTCTGATCTTTGTCAGCGTATGGCGATGTTATTATTGGCCGCCTACTTCGCGGGATGCGCTTTCGGGACCGGAGACGATCGCAGAGTATACGGTGCGGGAGCAGACGATGATCAATTCATTTTTCAGGCTTGACCTGTGGTCGACGAACAACCAGTTCAAATCGCCATTTCTGATCAGCCTGCAGGTCATCTACAAACTGGCGGGTTTTCCGTTCGGGCAGGTTTGGTTGTGTGTGGTCTTTATCTCGTTTACGGTCTTTCTGTATCATGCTTTGAGGGAGCGGCTGCACCCGGTGCTGGCGGGATTGTTGTCGTTGCTGTTCATGATGGCGCCGGAGATCTATGCATATACGTTCATGATCCTGTATGACTATAGCAATATGGTCTTTTTTTGTCTGGGGCTGTATTTTTTGTATCAGGGTCTGGCGGGAGGCGGGTTCGCTGGGACCGGGTCGCCGCCGGGTGCGAGTTCGGCGGGGTCCGTCGCCCGGTTGCATGCTGCCCGGCCGGGGGCTCCGGCGATGATCTTTTTTGCCGGGTTGTTATTGGGAATTGCTACTTATATCCGGTCGGAGACGCTGGTTCTGGTGGTGCTCTTTCTTCCGGTTATCTTTTGGGTGCAGTGGAGGATGGCTGTCCGGGGCGGTTCCGCTGTCGCGCGAGGTATGGGGACGGTTGCCTCGGGACTTATGGGGAACGCCGGAGAGGGGGGCGCGGGCAGGGGCGGTGATGGAATGAAGGTTCAAGGTGGAGCGGTGCTGAAAAAGATGGCGCTGACCGGGCTGTTCTTTTTGCTGCCTTCGCTGGTGGGGTATTATCTACCGGTGCAGCTTTATATCAACCACTACCTGCCTGTGCACTATGATATCGGTGCACTGCTTAATAATAATTTGAGTGATTGGCATCCCCTGCTGCAGCGATATGGCGATATCGTCAGCAAGCTTCTGTTCGGAAGTTTTTCTATTCATCTGTGGGGATACCTGTTCTATATTGCCTGCGCGCTGTTCGTGGCCGAGCTGGTCTTTGTCCGCCGTTTTACCAGGGAGGCCTGTTTTTGGCTGTATGCGGTCGTGGTCGTCTATCTTGCCCTGGGCTTTATGGGTTTTGCTCTCCCTATGTTCAATCTGACGGAGACCACCAAGCGCGCTATCTTTAAGATAGTGCCGCTGCTTCTTTTCTATCTGGCCAACAACGAGCTGGTGCTCCGGCTTTCGCGATGGATATCGGGCTGGGAGGTTGCCGGGGGGAAGAATCTGGCCGTTGGCGCTGTCGCGGGTGGGGGTGAGAAGGCTGTTACGCCGAAGGTTGCTCCGGCAGCCGGAAAGGTGGGTGGTGCGAAGGCCAGGGGTAAAACCGGGACCGGTGGTAATTCGGGGACGGGTGGTAAGGTGGGGTCTGGCGGCGGTTCAAAGAAGAAGAACAGGAAGAAATGATGAAAAGTACCATTTAATTCATCAAAAGCACAATATGGAGGTTGGGGCGGGTCGGTACCTTTGTGTAAAATCATTTATATGTGTGCTGCGAACAAAGTATATGACCACCATGATCATAAACCCAGCCTTATCGGGAGCGTTTTGCGTAATAAGTGTTCCCGTTGCCGCAGAGGAAATTTATACAAATACAGCAATCCTTACCGGCTCAAGCATTTCATGGAGATGTATGATAAATGCCCGGTCTGCGGGCAGCAGTTCGAGATAGAAGTCGGTTTTTTTTACGGAACTGGTTTTGTAAGCTATGCACTTTCTGTGGCGCTTTGCGTCGCTACATTTGTTGCATGGAAGGTGCTTATCGGAATGTCTCTTCACGATAACCGGGTTTTCTGGTGGATGGGGATCAACGGTGTTCTTCTGGTTCTGATGCAGCCTTTGCTGATGCGTTTGTCCAGAACGATCTGGCTGTATTTTTTTGTATGGTATGACCCTAACTGGATCGAGGAAGCGAAGACTCCGGAGAGGACGAATCTTTCGCTAAAGAATGATTGGTAGGAAGAGAGGGGAAGAATAACGGGCGCGTGGAAAGAGGAGGAATGTTTGGTAGTATGAACTTAAATTTTCCGATATGTCATCTTTTGCAGTACCAGTATATGAGCAGGTGTCCGTAGAAACCAAGGCTATCTTCGACCAGTTCAGGCAGGCGATGGGAATGATGCCCAATCTTTATGCTACCATCGGCTATTCCGGCAATGCGTTGAGCTCGTACACTCAGTATGTCCGCGCACAGGCCAAGAATACTTTCCATGCGAGGGAACGGGAGGCGGTCTATCTGATCGTTTCACAGTTGAATGGCTGCGAATACTGTCTGGCTTCGCACACGCAGTCTGCGATCAAAGCCGGCTGGAAGGAAGAGGACACGCTCGCTATCCGGGCAGGTACCCACTCCGACAAGAAGTGGCAGGTGATCTATGGCGTTGTGCGTTCGGCCATTGAAAATAAGGGCGCGGTCAGCGATGTCCTCATCGAGGAATTCTATGCGCTGGGCTATAAAGAGGCGGCGTTGATGGATCTGTTCGTTCTTATCAATGTGATGAGCTTTACCAATTACATTTTCCGGCTAACGAAGATCCCCATTGATTTTCCGCTGGCGAAGGAGATATGATCGTGGAGGCGAATGCCCGATCACGGGGTTGGCCGGGGAGTGTTGCGCCGGGCCGCGGCTACCCCGCCCACCCTTCTTTGTCGAGGCCTCTGAACTGTATCGCTTCTGCGAGGTGATCGTTGTTGATATTTTCGCTGGCGGCGAGGTCGGCGATGGTCCGGCTGATCTTGAGGATATGGTCGTGTGCGCGGGCGGACAGCTTCAACTTGCGCATGGCGTCGTACAGGAGGCGTTCACCGGCCGCGTCTATGCGGCAGAAATTGTGTATAAGGCGGCTGCTGATCTGTGCGTTAGAGAAGATGGCAGCCTGCTTCCGGCCGGCCGGATCCCGGACCGTCGAGCTTTCGTAACGCAGTCGTTGTATCTCGCGCGCAGTCATTACTCTTTGCCGTATCTGCAGCGAGCTTTCGCCCCGACGCTGTTGTCCCAGAAGTTCATAGGGCACGGGCACCACTTCCACATGCAGGTCGATCCGGTCGAGCAAGGGGCCTGATATCTTATTCAAATATTTCGATACCGCGCCCGGCGGGCAGGTGCATTCTCTGTCGGGGTGGTTGTAGTAGCCGCAGGGGCATGGATTCATAGATGCCAGCAGGATAAAGGAGGAAGGGAACTCTACTGACATTCTTGCCCGGCTGATCGTTATGCGTCGGTCTTCCATGGGCTGACGCATGACTTCCAGCGTACTCCTGGCGAATTCCGGGAGTTCGTCGAGGAAGAGGACGCCATTGTGGGCGAGCGAGATCTCTCCTGGCTGGGGGATGCTGCCTCCTCCGACCAGGGCGTTGCCGGAGATGGTGTGGTGGGGACTTCGAAAGGGGCGCTGGGAAATGAGGGTAGCATTTCCGGACAATTTTCCGGCTACGCTGTGGATCTTTGTTGTCTCCAGCGCTTCCTGAAGGCTTAGGGGAGGGAGGATCGTGGGAAGCCGTTTGGCGAGCATGGTCTTGCCTGCTCCGGGGGGACCGACCAGGATCGCATTGTGTCCTCCGGCCGCCGCTATCTCGAGGGCCCTTTTTATGCTTTCCTGTCCTTTAACTTCGTTGAAGTCAACGTCAAGCAAGGGCAGCGCTGCGTTGAACTGTCCCCGGGTATCTATGGAGACCGGCTGGACCTTGTCCGTATCCAGCAGAAAGGCGATGACCTCTCTTAGATGGCTAAAGCCAAATACCTTCAGTTGATTGACAGTTGCGGCTTCGGTGGCATTGGCCCGGGGTAGGATGAGTCCCTGAAACTGTTCTTTTCGGGCCTGAATGGCGATGGGGAGGGCGCCTTTGATGGGCTGAATGGTTCCGTCCAGTCCCAGTTCGCCCATGATCACATAGTTCTTAAGGAT